>JANPKP010000232.1:0-9458 GCA_031426095.1 Gemmataceae bacterium
CGGGCGACCAGCCACGCGCGGGCGGCCCGGGCGTCGGCCAGGATACCCGCTTCCGACGGCGTCCCCTCACTCTTTCCATAGCCGCGGTAGTCGAACACGAGGACGGCGGCGTTGAGCGTGTCGCGGTAGAGGGCGAGAACGTCCGGTCCGTCGGCCACGTTCCCGGCGTTCCCGTGGGCGTACAGAACGACCGCCCGCGGCTTGGCGGGGGTGGCGAACCAGCCGTGGAGGCGGGTGCCGTCTGGGGCGGTGAAGTGCGCCTCTTCGACGCCGCCCGGCGGTCGCGGGTGGGCGGGCGGCGGGGACGGCTGGAAGACGAGCGGCCGTTCGAGGGCCATGCACCCGGCGGCGACCGCGGCGAGGAGGGCGACGACCCGGCGCATACCCTTCCCCCGGTGCGTAGTGTCACGACGGGGCGGGTATGCCCGGGGGCGGGGCCGGGGTCAACGCCGCTTCACCACGCCCGCTTGTACTGGTCCGGGGTGAACGGGTCGGCCGAGACGCCGAGTTCGCGGGCGGCGGTCGCGGGCCAGTACGGGTCGCGGAGCATTTCGCGGGCGAGGAGCACGATGTCCGCCTGCCCGGTGCGGAGGATCGTTTCGGCCTGCACGGGGTCGGTGATCATGCCCACGGCCGCGGTCGGCACCTTCGCCTCGCGGCGGATTGCGTCCGCGAAGTGCGTCTGGTAGCCGGGGCCGACCGGAATCTTCGCCTCGGGCACCGCCCCGCCGGAACTGCAGTCGATGAGGTCGACGCCGGCCTCGCGGAGCAGGACGGAGAGCCGCACCGAGTCGGCGAGCGTCCAGCCGCCCTCGGCCCAGTCGGAGCAGGAGAGCCGCACGGCCAGCGGCAGGTCGGCGGGCACGATCTCCCGAAGCTCCCGCGTCACCCGCAGGAGCAGCCGCGTGCGGTTCTCGAAGCTGCCGCCATAGTCGTCGGTACGGCGGTTCGCCAGCGGCGAGAAAAAGCTGTGGAACAGGTAGCCGTGGGCGGCGTGGATTTCGATGAACTTAAAACCCGCCGAGAGGGCCCGCCGGGCCGCGTCCCGCCACCGGCCGCAGAGCGTTTCGATGTCGTCGGCCGTGACCGCCTTCGGGGTCGGGTAGCCGTCGGTGAACGGCTTGTCGCCCACGCCGAGCGGCTGCCACCCGCCGTCCGCGGGGGCGACGGCCTTGCCGCCGAGCCACGGGGCCGCGGTCGACCCCTTCCAGCCGGCGTGGGCGAGCTGGATGCCCGGGACGGCCCCGTGGGCGGCGACGAAATCGACAACCTTGCGCCAGGGGGCGACGTGCGCGTCCTTCCAGATGCCGGTGTCGCCCGGGGAGATGCGGCCCTCGGGGGAGACGGCCGTGGCCTCGGCGATGACCAGCCCGGCCCCGCCCACGGCCCGCGACCCGAGGTGGACGAGGTGCCAGTCGCCGACGAGGCCGTCGGGCACGCTGTACTGGCACATCGGCGAGACGCCGATGCGGTTGCGGAGGGTGACGGAGCGGAGGGTGAGCGGTTCGAAGAGTTTGGCGGTGTGCATGGGGAAGTATAGCCGGCGGCCCGACGGTCCTTACACCGCGGGTCCGGACGAACCCCGTGGTCCGGCCGCCGCGGTCGCCGGCGGCCGCGGCCGCCGTCACGCGGCCCGCTTCTCGAAGTCGTGGACCAGCTCCGGCCGGGTCACGGCCCGGTGCGCCGCCAGGAACCGGTCGAGGCCCACGCCGGGGAGGGCGAACGCCACCTTGCGGTACAGGTACTCGGGGTCGCGGACCACCCGCGGGAAGTGGAGCAGGGTCGTCGGGATGTCGTGCCGGGCGAGGGCCTCAAGCAGGCGGTACAGCTTCTGGGCGAGGACCGCCTCCTGCCCGTCGGCCGTCGTGGAGGGGTCCCACAGGCCGCCGGGCGGCGGATACGCGGGGCTGTTCGGGTCGGCGTACCAGCGGCGCGCCACGTCCCGCCGGCTCTCGGCGGCCGCGTACAGGTCCCGCACCGGGATCAGGGCGTGGTCCACCACCACGCCCCCGCCGGCGAGGGCCTCGTCCAGGTACTCGCACAGGTGCGGGTCTTTGACCAGGTACGGGGCGGCCGGGTTCCGCAGGTCGTGCTCCTTGCCCGCGTCGCAGGTGGGGTGCATGCCCTCGTGCCGGCCGGAGAACCCGGTGTCCATGCCCAGTTCCTCGAAGAGCTGGACGAGGTAGCTGGTCCCGGCCCGCCCGGTGCCGCTGATGATGAGGTGGTGGCGGTTCGGATCGGGTTGGACCGGCGGGACGGGCCGGCGGACCGCGTTCGCCAAGCCGCCCAGGAGTGGAGGCAGGCGGATCATATCAAAGCTCCTTTGATCGAGGCTTGCAGCCTGGGATACACTTATATCTGCGGGGCCGTGCGACCGTCAAGGCGACAGTTGCCGCCGTACCGCCGGCGGAACGGCGGTAATTCTCAGGGAATCCGCCGGCGGCGGGCGGCGACCGCCGACCACGGGTGGACCACGCCCGGGGCGTGGCGTATCATGCCTTCCGAGCCTCGCGCCGGCACCGGATAGGCTCGTTAAACTTCACCGGCGCACCCCACCTCATGGCCGACGCCAAGCTCCGCCACGCCATCGCCTTCGAAGCGGCCCGCCTCATGTACGCGCGGGAAGAGAGAGAGTACTTCACCGCCAAGCGGAAGGCCGCCGCCCGCGTCTGCCGGGGGTCGGTCAAGCCGTCCGACCTGCCGAAGAACTCGGAAATCCGCGACCTCGTGCAGTCGTTCGCCCGCGTCCACGAGGGGGAGAACCGCACCGCCGACCTCCGGGCCATGCGGCTCCACGCCCTGCGGCTCATGCGCGTCCTCTGCCGCTTCCGCCCCCGCCTCATCGGCTCCGTGATGACCGGCCACGTCCGCAAGGGGTCGGACATCGACCTCCACCTGTTCAGCGACCACCTCGACCCCGTCACCGCCGCCCTCGACGACGAGGGGTTGCAGTACGACGTGGAGCGCAAGCACATCGAAAAGCACGGCGAGGCCCGGGTCTTCACCCACGTCCACGTCCACGACGTCTACCCGTTCGAGCTGACGGTGTACGCCGCCGACCAGGCCCACTACGTCTTCAAGAGTTCGATCACCGGCAAGGCCATCGAGCGGGCGTCGGTTCGGGAACTGGAGGAGTTGATCGCCCGCGAACACCCGGAGGTGGACGCCGACGCCGCCATCGCCGAGCAGGACGAGGAGGTCGACCCGTACCAGTTGTTCCGCCTCCTGCTCTTGCCGCTGGAGAAGGTCAAGCAGAACCCCCGCTGGCACCCCGAGGGGGACGTGCTGTACCACTCGCTCCAGGTGTTCGAGGCGGCCCGCGACGAGCGGCCGTGGGACGAGGAGTTCCTCCTCGCGGCGTTGCTCCACGACGTGGGCAAGGGGATCGACCCGTACGACCACGTCGCCGCCGGGTTGCAGGCGCTCGACGGCCTGCTGACGGAGCGGACGGCGTTCCTGATCGAGAACCACATGCTCGCCCAGGAGTACAAGGCGGGCACCCTCGGCTTCAAGGCCCGCAAGCGGCTCGAAGCGGCCGACGACTTCGACGACCTGATGCTGCTGCGGGAGTGCGACGACCGCGGCCGGGTGCCGGGGGCGGTCGTCGGCACGGCCGACGAGGCGCTGACGTACCTCCGCGACCTGGAGCGGAGCAACCGCGGGAAGTGAGGGCGGGCGGGAATAATGGGATTCTCCCACCTTACCGGGGGATGTGGTAACGGTCGCCCCAAGTCGTTTAGGGGGCAGAAGAACGATGCCGCCCAATCGCGTTTATGCGGTAAAAACTGGTAGTGGAGTTGTGCAACACGCCGTGCGTTGCCCCGCTTCGAGGTCGAATGTCGAAAGCCCACCTGTTGTAACGGGTGGGCTTTGAGCTTCACCTTTGACGCCGGCTCAGTTGCCCCACATGAAGTAGTCACGGGGAGAGCGGACGAAGGGATGGTTCGGGAACACGAGCGTCCCCTGCTGCTGGGAGAGACCGCCCGGGCCGCCCATCCCCGGACCACCTGGCCCACCCATCCCCGGCCCGCCGGGGCCGCCCATCCCCGGCCCGCCGGGGCCACCGTACCCGCCGCCGTGGCCCATGTGGGGATGACCGCCGGCCCCCCCGCAGGTGTCGCACCCCGCCGACGGCTTCTTGGCGAAGAGACCACGCAGGCCGGGGAAGAGGCCGAACTTGCCGTCGCCCCCGCCGCCCTGGGGCGGGGCCCCGTAACTGGGGGGCGGGCTGTACCCGCCGCTCGGCATTCCGCCGTACCCCGGGGCCCCGCCCCACCCGTCGTCCGCCCGGGCCGAGCCGGCCGCCACGGCCAGCCCGACGACGGCCACACCGGCCATCAGCATCCGCTTCATGACGCGCTCCCTCGCCCCGGGCGGCCGCGGTTCGACCCGCGGGCCGGGCCATCACGCCCGACACCACTTTTATCGGCGGCGGGGACGCGAAACCCGGGCGATTGGGGCGGGGCGGGGTCCGGGCCGCGGCTCGAGGGGCGGTGCGACCCCCCCGACCGGCGCAGAGAGAAGGGGGCGGACGAAAGCCACCGGCGGCCACGGGTGGGGCGTCAGCGCACGAGCAGGAGGGTGAGCAGGAGCAAAACCAGGCAGACGAAGTTGGCGGTGATGCACGCACCGGCGGCGGCGGTGATCCACCGGGCGGCCGGGTTCTCGTCGGCCGGCGGCAGCCCGGGGAGCGACTGGCGGAGCTGGCGTTCCACCTCCTCGAACAGGTGCGGGTCGTCCCCGGTCCAGCGGAGGGTGACGGTCCGCCCGGCCGGGAACGGGTCGAGCCGGCAGACCTCCGGGCCGGCGAACCAGCCGTTCCCGCGGCGCTCGACCTTCTGGCCGATCTGGTCGAACACGTCGGACAGGGCGTGTTCGAAGTCGGCCGGGGCGACGTTGTAGACGACGAGCGCCCGCCGGCGGGCGAACAGCCCCCACGCGGCCGTACCGACGACGGCGGCGAGGTACGCCCCGACGACGAGCAGCCAGGAGAGCCACTCGTGCTCCCAGGCCGCCTTCACGGCGTTGAAGTTGCCGCGGGCACCGAGGCGGACGTTCGACCGGACGAGGGCGAGGACGACGGTCCCGCCGAAGAGGACGAAGCCGGACAGGCCGAGGAGGAGGGCGGCGAAGTCCCAGGGGCCGGAGACGACGGTGGGCCGGGGCCGGCGGGCGTAGCTGCCGACCCAGAGGAGGTAGGCGGCGACGGGGGTGAGGCAGGCGAGGCCGCCGAGGTAGAGCAGGACGAGCGGCGGGAGCGGCACGGGGCGGCCTCGGGGGAGCGTGGCGGGCCGCGGCGGACGGCGCGGGGCTATCCTATCCGCCGCGCCGCGCGGGTCAATCGACCACGATTCGGCCCGATTGCGAGAGTGAAGAGTGATTTTTGGGCGACTTCCGGAGCCGGCCCCTATCCGCCCGGAGGTCGGTCGGGTATACTTCGGTTACATGATCGCGGCGTGGAGCAGCCCGGTTAGCTCGCCAGGCTCATAACCTGGAGGTCGTAGGTTCAAATCCTACCGCCGCAACTCAGAAACCCCTGGAAAATAAGCCCTTACAACGGGGCCGGTTTTCCAGGGGTTCCTTATTTTCCGCCCTTTCCCGGGAAATAGGGGTCAAATAGGTGTCAACCGAAACCGCAGCGTATTACCCCCCCCAAATCGTCCGGAGCCAATTCTTCGGCGTCCGAGACGAGTGCGAGTCGTAAACCGTGCCAGGCCGTCTCCCGGACATTCGAGAACCGGGCCGACGAGGTGAAGTCTGTAGGTCGGTCGTGTTGAGCGAAGACTGGCCGCCCCCGAGAGGTGACACAGTCGATTTCGCGGTCGAGGTTTCGGTGACTGGCTTGGCAAGCCTCAGAATGGTGCTAAGTCTTTGGGAAGCCCGTTCGCGGGCCTCGCATTTTCTCCGACTCCACCCGTCCCCCCCGCAGGCAGACTCGATGACCGGCCGACGCCCCGTTCGCTCCTCCTACCGCCCCACGACCGACGCTCCGCCCGCCGCCAACCGCCTGTTCCAACAGTCGCTCGCCGGCTGGTACGCCGGCTGGAAGGTCAAGGCTCACGACTCCTCCCCGGGCGGTCCCGTTTCGGCCCCCTCTGTGGTCGCGGCCAAGCGGAGTTGAGAGCTTGCCCGGGAGGCCCCACCCTTTTTCGCGCGTTACTCGGTGAGCCTTGCGGCGTCACAGGGCGTGCGTCATCGGTCCTTTTTCGGCCGGTTAGTTGGACCGTCCGACGGGTCTCGCCACGCGGGCCGGAGGTTGAAAGCCCTACCCGCCGCGTCCCGGCTCCAGCAACTCGCCCGCCGTCGGCGTCCGACCGGACAGCGGCAGCGCGTAGTACGGGGTCCGCCCGAGCCGCTCGAACCCCATCCCCCGGAAGTACCGCCGGAGCTTGACCGCCGCCCCCTCCTTTTCCTGCTTGAGGGCGTTCGGCGGGAGCCACCGGGCCGGCACCCTGAGCAGGCGGTGGGCCGCCCGCCTCAACGGCCCGACTTCCGACACGGCCAGCCCGCACCCGCCCCCGAGCACGTCCACCAGCTTGCGGACGGCCAGCAGCCCGACCTTCAGGCCCCGCCACTTGGGGTGCAGCACGACGTAGTCGAGCACCAGGAGGTCGTCATGGACGGCCTCGAACCGGCGGGCCAGCGACTCCTTCAACCCGTACCCGCCCGGCTCGTACAGGAGCGTGTGGAGGACGTGGAGTTCCTGGCTGTGGGAGTCGCACACGTCGAACAGAGACTCCCCGTGCTCGGCGGCCAAGGCGGCGTGGACCCGCACGGCCCGGACTCGCCCCACGGTCGTCGCCTCACCCGATTCGTCGTCCGTGCAGGTCACAACCCCGTCGTACTCGGACACGAAGTAGCTCGGCTCGCCGCCCGGGTGCAGGCTCGCGTGGGTCCGCAGCACGATGTCGAAACTGGCCACCCGCCGCCCCCCAGTCGGCATTCCCCTCGCCCGGGGTGCCGGTTATGCCGATAACCCTTCGCCCGCAACCCGACTGACGCCGCGAGGCCGTGATGACCGACGCCGAGACCGCCCCGCCGTACCCGGAAGACGCCCGCCGGGAGATGTTCGCGGCCCTCGTCACCGCACAGGACGGGGGCCTCGCCGTCCGCCCGTCGCGGGAGCAGGTGGCCCGGGAGTACGAGGTCAGCCTGGCGGAAGTCGTGGCCGTCGAGCGGGAGGGGATGGACAAGGCGTGGCCCCCCCTCTGAACGGGCCGCGTCGCACCCGACCGGCCCTCGCCCTTGCGCACGTTCCCCCCATTTTACAGGCGGCTCGATGACCGACCAAGGCCCCGGCACGACGACCTCGACCCTCCCGGCGACAGACCGCCTCTTCCAGCGGTCGCTCGCGGGCTGGTACGCCGAGTGGAAGGCGACGGCCCGGGAACTGACCCCGCCCGCCGACGCCCTCGTCACCCCGGACGTTGGAGCCCAAAGGGCCTGACCACCGGAGCGGGGGTGCCGCGACACTGCGCCGCTTCGGCCGGCGAACGGGAGGGCGTGAAAACAGGAGGCCGGCGGCTTTCGCCGCCGGCCCTGGGGACGTATCGGGTGGACGTGCGGAGGAAGGTGGGGCTGGCCCGGGAGACCCGAGCCGAGGGGTTGACTTCGCCACTTGAGTATGCACCCGGTGTGCCGGCCGCGTGCCCGCCTCGGGAATCTGCCGCGAGCGTCGCCCGGCCGCCGCCTTCGGCCTCCTGCCGCCCGGGGCGGATACCGTCCTAGCGTCGGGGGCGTGGAAGCGTTACCGGCCCGCCGGCAAAAGTGACCGACGACGCAGACAAGTCCTCGCACGTCGGGCCGACATGCGGTCTCCCGACGGCCCCGATGCGCGGCCCGTCTTTGCCTGCCGTCGAAGCCCGCTCGGCCTCCATCAGCCGACCCGTGTGAACCCCGCCGCCCTGGCCCGCCCGTCGGTCGCGCGAGTTGACGTGTGGCTTTCCCGCAAGCCCTCCGCCCCACGGCGTGGTAGAGTGGGACGCGGACCCACGGCCCCCGACGCGCCGCCCGACGCCGACCGCGAACGACCCCACCTCGGTCCCGCCAGCCTTCGCCCGCCTCCGCGTCTGGGAGCGTGAGGGAGAACGCGCGCCCCACAAGCCCCTGCTCGTCCTCCTCGCCCTGGGTCGATGGGTGTCAGGGGAACAGGGGCCGCTTCGCTACTCCGACGTTGAAGACCCGCTCCGCAACCTGCTGACTGAGTTCGGCCCGCCCCGCCGGTCGCACCACCCCGAGTTCCCGTTCTGGTACTTGAAGAACGACGGCGTTTGGGTCGTCAGCCCGGAGGCCGGCTACCCGCCCCGCAAGGGGCACTCGTCGCCCTCCGCCCGGCAACTGCGGGAGGCTCACGCCGCCGGCCAATTCACCCCTACCGTCCGACTCGCATTCGAGAAGAACCCCGCCCTCATCTCTACCATCGCCCGGCAACTCCTCGACGCCCACTTCCCGGCGACGACCCACGAGGACATCCTGGCCGCCGTCGGCCTCGACACTGACTCACCTTTCCCTGCCAAAGTTGGTCGGGACCGTGCCTTCCGAGAGGCTGTGCTGGTGGCCTATGGGTATGCGTGTGCGGTGTGCGGGGCGGGGGTCCGGCTGCCGGAGAACACCAAGTTGGCTCCCAAGCCCGAGGCGATTAAGGACTGGGACAAACTCTCCGCCGACGAAAAGAAACTTTTCACCCGCCAGATGGAGGTGTTCGCCGGGTTCGGCGAGCACACCGACCACGAAGTCGGCCGCCTCGTCGGGGCGATCGAGGAGATGGGGCAACTGGACAACACCCTGTTCGTCTACATCCTGGGCGACAACGGCGCGAGCGCCGAAGGCGGCATGGTCGGGCTGTTCAACGAAATGAACTACTTCAACCAGGTGCCGGAGGAGCTCGAAGACATCCTGAAGAAGATCGACCAACTGGGCGGGCGGAACGCTTACAACCACTACGCCGCCGGCTGGGCCGTGGCCGGCGACACCCCGTTCACCTGGACCAAGCAAATCGCCTCGAGCTTCGGCGGCACCCGCAACGGGACGATCGTCCACTGGCCGAAGGGCATCAAGGCGAAGAACGAGGTGCGGAGTCAGTTCCACCACGTCACCGACATCACCCCGACAGTCCTGGAGGCGTGCGGCCTGCCGGAGCCGAAGGAGGTCAACGGGTTCAAACAGCGCCCCATCGAAGGGGTCAGCATGATGTACACGTTCGACGACGCCAGGGCGAAGGACCGGCACACCACGCAGTACTTCGAGATCTTCTGCAACCGAGCGATCCATCACGACGGGTGGGTGGCCGGCACCGTGCACACGCACGGCCAACGCGTACTAGTACTACAGTTGTAGATGATCATCGGGGCGGGTCTGCCCCGCGTGCGCGGTAGTGGCACCGGCGGGCGTGATACTGGTGGGCCCGCCGCCACGCCGACCACCCGAGTACGGCCTCGACCGACACGGTCGTGGCCCAC
>JANPKP010000233.1:0-14150 GCA_031426095.1 Gemmataceae bacterium
CCCCCCGCCCGACGGGTTCGCGTGGCCATGGCCCCCCCCCCCCGCGACCGCGTCGGGCTGGTAAGCAATCGCCGCGACCGGGGATCGCGTACCCCATCCAACCCGGCCGGTTCTGCCGGTCGCCCGCCCGCCCGTCGCCTCCCGCCGCGGCCGCCCCCGCCGGTTCGCCTCGGCGGCCGTCCGCCCGGCGGGCATAATCACGTTCGCACCCGCCCCCCCGTACCGGTGTCGCTCAGGAGCCTTCCGATGCGATTCGGACCGTTCGTCGCCGGCGTCGTCGCGCTGGCCCTCGCCGGGCCGGCCGCCGCCCAATATCACCCCGGCCTGCCGCCCGGCCACCCGCCGATCCCGGTCGCCCCGTACCCGCCGCCGGCGGCCCCGGCCGTCACCCCCGCCGCACCGGCGGCCCCGGCCAACCCTTACGCCCTGGCCGTCCAGGCCATCCGCGACGGGCAGGAGCGGAACGCCCGACTCTTGCGCGAGATGATCGACAACCGGCGGGCGGCCCACGACGTGGTGAGGGCGATGGAAGAGGCCGACGCCCAGACGCTCGACCTGATCGAGCAACTGGTCCGCGAGATGCGTGCGAAGCCGCCCGCCGCCCCGCCGCACCGCCGGCCGTGAGGGAGCGGGAGTTCACCACAGAGTCACTGAGGACACCGAGGGAAGAAACACGCGAGAAATCGAAACCCGGGTCGGGGGTTTTCTCTCGTGCCCGGCTCGGCTCGGTGTCCTCTGTGACTCTGTGGTTGTTTCTCTTGACTCACTCCGCCCCTTACACCTCCACCATCGCCTTCACCACCCCCGCGCCCGGATGCATCCACCCGGGGAAGGCGTCGATCAGCCCCTCGAACGGGGCCGTGTGCGTCACCCACGGCTTCGTGTCGATCATGCCCGCCTCCATCAATCGCACGATGCGGGTGAACTCCCACGTGACCGCGTTGCGGCTCGCCAGGAACGACATCTCCCGCCGGTGCATGAGCGGCTGCTTGAACGCCAACTCCTCGTTCGTGATGCCGACCCACACCAGCCGGCCGGTGAACCCGACGTAGTCCATCGCCCCCACCATCGAGCGGTTGCTCCCGGTCGCGTCCACCACCACGTTCCCGAGCTTGCCGGCGGTCAGGTCGGTGAACGCCTTCACGTCGGCCGGGGTGCCGGTGCCGGTGATCGTCTCACTCACGCCCATCTTCTCGCGGGCGAACTTCAGCCGCCCCTCGTTCAGGTCCATGACCACCACCCGGGCCCCGGTGAGCTTCGCGAACACGACCACGCTCAGCCCGATGGGCCCGGCCCCGATCACGAGGACGGTCTCGTCGGCCCGCGGGTCGGACCGGTTGACGGCGTGCAGGCCGATGCCGAGCGTCTCGACGAGGGCGAGCTGCTCGAACGTGAGCGACTCGGAGACGTGGAGCTTGCGGGCGGGGATGGTGAACAGCGGCCGCAGCCCGCCGTCGCAGTGGACGCCGAGGGTCAGGTGGTTCTCGCAGCAGTTGGTGTGCCCGCGGCGGCAGCTGTAGCACGTCTGGCAGTTGATGTACGGCTCCACGCTCGCCCGGTCGCCGACCTTCACGTTGGTGACGCCCTCGCCCACGGCCACGACCTCGACGCCGAGTTCGTGCCCGGGAATGCGGGGGTACGAGAAGAACGGCATCTTCCCGAGGTAGCCGCTGTAGTCCGACCCGCAGATGCCGACCCGGTGCACGCGCACGACGGCATCCCCCGGCGCGGGACTCGCCGGCTCCGGAATGTCGATGACGCGGAACTGCTTCGGCTGCTCGAGCTGAATGGCACGCATGAGAGAAGACTCCGGGGAGTGGGGCAGGGGGATGAGGGATAGGATAGTGACCGAAGACGGCCGTTGCGGCGAGCAGAGGGCGTGGCTACGCTGGAGAGGATAAGTCCGTGGCGAGGCACCTATGGCAGAAGCGTTCGACCGCGTGAAGGCGCTCGGTGACTTGCCCGCATCGCACGCGAACCGAACGCGCTTCCTGGCCGAAGCCGATCGCACGGTCATCGGCACCATTCGGCTCGGGGTCTTGTTCGTAATGGCATTCTGGAGTGGCCCTGCCCGGCAAGGGTTCGCCAGGCTCAAGCAGGTGCTGGCCGCGGTCGATCCTGGTGGCCGGCTGGAGTTGGTATTGGTGGACACTGACGGGTGCCCCGACCTGTACGAGACGCCAGAGTTCGCCGGGCGGTTGCACGGGTCGGGCGAGGTGGCGTGGGTGTGCGATGGGCGGGTGGTCAATACGTCCGGCACGGGGCCGCGCCCCGAGTGCTTCGAGCCGCTCACGCGGCAACTCTTGGCGATCGCTGCGAAATTCTCCGCGGACCCCACTTGCGGCGAGGCTCCCCGATGCTGACGTACAGGGCCGCCTACCACTTCGTTGAGGGCATGGTCCACGCCCTCGACTTTCCGGGGGCCATCACCTGCGTGGCGGACCTGCCCGAGGCCCGGCGGTTGCTCGCGTCTGCCCTCCTCGACCTGGCCGAAATCGCCGTGGAGCGCGGGGAGCCGCTGCCCCGCCCGGACCCGTCGCTGTCCGACCCGGACGCAGACGTGGAGGAGCCGCTGCACCTGCACCTGCGGGCCAGCACGGGCGTCGAGGTGGTCCCGGCCGGGGTGGTGGTGCCGTGAGCCGGCGAAAGCTCGTCCAACACCTGCGGGCGTGCGGGTGCGTGCTGGACCGCGAGGGGTCGGACCACGCCATCCGGGAGAACCCCGCGAACGGTCGCCGCACGGCCGTCCCCCGGCACCGCGAGATACCGAACTTCGCCGCTCGCGCGATCTGCCGCCAGCTCGGCAACCCCGACCCGTGAGCCGACTCGTTGACCGCGGGCCGGCGGGCGGGTAGGCTTCGGGTATGGACTACTCCCACCTCATCACCATCGAGCCGGGCAAGCGGAGCGGGCAGCCGTGCGTCCGCGGGCTCCGCATGACCGTCCGCGACGTCCTCGAATACCTCGCCGGCGGGATGTCCGTGGACGACATCCTGGGCGACTTCCCGGACCTGACGGCCGACGACATCCGGGCCTGCCTCGCGTTCGCGGCCGACCGCGAGCGGCGGCTGTGGGTGGTCCCGGCCGCATGAAGCTGTTGTTCGACCAGAACCTCTCCCACCGGCTCGTCGGGGTGCTGGCCGCGGAGTACCCGGGGTCGGCCCACGTCCGCGACGCCGGACTGGCGGCCGCCCCGGACCCGGACGTTTGGGCGTTCGCCGCCGCCCACGGTTTCGCGATCACGTCGAAGGACACCGACTTCCAACAACGGGCCCTGCTCTACGGCTACCCGCCGAAGGTGGTCTGGGTCCGGCTCGGGAACTGCTCGACGGCGGCGGTGGCGGCCCTCCTCCGACTCCGGCTCGCGGACGTCCGGGCGTTCGTGGCCGACCCCGCCGCCTCGTTCCTGGCTCTCTCGTAGCGCGCGCCCGCGTCACCCCGGCAGGGGCACCGTCCACGTCTGCGGGGTCCACGCGCCCGTTTCCCAGGCGTCCGTCGTGGCGTACTCGCGGACCGTCAACTTGTCCGCGACCTCGACGTGGAAGAACGCCTGGGCCTTGCTCAGGAAGTGGGCCGAGTTGTCCACGTTGAACGCCGGCACGCCGGCCGCCGCCGGCTTCGTCGTGCCGTCCCACTTGTAAACATTTCGGGCGTGCGTGTGGCCGTACAGGACGGCCGCGATCGTGTACCCCTTCAACGCCTCGTAGTACCCGTGCACGTCGGCCGGGTCCCACTCCTTGCCGGCCGCGACCTTGTCGTCGATGTCGGCCGGGCCGCTGTAGCGGAGCATGTCGATGTGGTGGGTAATCACCACGGGCCGGCCGCTCGTGCCCACCTTCTCCTTGAGGTCGGCGGCCAGGAATGCGAGGCTCTCCAGCGGGGCGTACCGCCGCTTGCGGGCCACCGCCTTCACCTCGCCGACCACGATCCCGAGGCAGACGAAGTGGACCCGGCCCCAGTCCCACGAGTAGTGCTGGCCGTTGGCCGACACGTTCGTGACCCCCGGCCGCGTCTTGTTCCGGGCGACCACCTGCTTCACCGCGAGCCCGTCGCCGTGCGGCCCGTCGTGGTTGCCGTGGACCTCGTACACCGGGACCTTGAGCCGGCCGTCGGAGCCGGTGAGGCCGAAGTCGGCGGCGTAGGCGGCCCACTCGGTCTTCTGCATGGCGGCCGCCGCGGTCCCGTTCTTGTCGCCGCTGTCGATCATGTCGCCGGCGTGGATGACGCCCCGCGGGGCGGCCACGGTGCCGCCCCCGGCCGCCGCGGGGATCGCCGTGCCGGGGAGCTTGTTGAGCGTGTCCACGAGCCGGCCGGTGACGCCGGCCGAGCGGGCGTCGAGCTTCGCCGGGGCGGCGAGGTCGGCCCGGTAGTGGGTGTCGCCGACGAGGAAGAACGACACCGGCTCGGCGGCGGCGGCGCGGCCGAGGGCCGGGGCGGCGAGCCCGGCGGCGGACGCCGCGAGGAACGACCGGCGGGAAAGGGTCACGGGCGAATCCTCGGTGGGGAATGAAGAGAATTGACCACAGAGTCACAGAGGACACCGATCGAAGACAAACACGGAGGAGGAATGGAAATCATGTTCAAAACAATTCCACGTCCTCTCGGTGTTTCCTCCCTCGGTGTTCTCTGTGACTCTGTGGTGAATTCTCCGGATTAGATAATCTGCCGGATCGGCTCGGCCCCTTCGACGCCGACGAGCTTCTGGTCGAGCCCGCCGTAGAAGTACGAGAGCCTGTTCGGGTCGAGGCCCATCTGCTGCAGGACGGTGGCGTGCAGGTTCTTGACGTGGAAGCGGTCCTCGACCGCGTTGTTCCCCAGCTCGTCCGTCCTGCCGACGCTCACCCCGCCCTTGATGCCGCCGCCGGCCATCCACATCGTGAACCCGTAGGCGTTGTGGTCCCGCCCCGTCCCCTTGGCGTACTCGGCCGTCGGCTGGCGGCCGAACTCGCCGCCCCAGATCACGATCGTGCTGTCCAGCAGCCCCCGCCGCTTCAGGTCCTTGAGCAGGCCGGCGACCGGCTTGTCGGTCGCCCCGGCGTGCTTCGTGTGGTTCTTCACGAGGTCGCCGTGGGCGTCCCAGTTGTCGTCGTTGTGGGCCCCGCCGCTGTACACCTGGACGAACCGCACGCCCCGCTCGACCAGCCGGCGGGCGAGGAGCATCTTGCGGCCGAAGTCCTCCGTCTTGGGGTCGTCCATGCCGTAGAGCTTCTTCGTGGCCTCGTCCTCGCGGGCGAAGTCGACCGCCTCGGGGGCGTGCTGCTGCATCTTGAAGGCGAGTTCGTAGCTGGCGATGCGTGCCGTCAGCTCGCTGTTGTCGGCCCGGCTCGCGAGGTGCTCCTGGTTCTTCTCCCGGAGCCGGTCGAGGAGGTCCCGCTGCTGTGCCCGCGTCGTGCCGGGGGGCAGGGCGAGGTCGTGGATGGGGGTGTTGTCGGCCCGCACGATCACGCCCTGGTACGCCGCCGGCATGTAGCCGCTCGACCAGTTCTTCGGCCCGCTGATCGGCCCGCCGGTCTTGTCGAGCATGACCACGAAGCCCGGCAGGTTCTCGTTCTCGCTGCCCAGGCCGTAGGTGACCCACCCGCCGAGCGACGGGTGCCCGCTCAGGAGCCGGCCGCTGTTCATCATCAGGAGGGCCGACCCGTGGATGGGGCTCTCGGCGTACAGGCTGTGGACGAACGCGATGTCGTCCACGCAGGTGCCGACGTGGGGGAACAGGTCGCTCACGAGCTTGCCCGACTGGCCGTACTTCTTGAACTCCCACTTCGGCCCGACGACCCGGCCGACGGCCTTCTTGCCCCCCCGGCCGAACGTCTTGACGGGGATCGTCTTGCCGTCGAGCTTGTAGAGCTCGGGCTTGTGGTCGAACGTGTCGACGTGGCTCGGCCCGCCGTAGCAGAAGACGAAGATGACGCTCTTGGCCTTGGCCGGGAGCATCGGCTTCTTGGGGGCCATCGGGTTGACGAAGGCCGTCACGCCGCGGCTGTCCGGGGGCGTGGGGGCGTTGCCGAACCCGTCGCGGGCGAGCATCCCGGAGAGGGCGAGGCCGGTGAACCCGCCCCCGGCCTGGCCGAGGAACTCCCGGCGGGTGCGGCCGCAGAACTGGCGGTCGGTCATGGTCAGGTCTCCGTCGGAAAGCGGCCGCGGGGCCGGGGTGGTCGAGTGGCGTTACGGGGCCGGGGCGGTGGCGGTGCGGCAGTTCCCCTCGTACCCCTTCTTGCGGGTCTCGGGCGGGTTGAGGAACAGGACGTTGACGGCGGTGCCGATCGTGACCGGCTTGGGGTCGCCCTTCGCCCCCGGCTCGGGCGGCGGGGCCTCGGGGTTCCGGACCCAGCAGGTGCAGCCGTTCGCGCTGCCGGCCCGCAGCCACCGGCCGGCCACGAGCACGCTCCCGGCCTCGCCCGGCTTCTCGTTCTTCTCCAACTCGCGGGCCTTGAACGGGTCGGCCCGCAGGGGGCTGGTGGAACTCACGTCGACCCCCCGGCCGGCGACCACCACCCCGTTCTGGAGGGTGCTCACCTTGGCCGTGCCGCCGGCGAACACGACGACGTTGCGGGCCGAGAGCAGTTCCACGTCCCCGGCCGCGACTACGACGCAGTCGCTGATCGAGCTGAACCGCCCGCCGGCGACGACGAACGTCT
The DNA here is from genome assembly GCA_031426095.1 of Gemmataceae bacterium. GTDB lineage: Bacteria > Planctomycetota > Planctomycetia > Gemmatales > Gemmataceae > JANPKP01. The sequence goes on from JANPKP010000233.1 coordinate 6,639, forward strand.
TCCCCTTGGCCGAGAGCACCTTCGCCTCCTTGTGGAACTCCGTGGGCCGGTCGGCCGCGGCCGCGACCGGCGACGCCCGCTCCGGCAGCCCGCCGGCCTTGACGGCCGCGGCCGCGAACCGGGCGACGGCCCGCTCGGCCCGCCCGCCGTCGCCCGCCTCCGGCCACTGCCCCGCCTCCGCTGCCTTCGCCACGAGGGCCTGGAGGGCGGCGAGGTCGGTCGGCCCGTCGGCCGTCCGGTCCTTGGGGATCGGGGCCGCCGCCGCCGACGCCGCGGCCAGCAGCACGGCGGCGAGGGCGAGGGCCGGTCGGGAATGACGAACGAATCGGGGCATGGGTCCGGCTCTCGGGGCTCAGGTCCACACTTCCAACATCAAGCCGGGAACCTGCTCGAAGTCCCGGCGGTTGCGGGTCGCCAGGGTCGCCCCGTGAATGATGGTCGTGGCCGCGATCCGGAGGTCGCGTGTGCCGAGTCGGAGCTTCGACTTCCTCCACGCCGCGACCAACAGTTCGGCCGGCGGGGTGAACGGGACGACCCGAAACCGGTGGGTGTCGGCCAGCGCCCGTGCGAGCAGTTCGTAGGCCGCCGCGAGCGACACCTTCCCCTTGCCGGTGTCCGCCTGACGAATGGCCGCCATCCGGCCCCGGAGGACTTCCTCCAACGCCACGACGGGCACGCCCTGGTCGATGATCGGCACCGCGTCGAGGCGGGCTCCGACGCCCGCGTCGCCGTGAAGGGCCAGGGTCAGGATGTCGGTGTCAAGAACGATCATATTCGGCCAGCACGGTGGCCTTCTCCTCGTCGCGGAGGCGGTACGCTTCGGCGCAGATGTCCAGGAGCGTCGGGTCGTCCTTGAAAGTTCCCACGAGGCCGGAGACGCCGACGAAGTCGATGTCGACCATGACGAGTTGGCCGCTCGCCGCGCCGGCCCGCAGTTGCTCGCGGACGCTTTCCACCACCGCCTCGCGGGTCGCGCCGTCGGCCCGCACCCCGGGGGCACCGGGCACGGTGGCCGTGAACGAGCCGTTCTGTTGCTCCAGCCACACCGGTACGGTCATTGTGAGTCCTCCTCGCGGGCCGCGTGCCCGCTTCAGTCAAGATACACGAATTCGTTCGCGTTCAGCAGCAGGAGGGCGTACTGCGCCAGGGCCTTCGCGTCGTCCAGGCCGTGCTTCGCCTTCAGGGCGGTCACGAAGGCGGCGTCCTTCGCCACCTCGTCGGGGGGGGGGACGCGGCCGGTCGTCAGCCGCAGGCCGCGGGCCACCTGGGCGGGGAGGTCGTTCGGGGCCGCCTTCGCCAGCCGCTCGGCGAACGCCGCCGCCTGCTCCTGGGCGAACTCGCCGTTGAGCAGGCCGAGGGCCTGCGTCGGCACCGTGGTCGTGTACCGGACCGGGCAGCTCGAATCGGTGTCGGCCTGGTCGTGGTTGGCCAGGATCGGCACCTGGAGCGACCGCTTGACGTGGACGTACAGGCTCCGCCGGTTGCCCGCGTCGGGGTTCTTCGGGTCGTACCCGCCGCCCCTGGTCGCCAGCCAGCCGTTGCCCGGGACCGACTGCCCGGCCAGCACCTCGGCCGGGATGCGGGGGTAGACGCTCGGCCCGCCCACGTCGAGCTTGAGTTTGCCGCTGGCCAGCAGGACCGAGTCCCGCACCTCCTCGGCCGACAGCCGCCGCATGTTCGCCCGCCAGAGCAAGGAGTTGGCAGGGTCGCTCTTGAGGGCCGCCGCGTCGGCCGCCGCCGAGAGCTGGTACGCGTTCGAGAGCATCACGAGCCGGTGCAGCCGCTTCACGGTGAACGGGGTGCCGCCGCTGATCGAAGGCTTCACGAACTCGCTCGCCAGCCAGTCGAGGAGTTCGGGGTGCGTCGGCCGCTCGCCGAGCTTGCCGAAGTCGTTGGCCGTGGGCACGATCCCCTTGCCGAAGTGGTGCTGCCAGACGCGGTTGACCAGCACCCGGGCCACGAGCTGGTTGTCGGGCGACGCCAGCCAGTCGGCCAGGAGCGTCCGCCGGCCGCTCGACTTCGCGCCCGGCTTCGGGGCCGGCACCTTCGCGTCGCCGCCGCCGAGGACCTCGGGGAAGCCGGGCGTCACCGCCTTCCCGGGGGCGTGCGGGTTGCCGCGGAGCATGACGTGCGTCGGCGGCGGCGACGGGTCGCCGTGGTTCACCGAGAGCACCAGGTCCTGGGCCGGCGACGGGGCCTTCTCCAGGGCCGCCCGCTCCTTCTTGAGGGCCGCGTACTCGGCCTTCGGGCCGGCCGCGAGCTGGGGCACCACCCGCAGCCGCACCACCCGCTCCCGCTCCGGCCCCTCGGCCGCCCGCTGGTCTTCGGCGGGGAGCGACTTGAGGGCCGCGTCCTCGATCGCCGCCATCGCCGCCGCGACCGCCTTGAGCCGGGCGTGGCGGGCGGCCAGGACCGGCTCGAACGCCTTCCGCTGGGCGTCCGCGGCCACGTCCGAGAACGACGACCCCCGCGGCCCCTGGTCGTAGCTGAACGGCCGCACGTCGCGGAAGAAGGCCAGCAGCCGGTAGTAGTCGGCCTGCGGGATCGGGTCGACCTTGTGGTCGTGGCAGCGGGCGCAGTTGAGGGTCATGCCGAGGAACCCCTGGCCGGCGGTGGCCACGAGGTCGTCGTACCCGTCGAACAGGGCCTGCTCGCGGTCGGCCGGCTCGTCGTCCCACAGCCCGAGGCGGTAGAACCCGGTGCCCGCGACGGCCTCCGCCGGCCCGCCCGGCCGCTCGTCCCCGGCGACCTGCTCGCGGACGAACTGGTCGTACGGCTTGTCGTCGTTGAAGCTCTTGACGACGTAGTCGCGGTACTTCCAGGCGAACGGCTTGGGGCCGTCCCGCTCGTACCCGTTGGTCTCCGCGTACCGCACCACGTCGAGCCAGTGGCGGCCCCACTTCTCGCCGTAGTGCGGGCTGGCGAGGAGCGAATCGACGAGCTTCGGCCACGCCTCCGGGGACGGGTCGTTCACGAAGGCGTCCACCTGCTCGGGGGTCGGCGGCAGCCCCAGCAGGTCGTAGTACGCCCGCCGGACGAGGGCCACCCGCCCGGCCGGCGCGACGGGCTTGAGCCCCTTCGCTTCGAGCTTCGAGAGCACGAACGCGTCGACCGGCGTCCGCACCCACCCCTTGTCCTTCACGTCGGGCACGGCCGGCCGCACGACCGGGCGATACGCCCAGTACCGCTTCGCCTCCTCGGTGACGACGCCCCCCTTGGCGTGGGCCGGCGGCGGCTCCTGCACGCCGGCGTCGCCGCCGGGCATGGCGAGCCCGTCGCCCACCCACTTCGTCAGGACGGCCACGTCCTTGTCGGGGAGCTGCCCCTTGGGGGGCATCTTGTTGTTCTCGTCCTTGTAGCTGATCGCCTTGAGGATGAGGCTCTCGCCCGGCCGGGCGGGGTCGAACGCCGGCCCGGTGTCGCCGCCGGCGACGACGGCCGACCGCCGCGTGAGGTCGAGCCCGCCCTTGAGCTTCTTCGGCTCCTCCCCGTGGCACTTGAGGCAGTGCGCGGCGAGCAGCGGCTTCACCTCCTTCTCGTAGAAGGCGAGCTTGTCCGGGGCGAACGCCGGCCCGGCGGCGGGCGTCGCGGACGGCTCCGCGGCCCCGGCGAGCGGGGGGCATAAGCCCCCCGAGGCGGCGAGTACGAGGGCGGCGGCGAGCGGGAGGCGGGTGGTCATGGGGTGGGCACCGGCGGTTGCTGGTTGAGCCATTCGTCCGGGGTCATCACGGGCACGGCGAGGCGGCCGACAAAGTGCTTGGCGTTCCACGTCAGGAGGGCGGTCGCGGCGGGGGCGAACCTCCGAATCTGCACGGCCTCGACGGCGTCGCCGAGGGACATCTTGAACGTCATCTGCTGGATCACCTCGGCCACGGTGCAGGCGGCGTACTCCGGCGTGGCGACCAGGTCGGGGACGACCCGCAGGTTGTACATTTTCACGAACCGGGCCGGCAGCGTGGGCACCGCCGCGGCCGGCGTCCCGTAGCTCAGAATGCCGACGACTTCCAACAGCACGTGGGCCGTTACCGCGAGCGGTTGACCGCACACGGCCAGCGCGACGAACGCCTGCCGGTTCCGGCCGAAGCGGCTGTCGGTCTGTTTCTGCAAGTCGATCACAAAAAGGTCGGCGTCGAGGAGGATCACGGCCGCGGCTCGGGTCCGGGGGCGGCTTCGGCGTCCGGGTCGGGCCACGGCCGGCCGCGGCTGTGGGCCATCGCCTCCTCGACCGTCGCCCACGGCAGCGACGTCGACCGAATCTCCGCGAGCAACTCGTCCCACTCCTTCACCTCCTCCGCCGTCATCGGCGTCGGCGGCGGGCTGGCGAACGGGAACGGGTCGTTCTCCCGCCCGGGGGCAACCGCGGTCGGCACCGGCACCCGCACCGTGGTGCCGACCGCCAGGTCCACCGGCTCGCTCGGCACGAACGCCGTCCCGTCGAACACGGCCGTGATCGTTCTCATCGCAGTCCCCCGGGGCGTGCCTCCATCTTACCACCACGTCACGGCGTCTCCACCGTCACGGCCAGGACCAGCGGGGCCGTCCGGTCCGGGCCCTTCACGAACTCGATGGCGGTCAGCGGGCCCGCCCGCGTCGGCGTCACGCTCAGGTACCGCACCTGCTGGCCGCCCTTCAGCCCGAACGCGAACTTCGACCCCGGCACGTCCACCTTGCGGATGTAGTCGGCCACCTCGACGCCGTCCCGCAGCTCGTGGTCCTCGGTCTTGCCGTCGGCGAAGTGGAACCGCACGACCAGCGACACGCCCCCCTTCCGCGGGGTCTGGGCCGCCCACCCGCCGACGCCGCCGAGCAGGTGGACCGCCTTCGCCGGCCCGCTGTACGGCACCGTCACCGCCTTCGGCATCGTCTTCGGGATGGTGCCGCTCGTGCTGTTGAGCAGAATGACGTTCTTCGCCGCCCCCTTCTTCGGGTCGGTGAGGACGAACGGCACGCCGTCGAACGCCACCGGCTTCCAGTCGCCGAAGTCGAGCCGCTCGACCGCCGCGTCCTCGCTGTAGAACATCCCCTTCACGCTCGTGACCGTCGCCACCTTGTCGAGCGACAGGGGCACGAACTTGCCCTTCTGCGTCAGGAACTCCAGGAGGTCCGCCAGCTCCTCGGGCTTGGCCTGCTTCTCGAACCCCTCGGGCATCAGCGACTTGTCCGTCTCCTTCAGCTCGTCCAGGTTGTCGCGCTGGAGCGGGTGCCGCTTGCCCTCGGCGTCGAGCAGTTCCACGGCCGTCTTGCTCTCGCTCGCCAGGAGGCCGATGACCACGCGGCCGTCGGCGGTGGTGGCCCGGTACGCCTTGTAGTTCCCCTCCACGCTCCGGCTCGGGTCGAGGACGGCGACCAGGATTTCCTCCTTCGGGTGGGTGCCGAAGCCCGTCAGGTCCGGGCCGATCTGCGCCCCCTCGGTGCCGTACTTGTGGCACTTGGCACAGTGCGTGGTGAACACCTTCTTGCCGGCGTCCACGTTGCCCGCCTTCGCGGCCACGAACTTCAGCTCGTCGATCACCTTCTGGCGGTCGGCGTTCGGGAGCCCGCCGCCGAGGGCGAGGAGCTTCCGGGCCCGCTCGGCAACCAGCTTGTCGGGGTGGGCGGCGAGGGCGGTCTTCTGGTCGAGGGCGAGCACGTCGAAGCGGACCTTGCCGGCCTCCACCGCGTCGAGGAACGCGGTCGCCGAGTCGGCCCGCCCGAGGACGAGCCGGAGCGCCGCCGGCCGGGCCGCCGCGGGCACGTCCTTGAGCTTGCCGACGACCGCCGCCGCCAGCGTGGAAGACTTAGACGCGCCCAACGCCTCGAAGATTCCGGCCGCGAAGGCGGAAGTCGATTGCGGCGTGACGGCCGCGAGCAGGGCCGCCGCGGTGGCGTCGTCGGCCGGCCGGAACTCGATCACCTGCTTGGCCGCGTCGATCCGGGCCGCGTCGTCCGCCTTCGCGTCGGCGGCGGTGGCGAGGAGGGCCTTCGACAGCTCCGCGAGCTGGGCGTCGAAACCCTTCAATTGCCAAACCTGCGCCAACTTGAGGAGGCGGGAGGGCGGCACCTCCGTGAACTTCATGATCCGCTCGAAGTCGGTCCGCATCTCGTCCGTCATCGTGAGCGGCTTGCCGGCCGGCCAACCGGCGATCCACCCGTTGATAACGGCGGTTTGCGCCTTCGGGTTGTCGCGTGGGAGAGTCCAATCGTTGCTGAAGTAGTGGAGGATCACGGCGATATACCTGTCCCCCCCGGACGCCGCGTGTTGCCGGGCCACCGCTTCAAGGAGCGCGACCTTCTCCGGCCCCTGGACGGCGTAAAATTGGACCCCGTATAAGAACGCCCCCGGGGAAGTGCTGGCGGCGATCAGCAGGCCGTCCGGGCTTCCCCACTCGTGGCCCGCGATTTCCCTGAGTTTCCAACCCAGACCGCCGGCGAATTCCTCACCGGGGCGCTCCGACCCGGCGCGGTCGGCGATGGCCAGATGGGCCGCCAAACGGACTCGCATGTCGTCGTCGAAGATTAGGTGGAAAATCGCCCGGTTCGCTTCGACCCCAGTCAGGGGGAAGCTCGCCAGGGCCGCGAGGCGGACGGCCGCCGACTCATGCCGGCACGCGGCCGTGATCGCCGCGACCGCCCCCCCCTCCGCCCCCAATCCGTGCAGCGTCCGCAGGGCGTGAACGGCCCCGTCGGCGTCCTTCCCCTCAATCAACTTCACCAGCGCCGGCATCACGCCCTTGTCGCCCCGCTCCACCAGCAGCCGTTGGGCGTGCTGCCGCCAGCCCATGTTCGGGTGGGCCAGCGTCTCCACCAGCTTCGCCGCCGTCGCGTCCTTCAGGTCCACCCGCGGCTCCGGCTTCGCGCCGGGGCCGGTATAGACGACGCGGTAGATGCGGCCGCGGGTCTTGTCGCGGAGGGGGATTTCGTAGGCCCCGCCCTTGCCGGTCGTGAAGCCCTGCGGGGTCGGGTTGTGCTGGACGATGAAGTTGTACCAGTCGATCACCCACACCTGGCCGTCCGGGCCGACCTCGGCCTGGATCGGGGCGCTCCACTCGTCGTCGCTCGCCAGGAGGTTCCAGCCGTACTTCGCCTTGTACGTGGTGCCGTTCGGCTCCAACACCATCGCCGCCACGAGGTGGCCCGTCGGCTCGCAGATGAAGGAGACGCGGTTCCAGTATTCCTTCGGGTATGTACGGGCCGTGTACAGACTACACCCGGCGGCGGCCGTGAACCCGCCGTGCCAGTCCACCTGCCGCACCTTGTCGGTGATCGGCTCCATGTGGTTGTCGGCCGCGATGTTCCTCAACACCTCGGGCGTGAGGCCCTTCACCTTTTCGTAGTAGCGGTTCGGGATCGGCATGTGGACGAGCGGGCAGCCGTTGGCCGTGCTGCCGAACAACTGACCGTCCTCGCTGAAGCCGACGCCCCACGAGTTGTTCGACGTGCTGCGGAGGAATTCGAACTTGGTGACGACGAGCCCCGGCGAGCGGGGGGCGTCAGCCCCCTGATCCTTCGCGGTGCCGGCCGGCGGTGCGTTCG
>JANPKP010000234.1:0-2464 GCA_031426095.1 Gemmataceae bacterium
CGCCCTCCTCGCCGCCGGGCCGGCGGCGGCCGCCCCGCCCGTCGTCATCACGGCCGCCCGCGTCGGCCTGCCGGCCGGGCCGCGGCCGGCCGACGCCGACCCCAACTTCCGCTCCGGCCCCGTCGCCAAGTTCGCCGCCTGGGCCCCGTTGTCGCTCGAACTCGAAGTCCGCGAGGCGGTGACGGGGCCGGCCGAACTCGTCGTCGAGACGCCCGACGGCGACGACCTCGGCACCACCCTCGTCCTGCCGCTAGCCGCCCTCGCGTCGGCCAAGCCGGGGCAGACGCTCACCGCCCGCGACCTCGCCGTCAAGCCCTACGTCCGGCCCGGCGGCGACGGCGGCGAGACGGTCGTCCGCGTCCGGGCGGTCGGCGGCCGCGACCTCGCCGACCCGTTCCGCATCCCGGGCCTCTACCCGTCGTCCGCCCGCACCTACGTCGCCCTCGGCCTCGGCACCCGCCTCCCCGGCTTCGACCTCCCGAAGCCCCCCGCCACCGGCACCGGGAACGACGACGCCGACGGCTTCCGCCGCGGGCGGGTCCGCACGGCCGCCCTCGTCAACGTGGACGACCTGCCCGACCGCTGGTTCGGGTACGACGCGGCCGACGTGGTCGTCGTCGCCACCGGCGGGGCCACCGACGACTTCCTCCGCCGGCTCTTCGGCGATCAAACGTCGGCCGCCGACCGGGCCAAGCGGGACGCGCTCCTCGAATGGGTCCGCCGCGGCGGGCGGGTGGTCCTGGGCGTCGGGGCGAACGCCGGCCTGCTCGCCCAATTCCCGGCGGCCCAACCGCTCCTGCCGTTCGCCGTCAAGCCGGACGCCCCGACGGTGCCGCTGCCGAAGCTCGCCTTCCGCCTGTCGCCGAACGGCGGCTTCACCACGTTGGAAGCCAAAAGCGGCACCCTGCCCGTCGCCAACTTCACGCCCCGGCCCGACCGCCCTGCCCGCGTCCTGCTCGCCGGCAAGGTTGTCGGGCCGGCCCGCGACAATGCTCCTCAGCCAGACCTGCCGATCGTGGTGCAGAGCGCTTTCGGCCTCGGCCGCGTGACCGCCGTCGCGTTCGACCTCGACCGCCCGCCGCTGGCCGACCACCCCTCGCGGGCCGACGTGTGGGACTGGCTCCTCCGCAACGGCGGGGCCGACCTCGCTTCCACCGGCGGCGACGCCAAACAGACCGGCTCACGCTACGGGCTGACCGAAGAGGAGGACGAGGCCGCCGCCGCGCTGCGGAGCCACGTCGACACCTTCGAGGGGGTGCCGGTCGTCTCCTTCGGCTGGGTGGCGGTCTTCATCGTCCTGTACATCCTGCTCGTCGGCCCGGCCGAGTACTACTTCCTCAAGAAGGTGGTCGGCCGGCTGGAGCTGACGTGGGTCACGTTCCCGGTCATCGTCCTGTCGGTCAGCGCCCTGGCCTACGCCACCGCCTACGCCGTGAAGGGCCGCGACCTGCGGGTGAACAAGATCGACGTGGTGGACGTGGATGTAGGCGGCGGGCGGGTGGACGGGCGGACGTGGTTCACCGTGTTCAGCCCGCGGATCGACTCGTACACGGCGGCGGTGACGCCGGCCGACGGGTGGACGGCCGACGGCCCGGACGCCGCCGCCCGGCAGACGCTCACCGGCTGGGTGGCCGCCACCCGCGGCGGCAAGGCCGGCCTCGTCCGCCGGCAGTACTCGTACCACGTCGGCGACGACGGGGCCGTGCTGGCCGACGCCCTCAACGACGTGCCGATCCAGGTCTGGTCCACGAAGTCGTTCACCGCCGCGTGGTCGGCCCGCCTCGACCCGGCGGCCCCGGCCGTGGAGTCGAAACTGGTCCACCCGCCGGGCGAACCGGCCGCCGTGTTCGGCTCGTTCGTCAACCGCATGCCGTTCGCGGAATTGCGGGACGCCGTCGCCGTGTACGCCGGGCAGGCTTACCCGCTCGACGGGCCGCTGCTCCCGGGGGCGGAACGGCAACTGGTGTTGGACCCGCAGCGGGCCAGGCCGGTCAACGTCTGGCTCTCCGAGAACGGCGACCTCGACCGCCTCACGGCGACTTCCGACGCCGACGACGGCCGCGGCCGGCGGGGCGGGCGGGAGGCACCGGCGACCGCCGTGGCCGGCGCGTTCCCGATGCTCGGCGTCCTGTTCCACGAGGCGGCGGTGCGGAAGGACGCGGGCTTCGGCCTCAAGAACGCCTCCCTCCGCCGGCTCGACCAGTCGTGGCGGCTCTCGCCCGAGAACAAGGACGAGGTGATCGTGGTCGGCCGCGTCTCGCCCCCGCCGGGGCCGGCCGAGGAGACGCTGGGCGGCAAGTATTCCCCGTCCCTACTGTGGCTCAAGGGCCGCCCGAACGCCGGCCAGCCGCGGCCCCCGCTCGCCGGCGCGGGCCGCCAGGAGACGTGGGTGCGGCTGTTCCTGCCGGTGCGGTGAGTATTCTTCGCGTAGCCGCGACGCGGAGTCCGCGGAGCGGAGCGCGGG
>JANPKP010000235.1:0-1717 GCA_031426095.1 Gemmataceae bacterium
GCCGCAGCCACGGAAAGCGAGGACAGGAGCAGGAGAAGGGCGCAACGCATGGGATCGACTCCGGGAGAGGTAAAGGTCGCGACAGTTTACGTCTGCCGTTTGAGCTCGACTTGTGCACTTCATGGGGCCGGGGCCAAGCCGGACAGTAGTAATTCCCGCACATCTGCCGGGAGTTCTGCGATGGCCCCGTCGACCTTGGCCTGTGGGAAAACCCCTCGGACCCAGCTCCACCGGCGGACCGCGGTCAGGGCATCGGAAAATGTCACCGTCTCCTTCCCCGGCCCGGACACGGCCCCGGTTCGAGTGGCCTCGGGCAGCGAGTGGTACAGGACGGCGGCGACCGTGTACAACCCGAACAGGCATGGGGCCGCCCGCATGACCGTCTTGCGGGACCGGCCCCGGGTCGTCTCCCGGCCAACGCACGAGCGGCATTCCTGAAACGCCGTCTCGATGCTCCAGCGGCCGCAGTAGGTGCCGACCACGGCGTCGGCCGTTCGGTTGGTGTCGGTGGTGAGCAGGTACTCGTCCCGGTGGGTGCCGGTCGCGTCCTTCACGAACACCCACCGGATCGGGACCAGGCCGTGCCCGCCCTTGTACCAGTGCCCGGTCCCGGCCGCCGCCTCCACCCGCCGCGTCCCGCCCCCGTACCACGTCACCGTCAGCCGGGTGCGGCGGGCCGTCGCCGCCGCCTGCCGGGGCTTCGGCACCCGCTGGCCCTTCACCCGCGGGCGGCCGTTCCCGCCGTACGGCGGGGGCGGCTCGAACAGGTTGGCGTCCGGGTGGAGCTTGCTCACCAGGGTCAGTCGCCTGCGGTGGCGGTGGCAGAACCGGGCCACCTCGTGGGTGCCGAACCCGGAATCCCCGGCGAACACGAACGTCCGGTCCGGGAACCGGAGGAGGACGAGTCGAAGCAAGCGGCACATCCGTTGGGCCGGGGTGCGATGCCGGACGCCCTCGGCCTTGCTGACCTCGGGGGTCCGGTACAGGTCCACCAGCACGGGCAACGCCCACGGCCGGGCGGCGAACGGGAACTTCACCAGGATCGCCAGGACGACCCACTTGTGCCCGTACCGCCAGGCCGTGTACGAGTGGGACGACCGGACGGCGTCCCGGTGCCGGCCCTTGCCGTACACCTTCGGGCCGGGGTGCCCGTCCACGGTGTCGTCGCCGACCAGGGCGACGGGGCCGTCCGGGACGAGGCGGTCGAGGACGAGGCGGGCCAGGGCGCACCCCAACTCCAGCCCGGACCACTCGGCCGCGGACAACACCCGTCGGTAGCTGGCGTCGTGCCCCGGGGCCAACTCGCCGACCGTGCGGAGGAGGTTGGCGACGGTCCGCCGGCCGGTCGTCAGGATGGCCGCCGCGGTCAGGGTGACGAACCGGGCGAAGGTCGGGGTCGTGAAGTGCGGGAGGAAGGCCGCGAGGAGCGGTTGAGCTTCGGCGGGGAGGAGCATAGCGGCCGTCCGTGGGCAGCGAAACCGGGGCGATCACCCCGCCATGCTACCACGGTGCGAGTCTGGAAACTGCACAAGTCGAGCTTAGAGTGTGTCTTGAAACTCCTCGGCTGGGTACAACCAGCGGAGCATCCGGTGGGTCATGGCGGCGTTGATCATGGCCTCGCTCGTCTCGGTCATGAGCTCGTGGTCCTTGCCAAGCCGCCGGTACCTGACCAGCCACGCGAACGTCCGCTCGACCACCCACCGCCGCGCGTGGACCG
>JANPKP010000236.1:0-6137 GCA_031426095.1 Gemmataceae bacterium
CATCCTTGCCCGGGGTCTTGCACCACCCCGGGCAAGGATGCCCGGGCCACAAGTAAGATTCGAGGCGCAACACAGGGTCACTTCGGCATCGTCAGGCGGACGCGGGCGAGCTGGCCCGGGAGGAGGGTGCCGTCGGCGTTGGGCAGCGTCGCCCGCATGGCGAGGGTGCCCGTCTTCGGGTCGATCCGGCCGGCCGTGAAGTCGACGGCCGCGGCGTGGGGGAAGCCGTCGTCGCCGGCGAAGCCGACGGCCGCCGGGAGCGGCCCGCCCTTTCCCCGAGTCGCCCGGATGATCTTGAGGGCGGCGACCTCGGGCACGTCGAACTCGACGTAAACCGGGCCCGTGCTGGTGAGGGACGCGAGGGGGGTGGTGTCGGCCGCCACGAGGTTGCCGGGGGTGAGCAGGACGCGGCCGAGCCGGCCGTCGATGGGGGCCGTCAGCCGCGTGTAAGCCAGGTTCAGCCGCGCGATGTCGAGCTGGGCCCGGGCGACCTGCACGCCGGCCTCGGCTTCGAGCTTGAGGGCGTCCCCCCGGGCCTTGTCCTCGACCGACACGCCGCCGATGCTGACCGCCCTTTGGGTCCGCTCCACGTCGATGACGGCCAGTTTCAGTCGGGCCTCCGCGGCACCCACACCGGCCGCGGCCACGTCCGCCGCCGCCTGGTACGGCCGGGGGTCGATCTCGGCGAGGAGGTCGCCCTTCTTCACGAGGGAACCTTCGGTCACATTCAGGCGGGTGATGTATCCCGCGACCCGGGCGCGGAGTTCGACCACCTCCCGGGCCTCGACGTGGCCGATGACCTCGGCGAACTCCTTCACGGCCGGCGGCTCGGCGGCCAGGAGCAGCGGCAGGCACAGCAGCGCGAGCGGGCGGCGTGACACGGGGCGACCTCCGGCGGGGAAGGGGGCACCCCCGCAACACTACCCGATCCCGCCGCCGTCCGCCACAATGGGCGGCATGAACACCACCCCGAAAGTCATCGTCGTCACCGGCTGCACCCGCGGGCTGGGGCGGGCGCTCGTGCCACGGTTCGCGGCCGGCGGGCACACCGTCCTCGGCTGCGGCCGCGACCCCGGGCACGTCGCCGCGCTCGGCAAAGCGTTCGGCCCGCCGCACCACTTCGCGGCCGTGGACGTGCGGGACGCGGCCGCCGTCACGGCGTGGGCCGACGCCCTGCTCGCGTCGCACGGGCCGCCCGACCTGCTCGTCAACAACGCCGCCCTGATGAACGCCCCGGCCGTGCTGTGGGAGGTGCCGGCGGCCGAGTTCGACGCGGTCATCGACGTGAACGTGAAGGGGGTGGCGAACGTCCTCCGGGCGTTCGTGCCGGCGATGGTGAAGCGAGCGAGCGGCGTGGTCGTGAACCTGTCGAGCGGGTGGGGTCGGTCCACGTCGCCGGAGGTGGCCCCGTACTGTGCGTCGAAGTACGCGGTGGAGGGGCTGACGCTGGCCCTCGCCCAGGAGTTGCCGAAGGGGCTGGCGGCCGTCCCGCTCAACCCCGGCGTGATCGACACCGACATGCTCCGGAGCGCCTGGGGCAATTCCGCCGGCTCCTACCCGAAGGCCGACGCCTGGGCCGAGCGGGCCGCCCCGTTCCTCCTGGCCCTCGGGCCGAAGGACAACGGGCGGTCGCTGACGGTGGGGTGAAAGCCGCAACAGCAATGGCACGCGGATGACGCGGAGAAGACGCGGATGAAGAGGATCGGACGGACACGGCGGTCAAATCCCGAACGGGAGCCGTCCGGGTGCGGGCGATAAACCGCCTCTTTTGACTGATCCTCTTCATCCGCGTCTTCTCCGCGTCATCCGCGTGCCATTCCGATCAGGTGCTTGCACCCCCCTTGCCCGGGCGGGTACGATGGACACGCCCCGCCCGGCCGCGACGACCCGGCGGGGGCACGGCCACGCACAGGAAGGGCGACCCCATGGGCGGGCGAATCCGGGCGGCGGTGGGGGCGTGGGCGGTCGGTGCGGGGACTGCGGCCGCGGTGGCCCCGGTGCCCGACCCGGGGCCGCCGCCGGCCGACGCGGCCGGGCTCGTCGCCCGCCTCGGGGCCGACCGCTTCGCCGACCGCGAGGCCGCCGCCCGGGCACTGGAGCAAATGGGGCCGGCCGCCGTTCCGGCGTTGCGGGCCTCCGCCGCGTCGGCCGACGGCGAGGTCCGCCGCCGGGCCTCCGCCCTCGCCGACCGCCTCGATCGGGCCGCCGAGTCGGCCCGCCTCTTGGCCGTGAAGCCGGTCCGCCTCGACTACGCGAACGTGCCCCTCGGGAACGCCGTCCACGACCTCAGGGCCCGCACCGGCATCCCCCTGGCCCTCGACCCGAACCGCGTCGAGAACCCCCTCCGGCCCGTGAGCGTGAAGACCGCCGACCTGCCGCCGTGGGAGGCGGTGGACGCCTTCTGCCGGGCCGCCGGGCTGCGGGAGGCGTTCGCCGCCGATCTCGCGCCGCCGAAGCCGGACGTCGTTTCCCACCGCCGCCGGCAGACGTACACCGCGACCCCGGCCGCCCCCACGAGCGCCGGGGCCGTGCCCGTGCTCCTCGCCGACGGCACCCCGGAGACGCTCCCCGGCGACCGCTCCACGGCCGTCCGCGTGCTGGTCCTCCCGGCCGCCTTCCCCGGCAACCGGGTCGTCCTCGGGAGCGGCGAGGTGACGCTGAACCTGGACGTGACCCCCGCCCCCGGGCCGGCCTGGCAGGGGGTCGTCGGCGTCACCGTCCGCCGGGCGCTCGACGCGGCCGGCCGGCCGGTCCCGGCGTCGCACCGCATCGAGGCCCCCGGCGCGGTCGGCCAGCAGTTCGATAACGGCATGATGGTCATCAACGGCCGCGTCGCCATGTGGCAGTCGAGTGAGACGCCCGCGGCCGGCCCGGGGGCGACGCCCAACCCCCGCGTCGTGCCGCTCGCCCTGCGGGTGCGGGACGGCGGGCGGCGGTCGCTGCGGCTGCTCGAAGGGGCGGTCCACGCCGAGGTCGTCGTCCCGAACCAGACGCTCCTGACGGTGGCCGACGTGAGGAAGCCCGGGGTGGCGACCGACGGGGCCAACGGCACCCGCCTGACCGTAACCGACACCCGGGTGGACGCGGCCGCCGGCACGGTGACGGTCCGCGCCCGCTCGGAGGGGCCGTCGCCGTTCGCCCTGCAAATGCAGCGGGCCCGCGGGAACGCGGCGAACGCCTTCGGGGTGGTCGGCATCGCCGTGGTCGAGCCGACCCGGACGGTTTCGGAGACTCGCTACGTCCTCACCGACGCGGCCGGGCACCTCGTCCCCGCCACGTCCACGGGCGTGAACGACGTGAGCGTGGACGAGTTCCGCACGCTCGCCGACCTGGAACTGACGTTCCGCACCCGCACCCCCGTCGGACTCGTGGTCGTCGGGCCGAGGACGGTGCCGGTGGACGTGCCGTTCCGGCTGGAGAACGTGCCGCTGCCGTGACCGCCCGGAATTTTCGCCCGCCGCCCAATCCGTCCGCCCGCCCGCCTCGTCGGACTTCGTGTCCGCCCGCCCCCAACCCTCACCGGAGTTCCGCCCGATGCTTCCCGCCCTCTTGTCCGCCGTGCTACTCGCGCCGGCCGCCCCCGTCCCCAAGGACACGACCCCGAACCCCAGCGGCCCGGCCCCCCGCGTCGCCTTCCTCAAGGCCAACGCGGACGGCGGCGTCTACGTCGTCGTCCACGAGACGAAAATGGTGCCGGTTCAGAGGCGGGTTCAGAAAGTGGTGGACGGCAAGCCGGTGACGGAAGTAGTTACGGAGCAGGTGACGACCAAGCAGGCGGTCCGCAAGACGCTGGCCGACGAGGGGACCACGGTCACCGCGGCCGACGGCACCGCCCTCGACGCGGCCGAGGCGGCCCGCCGGCTCAAGGCCGGGGCCGCCGTGCTGGTGACGGCCGACGGCAAGGCGCTCGACGCCGGGTGGGCCCGGGCCGCCGGCCGGGACACGCTCGTCGTCCGCTCGGCCGCCCTCGCCGGCCCGGTCTTCCCGGCCGAGTACCCGCAGCCCAAGACCCCGGCCCCGTGGCTCGCCCTGCTCACCCCGGACGCCGACGGCACCGTCCGCCTGCCCGTCGCCCCGCTCCGGGCCACCGGCGTGCGGCCCGGCGTCGTGTTCGGAAACGGGAACGTCCCCCCCGCCGGGCCTAACGTCGCCCCCGGCAGGCTGAACGTCGCCCCGGACGCCGCGCCCGCCCCGGACGCCGCGCCCGCCCCGGTTCCCGCCCCCGGCCTCGTCCCGGCCAAGGCGGCCCTGCCGGCCGCGGAAGCCCCCGCCGCCCCGCTGAAGGAGAAAGAAGCCCGCAAGCCGCTCGCCGAGTTCAAGTTCGAGGCCTACACGGCGGGCGGAGACGCCGTCCCGACCGAGGAGGCTCTGCGGCGGCTCAAGGGCGGCGGGGTGGTGCTCATCGCCGGGTCGAACGTCAAGCCGGACGCAAAGTACCTCCAGGCGTTCAAGCCCGACCTGCTCGTGCTGGTGTCGGCCGAGATCGCCAACCCGGACGCCCCGAAGGGGTCCAGCCAGCCCAGCTACGCCCGCCCGCTGCCGGGCCGCGTCAAGCCGCTGCCCGCCCCGCTGCCGGCCCAGGGCCCGGGCGCGGGGGGCGTGCTGGTGCCGCCGGCCATCCTCAAGGTGGGGCCGCAACCGCTGCCGGCCGAGGTTCCCAACGAGGGGCCGGCCGTCCAGCCCCAGCCGGTGCCGGGCGCGAAGGTGCGGCCGGTGCTCCCGCGGCCCCAGTTCGGGAACCTGCCGGCCCCGTTCGACCCACAGCCGAACGGCAAGTAATCGTCCGCGTCGATTCACCCGCCCGCCCGGCCTCCCGGGCGGGCGGGCGAGTTTCAATACTTGCACCGTTCCGGGTCGGCGGCGAACTCGCGGAACACGGTGTGGGCCTCGCCGGCCAGCAGCCGCACTTCGGGCACCTTCCGCCCGGCCGACGGCTTGACGAGTTCGGCCAGGAAGAAGGCGTCGTCGAACCCGATGGCGGCGGCGTCGGCGTGGGTGTTGCCGTAGAAGATGCGGTCGACGCGGGCCCAGTAGATGGCGCTCAGGCACATCGGGCACGGCTCGGCGCTGGTGTACAGGTCGCACCCGGCGAGCGTGAACGTGCCGAGCCGGGCGCAGGCGTCGCGGATGGCCACGACCTCGCCGTGGGCCGTCGGGTCGTTGGTGGCGACGACCCGGTTCCACCCCTCGCCGACGACCTCGCCGCCGCGGACGACCACGCACCCGAACGGCCCGCCATCCCCCTTCATCATCCCGTGCCGGCTCAGTTCGACGGCCCGCCGCATGTAGCCCTCGGCCCCGGGCGGCGGGGCGGTTCGTTCGCTCGCGGACACGGGCTGACCTCCACGGGAGAGGAGGGTGGGAAACCGAACGCCATTGTAGGCGCGCGCGAAAGCCCCGGGTCGGCCGTCCCGGGCTTTGAGATTCACTTCTCCGGCACGCCCCTGTCGCCGACGTAGACCATCTCGGCCGTCACCGTCAGGTCGATGCCGCCGGTGCCCCGCCAGAGGCCGGGGCCGCGGGCCGTCGCCTCCACCACGAGGGCGTGGTGGCTCGCGTTCGTCCGCTGCCGGCCGGCCGCGGCGGCCTCCGCCTCCAGGGCGAGCGACCCGCCGAACGCGACGTGCGGGGCCGACACCGTCCCTGCCGCCGCCGACTTACTCCCCCCGTTCCCGGCCTCGGCCGACGACCAGTTCCACCCGGCCGGCACGGTGCTAACGGTGTACGACGCCGGCCCGGTCCGCTTGACCTCGACCGTGTGGCTGCGGACGTACCACCCCGGCGGCGGGGCGTAGACGACCCGCTTCGACTCCTTCTCCGTGCCGCCGACGTTGAGCGACACGGTGACGACCGGGAGCGTGCGGACCGTCCCCAGCGGCGGGGCGTCCTCCGCCGCGGCGGCCGGGCCGGCGAGGGCGAGCGAGGCCAGGACGACGGCGGGGACGTGGCGGGGTGCGGGGCGGAATGGGAGCGTCATCGGTGAACCCTCCGTGGCAACCGGCGGGCGGCCGGCGGGGGATTATAAGCGGCCGGTGGGTCGGGGAAATGACGGTAGCGGCCGAAAGTCAAGACCGAGTGACGGCGGGGCGTCACGGCTTGCCCCGCCTACCGGGGCGCCCGGCGGCGATCCCGTTTAG
>JANPKP010000237.1:0-18266 GCA_031426095.1 Gemmataceae bacterium
CCGGCGTAGGCCTCGGCGTTCTTCCCGTCGAGCCGGATGGCGTCCTCGAAGTCTCGCAGGGCCAGCGGCGCCGCCTCGTTGGCGAGCAGCACCCACCCCCGCTCGGCGTGCGTGGTCGAATCCGGCCGCAGCACGAGTGCCTCGGACAGATCGACCACCGCCGCCGTGAACTGGCGGAGTCGGGCGCGGGCCAGCCCGCGCGTCCGAAAGACCTCCGCCGTCGGCCGGCCGCGCTCGGCGAAATACCGGTCGAGGGCTGTCACCGCCTCGGCCTCCCGGTGCAACGCCAGGAGCACCTCGGCCTTCCACCGCCAGACCTCCGCCTCGCCCGGTTGGAGCCGCAGCGACGCCTCGTAGTCGGCCAGCGCCTCCGGGAGCTTACGACGGCCGTGCAGCAGGCGGCCGCGCTCGGCGTGGTCCTCGGGACTCGGATGGAGTTGCACGGCCCGCCCGAGGTCGGCGAGGGCCGCGTCCGTGTCGTTGCGGTCGCGGTGGACCCGGGCGCGGAGGCTGTAGAGCGGGGCGAGCACCTTCGGGGGCTGCGCCCGGGCGACCTCTATCGCCCGGTCGGCCGCCGCCAGTGCCTCGTCCCACCGCCGTTGCTGCTGGGCCACCGACGCCAGGTAGCGGTACGCGGGGTACATGTCCGGCCGCAGCCGGGTCGCGTCCCGAAGGAAGCCGGTCGCCGCCGCCAGCCGTTCCGCCCGGAGGGCCTCGGCCACGCCCCGGTACGCGAGGCCGGGGTGCGGCACCCGGGCGAACCAGGCCGGCACCACCGGGCCCTCCAACTGCCGCGCCTGCCGCGAACAGAGGACCCCCTGGTTCACGAGGATGCCGTACCGCGCCTGGTCGTCCGGCTTCAGCTCGAGCGCCCGGTTGAAGTCGTCGGTGGCGGGTGCGAAGTCGCCCAACTGGCTGTTGGCGAACCCGCGGAGCAGGTACAGCCACAGGAAGTCGTTCCGCAGCACGACGCAGGCGCTGAGGTGGTCCCGGGCCTGCTCCGGCCGCTGGAGTTGCAGGTGGCACGCGGCCAGGAAGTACCGCGCCCAGAAGTGGTCCGGCTCGACGTGGAGCGCCCGCTGGAAGTCGCGGACGGCCTCGGCGAGCCGCCCGTGTTTCTGGTGGGTGTCGCCGGTCAGGAAGTAGTCCAGCGCTCCCGCCGGCCGGGTCGCCGCCGCCAGGTCCCGCTCGCGGGCCGCCGCGGCGGCCTCGCCCCGTTGATCGAGGTAGTTGGCCCGGCGGACGTGGTAGGCGGCCGTGGGGCGGACGTCCAACCGGGCCGCACGGTCCAGGAGCCGGACGGACCGTTCGAATTGGGCCGACGACGGCGCGTCCCCGGCACGCTCGGTTTGGGCTTCGGCCTCCGCCCAGACCAGCAGCAGTTCGTAACAGGCGGTGAGGCACCGCTGCCGCCGCGGCTCGGAAAGGTGGGGCGGAAACGTCGGACCGGCGTCCGGCGAGTCCGTGACGCCGAACACCGCGAGGGCTTCCCGGCAGGCCGCCCGGGTCGCGGCCACGCGGCCGGGCAGTTCCACCCCGCTGAAGACCATGCCGTGGAACAGCGCGGTGTCGCGGACCCGGAAGAAGTTCTGGTACGCCTCGTCCGCCGCCCGTTCGGCCTGCTGGTCCGCGGCGCGACGCGAGAAGTCTCGCCGGATGGCCCCGACGACCGCCTCCAGGTCGGACAACCCGGGCTCGGTGCGAACGATCTCGGACGCGGCACGGATCGACCCGAGGGCGTCCGGGAGACGCCCCTTGCCGGCCGACTCCTGGGCCTGGAGGATCAGTTGCTCGGCCTGTCCGCGCATGGCGGCCGCCCGCTGCTGCTCCTGAAGTTCGTGTTGGGCGGTCCGGGCCCGCTGTTCGAGGTAGAGGATCAGGCACAACACGGCGGCCGCGCTGACGGCGACGAGCGACGCGACCGCCGGCCGGCGGCGGGCCCACTTCCAGGCGAGTTCCCAAACCGGCGTCGGCCGGGTGAGAATGGGCCGGCCGTCCTGGAACCGGCGGAGTTCGTCGGCCAGGGCGCGGGCGTCGGCGAAGCGGAGGGCCGGGGA
Organism: Gemmataceae bacterium; assembly: GCA_031426095.1. GTDB lineage: Bacteria > Planctomycetota > Planctomycetia > Gemmatales > Gemmataceae > JANPKP01. Next base: position 2,058 of record JANPKP010000237.1, read on the forward strand.
CTTCTTCAGGCACTTCAGGCAGATGAGCTCCAGGTCGCGGGGCAAGTGGGGGACCAGCTCCCGCGGCGGCACCGGCTCCTGGGTGCGCACCAGTTCGATCGTCTGCCATTTGTCGGCGGTCTGGAACGGGGGACGGCCCGTGAGCAATTCGTAGAGGACTCCGCCGAGGGCGTAGATGTCCGCCGCCGGGCCGACCTCGTCGTTGTGGCCCCAGGCCTGTTCGGGGGCCATGTAATTGGGGGTTCCCATGATCCCCCCGTCGATCGTTGAACTGTCGCCCTGCACGACCCGTTTGGCCAGGCCGAAGTCGGCGACCTTCGGCGTCCCGTCGGTGGCGAGCAGGATGTTGGCCGGCTTCAGGTCGCGGTGGATGATCCCCTTTTGGTGCGCGTACCCGACGGCCAGGGCCAGCGTTTCGATGAGGGCGGCCGCTTCGGCCGGCGGCACCGGCGTGCCGGCCAGCTTCTCGCCCAGCGTGCCCCCCTCCAGCAATTCCAGCGAGAAGTACGGCCGGCCGTCGTGCTCGCCGATGTCGTAAATTTGGACGATGTGGGGGTGGTGAAACTGGGCCACCACCGCCGCTTCCGTCAGGAACCGCTTCAACGGCCCGGGCGACACGGTGCGGTCGGGCAAGATCATTTTCAGGGCGACGAGGCGGTCCAGCCGGAGGTGGCGGGCCTTGTACACGACCCCCATGCCCCCCCGGCCGAGTTCGCCGAGCAGTTGGTACCCCGGCACCGGCTGGTGTTCCGCCCCGCGACCGGGGGAGCGTGGCGGGCTCCGGTCTTTCTCCGCGGTAACCGTTTCCGGGTAGCGTTCCGGCTTACGGGGTTCACCCCCGTCCGCGACCGCGGCGGAGGCCGTGTCGGGCGGCGTCGGCCCCCGGCGGTCTCGCTCGACGCGGTCGAAGACCAAGTGCACCAGGGCGGTCACCCCGGGGAGGAGCGCACAATACTCTTCGGGCTGCGGTTGTTCGTAGACATCGTACCGACACTTCACCTCGATTTGCAGCAAGTCGCAGAAGAGGCCCAGCCGTTCCGCCTCGGGCGTCCGGGCCAGGTAGTCTTGGATGCGGGGCCGATCGGACCGAGAACCGGCCGACTTCCAGTCGCGTGCGAACTGCGTCGGCTCAGGGTCCCAGTGCCCCGTGTCGGCGAAACCGGGGCCGGAGTCGGGGAGCGTCATCGTTCACGGCTCCTGGTTACATGCCGCTCCCGGCTCGCCGTCTGCCGTGACCGGGCGAAACGCGGGTCACACCCGTGCGTTTTCACGCGGTACAGTCGTCGGACGGACGCAGATTGCACTAATCGTAAGGCACCGCGTCCGCGCCTACAATTTGAAAACCCCGTCCTTCGCCCCGTTATCCTCTCAATCACTCTGGATAATGACTTCCACAGGAGTGCCGGACTCGGCGGAGAATTGTTCCCGGTACAGGTATGGTTCCGTGTCAACCGACTCGACCCCGGCGGATCTAGAAGCCCCCTTCCGCTCGGTCCACACGCCGGGTTTCGCCGGGCTGTTGGAGGAACTCGGCGTCTCGTTGTTGGCGACCACGTATCAGGCCGGGAAGCTGATGGCGGTTCGCGGGAGTGGGGGCCGGGTGTCGACCCTGCTGCGGGGCTTCGAGCGGCCGATGGGGTTGGCCGTACAAGCCCCCTCGCAATTCGCCCTGGGGACCCGCAACCAGGTCTGGTTGTTCCGCAACGCCCCCGACATCGCCCCGCGGATCGAACCCCCGGGCCGGCACGACGCCTGTTATTTGCCCCGTGTCGCCTTCGTGACCGGCGACATCCGCGGCCACGAGATGGGCTGGGCCGCCGACGGCCTCTGGATCGTCAACACGTTCTTCTCGTGCCTCTGTAGCGTGAGCACGGAGTACAGTTTCGTCCCACGGTGGCAGCCGCCGTTCCTCCCGGGGCCCGTGCCGGGCGACCACTGCCATTTGAATGGCCTGGCCATCGCCGGGGGTCGTCCGGCCTACGTCACGGCCCTCGGGGAAAGCGACACGCCGGGGGGCTGGCGGCCCGGCAAGGCCGACGGCGGAATCGTGATCGATGTGGGCGGCGGCAACGTCATCAGCCGCGGCTTGTCGATGCCCCACTCGCCCCGCTGGCACGCCGGACGACTGTGGGTGCTGGACTCGGGCACCGGCCGCCTACAAACAGTCGACGTGACGGACGGCCGTCGAACGACCGTGGTCTCGCTACCCGGTTTCACCCGCGGGCTGACCTTCGCCGGCCCGTACGCCTTCGTGGGCCTGTCCCGGATCCGCGAGGCCAGTACCTTCGGCGGCCTCCCGATCGCCGCCAACCGTGCCGCCCTCCAGTGCGGGATCTGGGCCGTCGATCTCCGGTCGGGTTGCGTCGCCGAGTTCCTGCGGTTCGACGCCGGGGTCGAGGAACTTTTCGCCGTCGAGGTCGTCCCGGGGTGCCGGTTCCCCGAGGTCGTGGGCTTCCAGCAGGACGGCATCCACGGGACGTTCGTCGTCCCGCCCGGTTGAGGCGCGAACGGCCGGCCGTCGCTCGGAGGCCGCGGCCGGCTCAGCGCCGGCACCCGAAGAGCCCTTTCCGGCGGTGGCCGGACGGGGCACGCGGGGAGGGCGTTTCGCAGCAGGTCGTGACCGACAGGTCGTCCGCGGCATAGGTGTATGTCGGCCTGTTGTAATTCAGCCGAGTCGGGGGGTTCCACGTCGTCGTTTTGTTAACCACATCGCTACACACGAAACTCGTGGAGAACACATAGATTTGGTTCGACGCGAGTTGTCGGAACGAGACCAACACGTTCGACAAGCCTGCGGGACACGAGGTCGAAGTGATCGGAACCGTGAAGTTCGTCTGGAGGGTGGCGTTGAAGACATGGGTTTGAGAGTATCCCAGTTCGACGACCTGGGTGCCGGACATGCAGTACACTTTGACCTCCACTTCATTTGCCCCCACCCTGCTGCCGTTCAGGTAGAACACCCGGCCCCTGAAGACGCCTTGTGCCTGGACCGTGTCGGCCCCCGCGGCAGCCGCGACGAGAGCCAGAAGCATGGCGACTACAAATCGTGGTGTGAAAATCATTGCGAACCTCGTTGGTTGTACTCGAACTTCTTGCGTCCGGACGAGTTGATCCCCCGGCCGGAACACAGTACCCCATTGTTTGCCATCGTGTTCAGCGCCGGAGGCCGAAGAGACCCCTTCGGCGGGGGAAGAGCTTGACGCGAGGTGAAGCCTGCAGGGTATAGGTCGTGATCGGGGCGTACACGCCGAACGGGGGCGACGGGGTGGGGTTCATCGCATCCGGGATGATCAGGTCAACGACCGGAGACGGCTCGGGAGGAGCCGTGACCGGCACGACGTCCGGGCCGGTACCCTGTAACGGCTTGTTGTAGGACACCTTCACCAGAGCCAATCGCGTCGTGACGTTGGCCAGATCGCTCCCCGTGTAAGGTGTGGTGTACTGGTATTTGGCACCGGAAGTGAGCTGCTTGAAGGTGACGGAGACTTTCGTCGTATTTGAACAGGTGGCGCACTGGGCCGCCGAAACCGGGACGGAGTAGTTCGTTCCGGCCATGGGGTTCAGGGCACTGGTATTTCTAAACCCCAGTTCGACGACTTGGTTGTTGCCGTTGAGGCACGTCACGCGGACTTCCACCTCATTCGCCCCCACGGGACTGTTGTTGAAGTAGTTCACCCGGCCCGTGACGACACCTTGCGCCACGACCGCGTCGGCCCAGTTGCCCGTGGTGGCAAGTGCCAGAAGTGAGACCAATACAAAGTGCGGCGTCACGATCATCGGAGACCTCGTGCGTTGTACCCCGGTGGGTGACACCATAAATACGAGTGCCCCGAAACGACCCCGGCTTTGATCAGAAGCTGACGAATTTAGGTACAATAGGTAGTTACGGTAAAGTGCGACGCTCTTGCTGTCAAGGTCGCGTCTGAAAATTGCTTTCAACACCATCCACGAGGGCTTCTTCGGCACGGTGTCTCGGCTCCACCCGGCACCACACTGGAACTTTGTTCCGGCAGACAACCCTGACCGAGACGGATGTGACCAAACCCCTCCCGGCATCGTGTCTCGTTTTAATGACAGGCGGAAATACGCCCCGCGTGTGTTCAGCGGATGTGGGTGCGGAAGCGCTTGGAACTGAGGACTTGCGAGGACCGCTGACGAGAAGTGAGGTAGCTCCCGGGACGGTACCGTCTTCGAACCGCAGAGGGAGGCGTGCCGGGTCGCCTTGCAAAGCAACCGCATACCGGCCGAGCGGGAGGAGAAGCGTTCGTTCCTCTGGTTCCCCTTGTCTGACGAATTGGTGCTTCTTCCCGAGGGTTCTGGCGTTCTTCGGCGCCTCGGGAACATCGACCCGTTCGGTCGGTTTCCCGTCCACGAGCGATGGCGCAAGGAGCCCCGGGAGAGGCTGGTCCGAGACGCCATTGAGCGACGGTGTGTCTTCGGCGCCGGCCCGTGCGAGCTCGTCGGCGTCAGCGATGAGTTCCCCCTGGAGGACCAGTTGCCGGCGTATCAATGCACGGCGACCCTCCCGGACGAGGACGCGTCGGAATGGCGTCTAACCGTTCTGGGAAGGCGGAAGGGGAAGCGACGCGAGAAGGCCCCCGACGGGAACGTTCAAGGCAATCGGGAGGTCCAGGAGGTCCCTATCACGGTCCCTCTTCTGCCCGGCCTCCGGTCGCTCTGGAACGCCCCGCTCGATGCCGTGCGGGCGTCGGTTCACGAATGGCTGCGTGCGAAAGGACTGAAAAACGCCACGTTCCATGACCGTGCGTACCGCGCCGACATCGATGCCGCGGCCGTCCGGTCCATGGCAGAATCGCGCCTGCTCCGGTCGAGCCTCGCGCTCGATGTGCAAATCGAACGAGAGATCGAATACACGTTTCCGCTGGTCGTCACCCCGGTCGACGAGCCCAGCCGGCGGCTCTTCGCGCTTGATGAGGTGGTTCGACAGATAATATCCGCTCCGAAGCCGGTCGAGGCGATGCACGCCGTTCAAGAGGCGGGAGAGCACGACGTCGACGCGGTGATGACTCGCCTCTGGCGACTGAAGTTCTTCCGGACGATCTACGAGCTTCGTGAGGGTGAGGATTTCGCCGATGCTCCTTGACCTCTCCGGCAACCGCGTCGACGGCGACTTCTTTCTCTTGAAGCGCGCTCAGCCCCCGCGTTTCGACTGGCAGCCTGAACCGGCGGGCGACTACCGCATCGTTGGAACCTACAAAGGAAGCGGCGCCCCGATACGTGACGCCCTTCTGGAAATGCTCGAGCGGGCGAGACGGCGGGTGTTCGTCGCGTCGTTCGTGATCGGCGACGACGCGGTCGTCGAGGCCCTGGCCCGCACCGCCGAACACCTGAAAGGGGGCGTGTACGTCATCTCGGCGCTCGATGAACGGTCGCTGCGCCGCTGGCTGCAGAAGTACGAAGAGGACGAGCAGGAATCCCCAGAGGAGCGCAGGAAGAACTTCGAGCGGCTGATGTCGAGTGGCGTCTAGGTTCGCGGGCACGAGTCGTGTCACGCGAAATTCGCGGTCGCGGATGACGGCGTCGCCTTGATCGGGTCCGCCAACTTCGTGACCGCGGGATTCGAGAAGACCGGTGAAGCCAACGTCATCGTGAGGAACAAGTCTTATGTTCGGCAGCTCGCGAGGCTGTTCACCGAACTGTGGTATGTAGGCTGCAAATGGGTAATCCCGCCCGGCGAGACGGACTTGGTCGCAGATCGTGCGGCATCCAGCCCGCCGATACGACCTCAGCCCCCGGAAGTCGGGGAAACCGGCGTGGTGTGGACGAACGGCCCGGGGCAGATGCACCTGCTGCGGGCGATTCAGAACGTCATCCAGACGGCCCGCACCGATCTCACCCTTTCGAGCTACAGCGTCGTGGGGATGCGCGAGAACCCCCACCTCTAGTTCGATGACATCCCGCGGGCAGTCAAGCGCGGCGTGAACGTGAATTTATTTGTGAGACAACGAAACGCGTGGCCGGACCAGATGCTGGATGTCGTGGCCGCCCACGACATGGGGGTCGCCATCCACGGAGACCTGCACAACCACGCCAAGGTGGCAATTGCCGACTCCAATGAAGCAGTCGTTTTCTCGGCGAACTTCGACGCGAAGCACGGCCTGGACAGCGGCGTGGAAGTGGGTTTCCACGTTACCGAAGTACCGACCATTTGCGAAATCCGTCGGTTCATTGAGCATGCGATTTCCCACGCAACGACAACATTCGTACGCAACCCGACTCTCGCGGAGGTTGACGCAGGACCGCTTGCCGCACGCTGGTGCAAGCCTTGGGGCCTGGGTTCCGAATTCGCGGTTGCGCTAACGGCAGGTGATCGAGAGATATTCCGCGGAGCCGCCGGTTCGGGCCCCGTGTTGTACGAACAGGCAGCAGAGAGGGTTCGTCTCTATGGGGGCGACTCTTGTCTCGAATGCGACTTGTCAAGGGAGAACGTAACCGGCCTTCTGTCGAAACCCGAAGACGGGCTTTCCGCATCCGACCGACTATCAGGCTGGTTGCGGTCGGTACGAGGCAGTGGAGCAAAAGGCGATCAACCGATCGTTGCCAGGGGATTTTGTTCTGCGATATTACGCCTGACAACGCAGAACGAACGATTCCCACGCGCAAACCGCTACTGGGGTTCGAATTTGAACCGCATCGATCATTCCATCTTCGCCAAGGCGTTCTTCGGGGATTTGGTGCCTCATGAACTGGCCGAGTGCCGGCCTCGGCACAGATGGAACAACTCACGCCAACCGCTGGCGAGCCGACGCGGATAGGTTCTTGGTCAAAGCAGCGCCTCCAGGTACGGCCGGGCGACGCGGGCCAGCGCGGCCACCAGGTCGAGGGCGAGCGAAGCAAGGGGGGACATTCTCATATTATGCCGGTTCCTCAACAGGTGCCGATGTGAGGGCTTTGGTGGGGGAGTTGTTTGTTAATAATAGTCGAGAGAAATGACGGCTCCGGGAAAACATTCACGAAATTGTGAACCGCCCGCCCCGAAACTCGGGATGCCGTAGAGGTGCAGGGCAGAGCCCCACCGAGCCCGGGCGGCCCCAGAAGCCACGGCGGCGGTTAGACTGGCCAGCCCCCGGATCACTTCCCGCCGGCGGCCGCCCCGACGATTGCGACGAACTCGTCCGTCTTCCGTTGCCAGAGGTCGGCCATCGCTTTGGCCTTCCCTGGCATCCTCGCGGACAGGTCGTGCTGCTCGGCCCGGTCGGACGCCATGTCGTACAGGGCCCACGGGTCGCCCGCGGCGGCCACCAGCTTCCAGTCCCCAACGCGGATCGCCCGGTGGCCCTCGTGGAGCCACCACAGCGACTCCCGCTCGGCCGTCACGTCCTTGGCCAGCGCCGGCACCAGGCTCCGCCCCGGCGCCGCCGGGACCGGTGCGCCCTTCCAGCCCTTGGGCTTCTCGACCCCGGCCAGCTCCAACGCGGTGGGCACGAAGTCGACGAAGTGGGACGGCGTGTGGCGGAGGGCGCCCTTGTCGGCGATGCCCGCCGGCCAGTGGGTGATGAACGGCGTGGCGATGCCCCCCTCGTGGACCCACACCCTGTGCCGGCGGAACGGGACGTTCCACACGTTGGAGAAGCCCGGCCCGAGGCAGAGGTATGAGGCCGCGCTGCCGGGCGCGGCGGCCGGGTCGTGTGGCCGCCGTCGCGGACCATGACCTCGGCGCTCGCCCCGTTGTCCGAGGCGAAGCAGATCAGCGTGTTCTCGAAGGCCCCCATCGTTCGGAGTTGGTCGAGCACCCGGCCGATCTCGCGGTCCATGCGGTCCACCATCGCCGCGTGGATGGCCATCTTCGCCGCCTGGAACTTCCGCTGCTCGTCCGTCAGGTCGGCCCACGCCGGCGTGCGCTCGACCTCCCCTGCGCCGAGCTTCTTGACGTCCTCGGAGAAGCGGTACGGCGGCCCCAGGTCCCGCTCCACGGCGGAGAGGGCGACGTTCGCGACCAGGCCCATCTCCTTCTGCCGGGCGTACCGGGCCGCGCGCACCTTGTCCCAACCCTCGGAATACTTCCCGCGGTATCGGGCGATGTCCTCCGGGAGTGCGTGCAGGGGGAAGTGGGGGTCGTGGAACGCGAGGTACTGGAAGAACGGCTTGCCGGCGTGGTTCGCGGCGTGGTCCTTCAGGCATCCGACCGCGTGGTCGGCCGTGGCGGTGGTGAGGTAATAGCCCCTCTCGTCCGCGGGCGGCTTGATCGCGACGTCGTTCAACGCGGTGCCGCGGGCGGTGAAGAAGTTCCCCGGGCTGTTGACGTTCAACGACCGGTCGAAGCCGCCGCCGAGCACCTTGCCGTCGACGTGCCACTTGCCGCTGTGGTAGCCGGCCGCCGCGAGGTACTCCGGGAGCAGCCGCGCCCACGGCGGCCGCACGCCGGCCACCCCGCCGCCCGGCACGTTCGGCAGCTTGTCCCGGTGGACCTGCTGGGGGTAGTAGCCGGTCAGGAGGGCCGCCCGCGACGCCCAGCAGCGGGCCGAGTTGTAGTGCTGGGTGAAGCGCAGGCCGTTCTTGGCGAGGGCGTCGAGGTTCGGCGTGGCGATCTCGCCGCCGTAGCAGCCGAGGTCGGAGTAGCCGAGGTCGTCAGCGAGGATGAAGAGGACGTTCGGCTTCTTCGGCGGCTCCGCGGCGGGCGCCGGGCCGGGGCCGAGCACTGCCATGAGGACAAGGCAGGTCCGTCGCATCACCGGTCCCTCGATGTCGAGTGCCGCGCACCATGAATTTAATGTACCGCCGGCCGATATCGGCCGGCGGCTAATCACTAACGAATCCGGGAACGGCCTCCAATTTCGCCCCGACACGGTGCCGAATCGGCTCGGCCGGTGTTCAATAAGGGGACCGGTTCCGGAGAGGATCCTCCAGGCCGGCCCCCAGGGGCCTCGGATGCGTCACCCTTTCAGGCCGCTGGCGGCCGCCGCCGCCGTCGCCCTCGCGACGTTCGCCAGGCTCGCCGCCGCGGACGCCCCGGACCGGGCTAAGCCGAACCTCGTCGTCATCAACGTCGACGACCTCGGATACGCCGACATCGGCCCGTTCGGCTCGAAGCTCAACCGCACCCCGCACCTCGACCGGATGGCCAAGGAGGGGCGGAAGCTAACGGCATTCTACGCTGCGTCCGTCTGCTCCCCGTCGCGGGCCGCGCTCATGACCGGCTGCTACCCGAAGCGGGTGCTGCCGATCCCCCACGTCCTCTTCCCCGGCAACGCCGTCGGGCTGTCGCCGGACGAGGTGACGGTCGCCGAGGTCCTCAAGGCGGCGGGGTACGCCACCGCGATCGTGGGCAAGTGGCACCTCGGCGACCAGCCGGAGTTCCTGCCGAACAGGCAGGGCTTCGACCTACACTTCGGCCTGCCGTACTCGAACGACATGGGACCGGCCGAGGACGGCTCGCGGAGCGACCTGGGCAAGCCGCTGCCGAAGTCCGGCGCCGGCCAGGTGCCCCTGCCGCTGCTCCGCAACGGCACCGTGGTCAAGCGGGTACTGCCGGACGACCAGCAGTCGCTCGTGGAGGTCTACACCAGCGAGGCGGTAGACTTCATCACCCGGAAGAAGTCGGCGCCGTTCTTCCTGTACCTCTCGCACAACGCCGTCCACTTTCCGCTGTATCCCGGCAAGAAGTGGGCGGGCCAGTCGCCGCACGGGCTGTACTCCGACTGGGTCGAGGAGGTCGACTGGAGCGTGGGCCGGGTGCTCGACACGCTCCGCGAACTGGGCCTGGCCGAGCGCACGCTCGTCCTCTTCACCAGCGACAACGGCGGCACCCCCCGCGGCGTGAACGCGCCGCTCCGCGGCTTTAAGGGCGGCACGCTTGAGGGGGGCATGCGCGTCCCCACGATCGCGTGGTGGCCGAAGGCGATCCCGGACGGGACCGAGACCGATGCCATCCTCGGCATGTTCGACGTGCTCCCGACGTTCGCGGCGCTGGCCGGCGGCAAGGTCCCGGCTGATCGCACGATCGACGGCGCGAACGCCTGGCCGCACCTGGCCGGCGCGAAGGACGCCAAGCCGGCCCACGAGGCCTTCTACTACTACCGCGGCCTGCGGCTGGAGGCCGTCCGCCACGGCGACTGGAAGCTCCAGGTCGCGGACCCGGTCAAGAAGGCCGACGCGCCGGACGCCCCCTTCACGCCCCAGTTGTACGACCTGAAGGCGGACGTCGGCGAGGCGAAGGACGTGGCTGCGGACCACCCCGAGGTGGTGAAGAAACTCCTCGGCCTCGCGGACGCCATGAAGGACGACCTCGGCGTCACCGGCGTCGGGAAGGGCTGCCGGGCGCTCGGCAAGGTCCGGGACGCGCGGCCGCTCATCGACCGGGACGGGGTCGTCCGCCCCGGCTTCGTACCGAAGGAGTAGGGGGGATCGGGTTCGGTGTGAAACACCCGCCCCGTCATACCGTACGGCCGGCATCGAGTCATGGAGGACTGCGAGACTGCCCGGACCTCTCCATCAGCCGCTCGCCATAACACGGTCCCGGCGGTGTGCCCCGCATGGATGACCGAGCAGCTTGAGCGGGTGATAGTCCAGATCGTCATGCGGGTGGGCCGCCCGGCGGGGTACGTGACGCACACTCGATCGACGCCGGCGACACGCTCAATCCCCCCCAGAGCGATTCGCGCGTCTTCAGTGGCAGCTCTTCAAGGACTGGTGGCAGTCATGGCCTGGAAGGGAGTGCCCGGTGAGCAAAGATTTTGAACGTGACCGCGGCACGGCCGATCGATCTAGGACTACAGTTGTAGATGCTCATCGGGGCGGATCGGCCCCTCTCGCCCGGTAGTGGCACCGGCGGGCGTGGGACTGGTGGGCCCGCCGCCTGACCGATCACCCGAGTACGCCCTCGGCCGACACGGCCGTTGTCCGCACGAGCCGGAGCAGCAGCGCCCGGACCTCCGGGATGGGCAGCTCGGTCAGCCGCCGCCCCCTTTTTTGCGGCCCCCGGCCTCCTTAACCCGCACCGCCGCCAGGGCGGCCAGGGCCCACGTCTCAGCGTCACGTGCCGGTGCCGCCCGGCCCACGCCGGACCTCGTACTCGTCCCGCCCGCAGGTGCCCTCGGCCCGTTAGAAGCACTCCCCCACCGCCCACCGGGCCCCGGCCACGCGGACCAACTCCGGCTACGGGGTGTCGGCCGGGCCGCGGCACACGTCGTACGCCCACTCCCCGGACTCGGACCGGTACCGCCGGACCAGAAGCCACCGCTGCCACCCCCGCTCGTCCACCGGCCCGTGGGCGGCCACCCGCACGTGTGTCCGGGCGGCGGCGCGAAACGGCAGAAGAGAATTGTCCGCCGCTCATTCCTTACTCAAGGGGGCTTTGCCGCGTCCCGGCCAGCCTCCTGCTTCACGCCGCCGGGGGCAGTTCCAGGATGCCGCCGGGAGGGCGGTGGTGTTGCGGGGCGTGAATCTCGCCGGGCTGGTGTCCGGCATCCCCGGGGTCACCGGCAACGGCGACGCGAACAACACCCTCCGGTCGGCCGACGTGGCGCTAACCACCTGGCACGCCAACCTGCTCCGGGTGGCCGTGAACGCCGACTTCTGGTTCGGCCACGACCGGACGGCCGGCGCGGGGGAGGCGGCCGACGGCGGCGCGGCATAACCGCGCCGCGGTCAGCCGGATCATCGCCAAGGCGAGCGCGGCGAACGCGTACGTCATGATCACCGACTACGAGTACTCGAACAACCTGGGCGAGCCGCTCAGGCTCAAGGACCGGCCGACCTCCACCACCACCTCGTTCTGGTCCGACGCCAACCGCGGGGCGGCCCGGCTGTTCGCCAACAACCCGGCGGTGATGTTCGACCCGTTCAACGAGCCCCAGTGGATCGGATGGGACGCGTGGCAGAGCAGCATGCAAGGGGCGCTGAACGCGACCCGCGTGACCGGGGCGAAGAACGTCGTCTCGCCGAACGGCATGGGCTACGCCCACGACCTCTTCGGCATCGCCCGGGGGAACGCCCTGTCCGACCCGGCCGGCAACCTGATGTACCAGCTACACCTTTACCCGGCCGAGTGGCAGAGTCCCGCCGGCGGCGATGCGGTGGTCCGGCCGGTCGCCGGACGGTACCCGGTGTACATCGGCGAGTTCGGCGTCTTGCCCGACGGGGTGGACGACGGGTATACCGGGGTCGCCCGCCCGACCTCGGCGGCATGGACCCAGAACACGATCGCCTGGGCCGACCAGCGGGGGTACAGCTGGACCGCGTGGAGCTTCACCCCGGACGCCACGCCGTGCCTGCTCGCGGACGTCGACTAAACCCCGACATCGCTTCGGCACGGTCGTGAAGAGTGCTCTCGCGCAGCAGGCGTCGGTCCCGCGGTGGCGGGGTGCTGCCGTCCGTCCGCTGCCGGCGTGGAGGACCCGGGACGTCGGCATGCCGCAGGACACCCTGCCGGGTACGAACCCGGGGGCCAGCCACCTCAAGTCGAACAACAGGTTGTGGCCGACCACCTCGACCCCTCCGGGTCCGAGCCGACCGCAGCGCCTTCGTCGGCAACGGCGCGGCAAGCCGACTCGATGGCGTTGGCGGACGTGACGAGGGTGTAATCGGCTTCCGGCTCGCACGACGAAACCCCCTCGGCCGGGGGGCGAATACGCGCTTCCCGGTCGTCACTCGCACACGACGAAACGGACGGAACCCCGTCGGTGGGCGGCGGGGCGGCAGCGTTCTTTACGTCGCCGGCGCATGAGGGGATTGTGTTTGCGTCGTGGGTCGGGTTTGCCTGCGGTTCCAACCGCCCGTCGGGGGGATCGGGGTATCGTCGTGCCCGCTGCCGTCCCAATCGCCGTCGTCCCCGTCGGGGTTCCGTCGGTTTCGTCGTGCGGCGCGTGGAACACGAAGTACGATGCCGGCCCCCGCCGTTCGGCACGGGCGCGGCGTCCCACCCCCTCGTCCGGTCTCACCGAACGCCCCAGGCCCGCGGCGGCCGTCCCGCGGGTGACTCAAGCGTACAGCCCTTTCCAGGGGGTACGCGGGCTTTTGCGTCGGCCGAGACGGGGCCGCCGGTGTCCGCCGGGCGGTCCCAGCCCGGGCCGGGGCGGGCGGGGACGCCGTTCCGATCCGTCGATGGGGCGACGCCCGGGAGGGGGGGAGGGCGGCGGGACTCGGCGTTCAGGCCGTCGTCCTGGCCGGGGGTGAGGGGGATCGCCGCGTCCCCGTCCTGCGGGGCGGCGTCACGACCCGCCGGCGGGCTGACAGTCGGCGACCTCCTCGACCGCTGGCTGGAGGCCATGCGGCCGACGTGGGCGCGGGGCACCCACGCGTCGCACGACCAGCACGTCCGCAACCACCTCCGTCGCCTCGTCGGGGGTCTCCGGCTAGCGAAGTTCCTCGCCACCCACGTCCAGCACCTGACGGCGACGATGGAGGGCGAGGGGGCACCGGCCTCGATGCGGCGGCACGTGGCCGTCACCCTTCGGGCCGCCCTCCAGTACGCCGTGGCGGCGGGCCTCGCCGTCGAGAACGTGGCGAAACGCGTCCCGCTCCCCATGAAGCCGAAGCACCGCTCGGAAGGCATCACCCTGGAGGAGGTCGCCGCGTTCCTGGCCGCCGCCGCGTCCGGGCGGCTCTACGCGATCTACGTGCTGGCGGTCGATTCGGGGTTGCGTCAGGGCGAGTTGCTCGCCCTGACGTGGAAGGACATTGACTTCGCCCGGAACCGGGTGCTGGCGGTCAAACCGCCGAAGACTGCGTCGGCCGTCCGCTCGGTCGAGGTGTCGCTCTTCACTCTAGAAGCCCTGGACGCCCACCGTAAGGCGATGCTGGCCGAGGGGCACGGCCAGCCCCGACTAGCCCGTCCTCTGCGGCTCCCGCCGCGGTCAGTGGCTCCGCAAAACCGACCTCTATCGCCACTCGTTCCAGCCGGCCCTCGTCCGGGCGGGGCTCAAGTTCCCGTTCCACGCCCTCCGCCACGCGACGGCGAACTTGCTCCTCGCCGACGGGGTGGACGTGAAGACGGTCCAGGGCCGCCTCGGGCACTCGCCGGCGGCGATCACGATGGACGTTTACGCCCACGTCTTGGAGCGCGGGCAGGCCACCGTTGCCCGGTCGATGCAGAAATTGCTCGGCCGGCCGAAGGCGGTGGCGGTAAGGGCAGGTAAGCTCTGACCGGCGTCTAATGGCTTCAGATTGGCAACGTTTGCGAAATGCTATGACGGCGGGTAAACGAAAAGGCCCCCGCGAGTCGTTGACTCACAGGGGCGTTCGGAAGTTACCCGGCTAGGATTCGAACCTAGACGAAGAGAGCCAAAATTAACCCCGATGCGTTTTCGCATTCTCCCTCACTTCCAGTGATTCACAGACAAGACGCGCCCAAGTAACGAGTTGCACCTTGGCGGTGTTTAGGCGGCGATAGTCGCCCCCGACCCTGATTCGGCTCCAATGGGTTGGGATTTGTTGGGCTATTGTTGGGTAAGGGTGGAACGCAAGCCCGGTCCCAACCCGCTGTGCGTGGGCCCGCATCTTTTCCTTCACCGCGTCGGAGAGCGGCACGTCCTCGGTCGCCAACGCCCCGCGAGGGACGCCTTCCGCTGGGACGCCCGGGTTCCCGGGGTGCCGGCGTGGCCGCCGACCTTGAAGCGCCGCCGCCACTCCCGCGCCGTCGTCTCGCTTAAGCCCCACCCGTGGGCGAGGGTGGCCGCCGACTCGGTGAGGACGGCCTGCTGAAGCGCGACGCTCACCCGCAAGCCCGACCCGCCGCGGAGGCCGATGGGTTGGCACCGCGGCCACGTCAGCGGGGCGTCGGTCCACGACGTGACGCGACACCGGAGGCGGCGGTAGCGGCACCAGACGCGGTCGCCCTTGCGGACGGCCGGCGGGGCGTAGCTGCCGAGGAGGTGAGGGGGCGAAGAGTAATCGGCCATGGTGACCGCTGGGGCTTAAGTCGGGCGGCGGGGTCAGCGGGCCGGCCCCTTCGACGCCGGGGGTGCCGGGCGGGCTCGTCGGCGTCACGGGGACGAGCGATCCCGGAGGTTGTGGGGAATGAGCTCGACGTTCCCCGCGCGGTCGGTGGCCCTGGCGAGGTAGCGGCCGTCGGCCGGGGCGTCGAGTGTGACGGTCCACTCGGCGACGCCGGCGTGCCGGGCGGTGATCGTCGCGGGCCGCCCGTTGACGGAAACGCTTGCGACTTCGCCGTTGTCGTGCGAGACGCCGCGCACGAGTCGCTTCACGCCGTCGGACTCGACGGCCGTGATCGAGGTCGCGGGCGGCAGGTCGTCCACCGGCGCGAGCAGTTCGGGGAAGGGGACGCCCACGACCTCGGCGGCACGCGCGTCGCGGCCCGTCCAGCCGTCGACGCCGCGGAAGTCGGCACCCGTCAGCGAGTCGAGGACCTTCACGCCCGCCACGCGGGTCACCGCGCCGGGCGCGGTGGAGTCGTGGAAGTAGTAGCTGACCGGGTTCCCGACCCGGTTCGTCCGCGGCCCGCCGCCGAAGCCCACCACGCCGCCGTCACCCGACTTGCTGTCGGCGACCGTCACGCCGCGGAAGTGCCCCGCCACGCCGGGCTTCGTCGCCGTGAGTGTGAGCTGCACGAGCGGGTCGCGGCCGAGCCGGCAGTGCTTGAACGTCAGGCGGTCGTAGGTGAAGTCGCCGTCCGGGAGGCTGTCGTCGTCGTGCCCGCCGTTGATCGGCTCGCCCGAGACGTTGTCGAACTCGACGTCCCGGTAGACGTGGGCGTAGTAGTCGGGGTGGTAGACGCCGTAGGCCGCGTTCTTGACCCGCAGGCCGTCGAGCAGGAAGAACCGGACGTTCGGCCGGATGGCGTAGTGCGACTCCCACGCCCGCAGGTTCCGGGCGACGAACGGGTGTTCGCGGTCGCCGCCCACCGACCCGTGGGTCTCGTCGCCGAAGCGGAAGGCGAACAGCCCGTCGCAGTGCGCCTCGTTGTCCTCGAACCGCAGGAACGGCAGCGTCCGCACGTCCCGCGGAGCGGCCGTCCCGTCCGGCCCGCGGACGCGCAGCACCGGGTCGAAGGCCGGCGTCTTGGTGACCTGGAAGTGGAACCCGTACCGGTCGTTCTCGCAGGCGACGTTGCGGGTGAGGGTGTTCCGCCCGTTCGCCCACCAGAACCCCGCCCCGTCGTTGGGGTCGTAGGACAGAACCTGCTTGGGCAGGGGGGCGGAGACGTAGGCCTGCACTGCGAGGTTGCGGTCCAGCACGTTCCACTGCTCGGTCGCGTCCTCGAGGAAGAAGCCGTGGCCGTGCGACTTGTAC
>JANPKP010000238.1:0-5034 GCA_031426095.1 Gemmataceae bacterium
CGCCGCCGCCCCCGCCCCGGAGGCGGCCGTCAAGAAGGCCATCGAGTCCGACACGGCCGCCCTCTCCAAGCTCCTCAACGACGGCAAGCCGGAGAAGGGGGCGTACGGGACCATCAAGCCGCTCGCCCTCATGCTCGCGGCCTACGGCAAGCAGACCGGGAACGACGCCCTGGTGGCCGAGGCGGTGAAGGTGGCCGAGGCCGCCAACAAGGCGACGAAGGACAAGAAGAAGGACTTCGCCCCGGTCGCGGCCGCGGCCAAGGGGCTGGCGTCGCCGAAGGGCGGGAGCCCGCTCAAGGGGGCGGTCCACGAGCAGGCCGGGCTCGACCTCGACGGCGTGATGGCCCCGTTCCGCCCGGCGGCCAAGGGAGGGCTCAACCTCGAAGCCGACATCAAGGCGGTGGTCAAGGGCGGCCCCATCGACCCGGCCGCGGCCCAGCTCCTCGGCGTCCGGTCGGCCGTGCTGGCCGACTTCACCGCCGCCTTCCCGAACGACGAGGTCAAGACCCCGGCCGACAAGGCGAAGTGGAAGAAGTACAGCGACGACATGCTCGTGACGAGCCAGCAGCTCGCGACCGAGGGGGCGAAGGGCAAGAGCGCCGAGCCCAAGGCCCTGTCGAAGGCGGTCAAGGGCATCGACGGCAGTTGCGTGAACTGCCACAACGACTTCCGGAAGTGACCGACGGGCGGACGTGACGCGACGGGGGCCGGGGGCGGCCCCCGTTTACGTTTGGTGTGCTAGCGGCCGAAGCGGTCGTGGCCGTTCGAGCGAGGGGATTCAGCACCGCGTCTCGAACTTGTGGGCCAGCCGGCGGCTGTTCACGTCGAGGGCTTCGAGGATTTGCAGGACGGGTTCGAGGGGGACGTGGCCGGTGATCGCCCAGGCGATCACGTCGAGGTTTTCTTGGCCGGCTTTCAGGCGGGCGAGGATGTCGTCGAGGAGGGCGTGCTGGTCTTGGAATTCGCGTTGCAGGAGGCCGAAGTCGTTGCGGTCCAGCTCGATCCAGAAGCATTTGCCTTGCAGGTGTTCGAGCCACTTCGCCCGCAGGTAGATCGTCCAGTGGTCCTTCACCCAGCGGCGGATGGCCGGCTCGCCGAGGTCGTACCCGGCCTTCTCGCTCTCGATCCACTTGAAGCGGTTCGCCTCTTCCACGCAGTCGTTGTACACGCTCCGCACGTCCGCCCCCGGCACGGGCCGCGGGGCCGGTGCCGAGTCGTAGAGGCTCACGCAGGCGGACGAACCGTTCCTCATGGCAACACCCGTCCTGACGAACCGGTCGCCGCGCTGGGGAGAGGAACCGTCCCACGCGGCGTCGCGTCCGTCGGGCAAAGAGTATTCTAACCCCGTCCGGCCCACGTGGGCAAGACGGCACTCGTTTCCGCCGATTCGATCACCGGGCCGTGTACCCGCCGTCCACGAACAGCGTCTGGCCCGTCACGTAGCTCCCCGCCTCGCTGCACAACAGTAGCATCGGCCCGACCAACTCGCCGGGTTCACCCCACCGGCCGAGGGCCGTGCGGTCGGCGAACGCCCGCTTCTCCGCGTCGCTGAGCACCGACTTGGGCATGTCGGTCAGGAACGGCCCGGGGGCGACGCAGTTCACGGTCACGTTATAAGGCCCGAGGTCGAGGGCGCTGGCCCGGGCGAAGCCGATCAGGGCCGTTTTGGTCGCCGAGTAAGCGTTCCGCCGCTCCTTGGACACCCGGCCGAAGATCGAGGACACGTGGACCACCCGGCCCCACCGCCGCTCCTTCATCCCCGGCACCAGGGCCCGGGTCAGGGCCATGACCGACGACAGATTGACTTCGAGCAGCCGGTCCCACGTCTCGTCGGTGATGGCGTCGATCGCCTCGGGGGCGTTCTGCCCGGCGTTGTTGACGAGGACGTCCACCCGGCCCATGCGGCTCAGGGCGGTCTCGGCGAGCCGGCGGACGCTGCTCCGGTCGGCCACGTCGGTGACGACGTAAGTCCCCTTGCGTCCAGTCGCCGCGAGTATTTCGTCGAGCGAGGCGGCAAGCTCGGCCTCGTTGCGGCTGGCGAGGACCAAATCGGCCCCCGCCTCCGCCAGCCCCCGGGCGACCGCCCGGCCCAGCCCCTTGTTCCCCCCAGTGACGAGGGCGACCCGGCCGGTGAGGTCGAACAGCGGCGACGGCGTCATCGCTTGCCCCGCTTGCGTAGTTTGGTTCGGTTAGTATTCCAGACGGCCGCACGCCCGGCAAGTGAAATCATTCACAAGTCGGCCCATGGCGGCCCTACCCTCGGACATCCGCGACGCGGTTTTCGCCACCCCGCCTGAGATTTCGGCCCCGGATCGGAGCCGTCCGGCGGTCACGGGAGGGTGATCGAGACCCGGGCCTGCTTCCGCAACTTGGCGACTAGATCGGTGCGGAACTCGTCGGCGAACGACTCGCGGACCTCGCCGGCACACGCCTCGAACGCCGACGGGGTGCCCGGCTTGCGTGCGGTCACGAGAAGGAGGTGCAACCCGTGGCCGGTCTCCACCACGTCGCTCACCTCGCCGACGGGCAGCGCGAAGGCCGCCTTGCAGAACGCCTCGTCGAGCCCGGTCCCCTTGCGGACGAGCGGGCCGAGGTCGCCGCCCTCCGGGGCGCTCGGGCAGTGGGAGTGCTTGCGGGCCGCGTCGGCGAACGTGATGAGCTTGGCCGCAACGTCCGCCTTCAGGGCCACGAGCTTGCGGCGGGCGGCCTCCCGCTCGGCCGGCGGGGCGTCCTTCCCCACGCGCAGCACGACGTGGCTGACCCGCACCTCGACGCGGTCGAAGTGGTCGCGGTTGGCCGCGTGGTACTGCTTCAACTGCTCGTCAGTAACCCGACCGGCGACGTAGCGGGAAAGCTGGAGGGTGGTCGCCAACGACTCGCGGGCCTGGGCTTCCGTCTGGCCCGCCTCGCGGAAGAAGTCGGCCGGCGTCTTCCCTTGTTTCGCCAGGCTCTCGGCAAGGGCCTTGAAGTGCCGGTCGATCTCGGCCGCCTCGACCGCCGGCCCGTGCTTGCGGAGGAACTGCTTCAGCAGCAACTCGTCCACGAGGTCGGACGCGGCCTCGGCGCGAAGCTCGCGGAGCGCGGCGGCGGGGAGGGCGACGCCCGCCGGCCGCCGCCCGATGACGGCATCGACCTCCGCGAGCGTGATCGGCTCGCCGTTGACGGTGGCGACGGCTGGCGGGGCGGCCGGGGGTGGGGCGTCGGTGCCCCGGGCCTCCCCGACGAGCAGGGCCGCCGACGCCACGACCGAGCGCACGAAGGTTCCGCGTCGCATGGCCGCGCCTCCGGAGGGTGGGGTGGGGATCGCCCCGGCTTATACGCCCGCACCGGGTGACGAGCAAGGGCGACCGGCCGGGTCCGGGTGGCACGGGGCGACTCGTCCGCCCGTGTCGGCGAGGCACGCGGATAACTCGATCTTGTGGCCCGGGCTTCCAAGCCCGGGGTCTGGGGCGGGGAACAGCCCGGGCAAGGATGCCCGGGCCACAAGATTCCTACCTTGCGTTCGCCCTCCGACTCCGACACGGGCGGACGTGCCGCCCCGTGCCACCCCTCGATTCGAGGCTTGGCCTTGTGCCGCCCCGCCGCCCGCTATCATGAATGCCTATGAGCGCGTCGAACTTAATCGCCCTGCCCGCCGTGCCGCCGGAGGCCGCCCACCGGCTCGCCCCCCTCCGCGGCGTCGGCCCCGGCGAACTGCTGATCCACGAGATTTACCCCAGCGTCCAGGGCGAATCGACCTTCGCCGGCCTGCCGTGCGTCTTCGTCCGCACGTCGGTCTGCGACCTCCGCTGCGGCTGGTGCGACACCGCCCACGCCTTCAACAAGGGCGAACGGATGGCGACCGCCGACGTGCTGGCCCGCGTCCTCGCCACCGGCTACCCCTTGGTGGAGATCACCGGCGGCGAGCCGTTGTTGCAGCCCGAGGTGTTGCCGCTGATGGCCCGCCTCGCCGACGCGGGGCGGACGGTGCTGCTCGAAACGAGCGGGGCCCACGACGTGGGGCCGGTCGACCCGCGGGTCCACGTCATCATGGACTTGAAGTGCCCGGACAGCGGCGAGGGCCACCGCAACCGCTGGGCGAACCTCGCGGCGTTGAAGTCGGGCGACCAGATCAAGTTCGTGATCGCCTCCCGCCGCGACTGGGAGTGGGCCGAGGGCGTGATCCGCGAACACCGGCTCGACGAGCGGTTCACCGTGCTGGTGAGTACCGCCTTCGCCGAAGCCAAGCCGGTCGATCTGGTGAACTGGCTGCTGGCGTCGAAGCTGTACCGTGTGCGGGTGCAGTTGCAGATGCACAAGTACATCTGGCACCCGGCCGAACGGGGCGTTTAACGGCCCGACTTCGACGGCTACAATGGGAGCCGGAGACCGCCCCGATGCGCGAGTTCTTGATGGTGGACCCGGCCGGCTTGTACCTGCCGCCGGGCGTCCGCTCCCAGGGACCGACCCGGCCAAGCTCGCCCGACGGATCGCCGCATATGGCGACCGGCTCGACGGGATGCCGCCGGTGGAAGTGACCCGCGGGCGGGACGGCCACCTGCGGCTCAACGACGGGGTGACGCGGGCCACCCGGGCGGCCAAGCTGCGGCCCGGCGAACTGATCCCGGCCGAAGTGATCGCCACCCTGCCGAACCTGGACGTGACCCGAACGCCTCGGGTGGGGGATACGCTGCCATGACGACCACCGAGCGGACCGACCTGTTCGCGGCGCTGGCGGAACTGTCCCGGCGGTACCCGCACTGGCGAGTCGGCCAGTTGGTCGCTAACGCGGCCGGGTGGGCCGACGCGGAGGTGTGGGACGCGGAGGATGGGCAGTTGCTGGCCGCGATCCGGTTGCACTTGGGAGAGGAAGCGGAATCGGCTGGCGCGGACCTCGGGCCGAACCCGACGCGGCACCTGACACCTGCCGCCGAACTGGTTTCCTGATTGGCGAGCGTCAAGGACATCCGGGGCCGTCGCCCGTTGGGTGCGTGGAGCGGCTTTGGGCTAAGACGCACCACGAACCACGTAATCATCTCTGGTGTCGAACCTCAA
>JANPKP010000239.1:0-5328 GCA_031426095.1 Gemmataceae bacterium
GTCACATCTCGCCGCAATTTCCTCGACACATCCCCGCCCCGGCGCGCAAACCATCCTCTGACGTAGCGGACACCCGGGCGAGAGCCGGCGGTCATGGACGAGGACCAGGAGCGGGAAGTCGCCCTCGGCCTACGCGGGGGCCAGCCCGACGCCTGGCGGACGCTTTACGAAGCGTTCGCCCCGCGCGTCTGGCGGGCCGTCGCGCGCCTCCTCGGGCCGTGCCCGGCCGACGTCGCCGACGTGGTGCAGGAGACGTTCATGGCGGCCGCCCGCTCGGCCCGGATGTACGACCCGGATCGCGGCCCACTCTGGGCGTGGCTCTGGGGCATCGCCCGCCGGCACGTCGCCCTCCACTACCGCGCGAAAGACCGACTGGCGCGGCTGCAAAAGGCCCGCGAGTGGTTGGCGTTGACCGAGTGCCACGACGGCGTGCCGGCCGACGCCCTCGAAGAGGGGGAACTCGCCGCCCTCGTGCGGGCCACCCTCGCGGAGCTGCCGGCCGGTTACGAGTCGCTGCTGACGGCCAAGTACCTCGACGAAGAGCCGGTCGAGTGCATCGCAGCCCGGGAGCGGGCGAGCGGGGCGGCCGTCCGGTCGAAGCTGGCCCGCGCCCGGCAGGCGTTCCGGGACGCCTTCGGCCGCCACAGTCGGTCGGAAGACTGCCCGGTCGGGAGCCACCATGACGCCCCCTGACACGAATCCCGCCGACGACCCGGCCGGTGACCGGCTGGTCGCCCTCGTCCGCACGGCCGGCCGCGACGTGCCGCCGCCGGACAGGGCCTTCCTCGCCCGACTCGGCGACGAGTCCACGGCCGCGTTCCTCGCCGCCGGTTCCCCCCCGGCTTCCCCCGCCCTCCCCCGGAGGTCCGCCGTGTTCACCACCCTCGCCCGCCTCTCCCTCGCGGCCGTCGCCGCCGGCGTGCTACTCGCCATCGGCGTCTCCGTGTGGCCGACCCGCACCGAGGCCGCACCGCTCGTGCGGGCCCTCGACGCGGCGACCGACGCCGACACGCTCCACCTCCGCGTCTCCACCCCCGGGCGGGCCGGCGAAGTGTGGGTGGCCCGGCCGAACAAGCTGCGGTGGGAGGAGTCGGCGGGGAAGTACGAGGTGTCCGAGGGGGCCAGGCTCCTCCGCGTGGACGAGGCGGCGAACCGCGTCACGCCCGGGCAGGCGGCGTACTTCCGCGCGGACCGCCCGGGGGTGAACCTGTTCGCCCTCGTCGGCCTGCCGGTGCCGAGCCCGAGCGCCCTCCGGGCCGCGACCCCGGCCGAGCGGGTCGTGTGGGACGGGGCAGAGTTTGACGTTTACCGCGTCACGTCCGCCGACCGCGACGGCAAGCCGGGCACGGCCGAGATCCTGGTCGATGTGGCGACGGGCAAGCTGCGGTCCCTGCGGGCGCTCACCGCCACGCCCGGCGTGCCGCCTGTGGTGCTGGCCAAGCTGGAGGTTCTGGACGACAACCCACCGGTGCCGGCCAAGACGTTCGCGGTGCCCGACACGCTCGCCGAGGACGGCCGCGTCGGCAAGGTGGCCGACGTGCAGGGCGTGGTGGGCCTCAAGCCGGTCGGCGGCCAACGGTGGACGCCGGTGCGGCCGAACGTCCTGCTCAAGCCCGGCGACTGGGTGCGGGCCGACCTCCGCGGGGCGAACGCGGCGACCCTGCGGCTCCTCCCGCGGGCGACCGTCGTCCTCGGGCCGGGGGCGTTGGTCGAAGTCGTGAAGCCGACTCGGGTCCGACTCCACGAAGGGGAGGCCGAGATTTCGCCCGCGAAGGGCACGCCCGTGGAACTGCTCGGCCCCGGCGGCGCGGCGGTCACCGTGACGGAGCGGACGCACTACCGCGTGGCCGGCGACGCCCTCATGAAGGTGCCTGCCGACCCGCCGTGGCTCAAGGGCTTCAAGGGGGCGACGGCGAGCGAGTCGCTCGGCTCGCTCGTGGCGAAGGTGGACGGCCGGAACGTGCCGCTGACCGTCGGCTACCACCGGGTGTCGGTCGAAATCCGCGACCAGATCGCCCGTACCACGGTGGACGAATCGTTCGTCAACCACACGGATTCGCAGCTCGAAGGGGCGTTCCACTTCCCGCTCCCGGCGGATGCCTCGATCTCCGGGTTCGCCATGGCCGTGGGCGACGAGATGGTGCCGGCCGACGTCGTGGAGAAACAGCGGGCCCGCGAGATTTTCGAGGAGATCATGCGGGAGAAGCGAGACCCCGGGTTGCTGGAGTGGGCCGGCGGGAACGTCTTCAAGGCCCGCGTCTGGCCGATCCTGCCGCACAGCGAGAAGCGCGTCCGCATCACCTACACACAGGTGCTGCCGCGGACGGGAAGCCTGTACCGCTATAGCTACGCCCTCCAGAGCGAGATGCTCCAGCAGCACCCGCTCAAGGACTTGTCGATCGACGTGCGGGTGAGTTCCGCGTCGCCGCTGAAGGCGGTCACCTCACCCACGCACACGGTGCGAAGCGAGAAGACCGAGTACGCCGCCCGCCTCCAGTTCGCGGCCCAGGAACACACGCCGACGAAGGACTTCGAGGCTGTGGTGGAGGTCGCCGACGCGGCCCCGGCGGTCGCCGTGATCCCACACAGGCGGGGGGGCGACGGCTACTTCCTCGTGCAAGTCACGCTGCCGACCGGGGCCGCCACCGACCGCACGCTCGTGGCCGACGGCGAGCCGCTGAGTGTGGTGCTGGTGTGCGACACCTCGGCGTCGATGGACCCCGGCCAGCGGGCGACGCAGACGATCCTCGCGGCCGCCCTGCTCGACGCCCTTTCCCCGAAGGACAGCTTCAACCTCGCCGCCGCCGACGTGGCGACCGATTGGGTCTTCCCCGCCCCGCAACCGGCCACGCCTGCGAACGTGCTACAGGCCCGCAGTTTCCTCGCCGCCCGCGTGTCGCTCGGGTGGAGCGACCTCGACCGGGCGTTCGCGGACGCATTCCGCCAGTGCCCGCCGGGCGGTCACATCGTCTACCTCGGCGACGGCATCGTGACGACCGGCGACGCTAACCCGCAGGCGTTCGCCGCCCGGCTCAAGGGGCTGTACACGGCGTCAAATTGCTCCGCGACCGTCCACGCCGTGGCCCTCGGGAGCACCTTCGAGGCGGGCGTGCTGAAGGCGGCCGGGGGGCTCGGCGGCGGCTCCTTCCGCCGCGTCACCGCCGAACAGGGGCCGGCGGCCGTCGCCCTCGACTTGCTGGGCGAAATGACCCGCCCGCCGGTCCGCGACCTCCGCGTCGCGTTCAACGGCTGGAACACCGCGGGCGTCTACCCCGGGGCGCTGCCGAACCTCGTGCCGGGGACGCAGCAAATCCTCATCGGCCGCTACAAGCCCGAGGGGAAGGACCGGCGGGGCGAGGTGGTCGTCACCGGCTCGCAGGGCGGCAAGGAGGTGAGGTTCGCGGCGGCGGTGACGCTCGCCGACGCCGAGGCCGGCAACTCGTTCGTCCCCCGCCTGTGGGCCAAGATGCACCTCGACGCCCTGCTCGAAAAGCCACAGACGGACGCCGTGAAGGGCGAGGTGATCGCGCTCTCGGAGGAGTACGGCATCATCACCCCGTACACCTCGTTCCTGGTGCTGGAGAGCGATGCCGACCGGGCCCGCTTCGGGGTCAAACGTCGCTTCCAGATGCGGGACGGCGAGCAGTTCTTCGCCAAGGGGGCGGACGAAGCGAACTTCGCCCTCGCCCGGGAGCAGATGAAGCGGGCGGCCTCCTGGCGGACCGGCCTGCGGCGGGACACCCTCGCCCGCCTTGCCACCCTGGGCCGCGACCCCCGGGCATTCGGGGGGTGGTCCGCGGACGGACGCGTGTCGATCCCGACCGGGGAGACCGAGGTCGAGCAAGACTGGGAGAAGCTCCACGCCCTCCACCTCCGCGGGAACAGTCGGGAGGAATTGCGATCGGCCGGCGGCGGGCAGGACTACCACGAACTGAACAGCCCGTCGTCGCTCAACGAGGCCGAAGTCACGAACCAAACCCTCGGCCTGAACTTCGGGCTCGCCAAGGAGTCGAATGACGACGGGCTCGGCGAGTGGGACGCCAAGTTGAAAGTCGTCGACAAACTCGCCCGCGGCACAGACGGCACAGACGGCCCACGGGACGGCGAGTGGGCGTTCGACTTCTCAGACGGGCGTGAGAAGTTAGACAAGGCCCGCGAAGTCGACGGCTACTTCAAGCGCTCCAAGCGGGAGGAGCAGGCCGAATACCGCCGCGGGTTCCTGGCCTACGACGAGGACGGCCTCCCGGAACTGCAAATCGCAACATTGCAACGACGTGTCCGGCTCCGCCAACACGGGCAGAACAGTCACGGGCTCGGGTGGTCCGGCGGGGTCGTGATGTTCGACCCGCTCGGCGTGACGTACGCCCGCGGCGTCGGCCGCTCCGGCCTGTTCGACGGCCTCTTCCCGCACCTGCCGACCGCACCGGCGGCCGCGAAGCCGCGAAAGAACACCTGGCCCGCCGAGGCGCGCGACCTCGCCCGCTCGCTGGTCCGCCGCGATGCACTCGCCAAGGTGGCCGGCGGGGTGAAGGTGGAGCAGGTTGCCGAGACGGTCGACCCCCGCGACGGGGCCGCGACCCCCGGCGAACGGCGGCTCGTCGTCCACTCGCCGGCCGGGTGGGCGGCCCGCGTCGGGAGCGACTCCGGGCAGACGGTTCTCTGGTGGTGCGACGGCAAGGAGCGCGGCGTGTGCGGCACCGCCTTCGGCCTCGGCCGCACCCGCGCCGCGACGCCGGCGGATGTCGGCGACGCCCCGTTCGCCCTCGACGACTTCTCGCTCACCCCGCTCGATCAGTCCCACGCGGCGATGTCGGCGGCCGTGGAGCGGGCAGCCGGGGCGACGGTTCTCGTGCTGAAACGGGAGGCGGTCGCCTCCGAACTGCGCGTCACGATCGACCCCGAGAAGCACGTCGTCCGGCGGGTCGAACACCGCCACGAGAGTAAGCTGACCCGGGCCATCGCCTTCGACGACTTCGTGGAAGTCGGCGGGACGTGGTGGGCCCGCGAAGTCGTGTCCGTGGACGGCGACGGCCACCGCACCGGCCGGACCACGCGGGCCGTAACCGCCCTCCCGGCCGACCGGATCGCGGCCGAAACGGCGGCCGCCACCCTCGGCCGCGAGAACGCTTTACTCCTGCGTTCGCCCGGCGTGTCGGCCGCGAAGGCCCGAGCGGCGGGGGCCCGAGCCCGGCACCACTCGATCCCGACGAGGCGGTGTTGTCGGGGATGGCGCGGGCGCTCAAGCCGGGAGGCCGGTTGGCGGTGAGCGCGTTCTCGGCGTATTTCCAGGTGCGCCACCTCGAGGACAGCGACTTCGACGCCGCCACG
>JANPKP010000240.1:0-7889 GCA_031426095.1 Gemmataceae bacterium
TCCTCGGCATGACCTACGACCAGCAGCGGCCCGGGCAGGAGGGGCTGCGGTCGGGCGGGTTCCAGTACTTCTACATGGCCATCAACATCGGGGCGTTCCTCGCCCAGGTGACGGTCCCCGTCGTCCGCGACCAGACCGGCAGCTACGCGATGGCGTTCGCCGTCCCGACCGTGTTCATGGTCTTCGCCCTCGGGTTCTTCGCGGCCGGGAAGAAGTTTTACGCGACCGAAACGATCGCCCGCAGCCGGCCCCCGGAGCCGCCAGAGCAGACGGTGGCGAAGATGCGAGTCCTCAGCCAGGTCGGGCTCCTGTTCGCACTCGTGACCTTCTTCTGGGCGGTGTTCGACCAGTCGTCGTACACCTGGGTGTTCTTCGCCAAGACGTACATGGACCTCAACATCTCCGGGTACGCCCTCGCCCCGGACTCGATCCAGGCGCTCAACCCGCTCTTCATCGTCCTGTTCATCGGCGGGGCCGGGCTGTACCGGACCTACGGCGGCCGGGACGCCGCGAAGGCGGGCATGAAGCCGACCACGAAGATGTTCATCGGGTTCCTCCTGACGGCCGTGTGCATGGGCGTGATGGCCGTCGCCGGCTACCGGACCGGCGACACGGAGAAGGCCGTGCTCGTGAAGTGCAAGGAGGTGGAAGTCTACCTGCCGTTCGGAAACGCGACCCTGTCGGCCGCGACCGTCGACCAGGCCAAGGGGAAGATGACGAACGCCGGCGGCTCGGTCGCGTTCCCGGCCGACTCGGTGAAGGGGCTGACGTTCCAACAGTACCAGTCGGGCGCCGGGGACAAGGTCGCGTTCGCGGACGGCGAACTCACCCTCGCGGACGGCCGCAAGCTCGTGTTCGCTGGCGGGATGCTCGACTTCGCCAAGTCGCGGGACGTCTTCGCGGACGGCAAGCTCACCCTCCCGGGGGCGCTCGAGTTCACCTTCCGCCAGGGCAAGTACCAGTTGCCCGACGGGGTGCTGGTCGTCACCCGCGGCAACCAGGCCGAAATCCTCAAAGGCGAGAAGCTGAAGATTGAGCCGGCGAAACAGGAAGACCCGGCCGTGACGGTCGCGTCGGGCGGGAAAGTGAAGTACGTCCGGCCCGAGAACCGGGTGAGCGTGTGGTGGATGGCCCTGGCGTTCTTCGTCATCACGATCGCCGAAATCCTCATCTCGGTGACGGGACTCGAACTCGCGTTCGTGGTCGCCCCGCAGAACATGAAGAGTTTCGTCACCGCCCTGTGGCTGCTGACCGTGTTCGTGGCCAACGCCTTCATCAACGCCCCGATCGCCGGCCTGTACCCGGACATGCACCCGGGGGACTACTTCGCCCTGCTGGCGGTCGTCGGGCTGGTCGTGGCCGGGCTGTTCATCCCCGTGTCGCGGCGGTTCAACCGGGCTATGGAGGACGCCAACCGGAGGCAGGCGGCCGTCGAGGGCAACAGTACGGCGGTGTAGGCGAGGGCGGTGCCGCGGGTCAGTACCGCGGCACCGCGGGGTCGATCACCCGCGACCACAGGTCGATCCCGCCGGCGAGCGAGGCCGGGTTCTCGACGCCGGCCCGCTGGAGGATGGCCGCCCCGGTCAGGCTGCGGACGCCGTGGTGGCAATAGACCACCACGGCCGCCCCGGCCGGCGGCGTCACCTCGTCCGTGCGGCGGATCAGGTCGGGGAGGGGAATGAGGAGGCTGTCGGGCAGGCGGCAGAACGCGAACTCGTCCGGGTTCCGCACGTCTACGAGGTAGACCGGCTCGCCGGCGTCGAGCTTCCGCTTCAACTCGGCGGGGTGGATTTGCTGGACCATGGGGTTCCGGTCACGCCTTCTCGGTGATGTCGGGCAGGCCCAGCTTCGTGAGGTACTCGCGCTCCTTCGCCCGCATCTCGGCCGCGGCCCGGGCCGTCGTGTCGTCGTACCCGCACAGGTGCAGGCACCCGTGGACGACGTACAGGAGCAACTCGGGGCCGACCTCGTGGCCGCGGTCGGCGGCGTACTCGGCGGCCACCTCGTAGCCGATCACGACCTCGCCTTCGAGCTTCTTCGCCCCCGGCGGGCTCGACGGGAAGGTCAGCACGTCGGTCGGCTCGTCGTGGTTCAGGAACTGCTTGTTGAGGCGGTGGATGTGGGCGTTGTCCACGAACGCCAGCGTGACCTTCCCCTCGCGGACGCCCTCGCCGGCCAGCACCGCCGCGGCGGCGGCCTTCAGGGCCTGGAAGTCCAGGGCGTACTCGTACGGGTTGGCGACGGAGGTGCGGATCATGCGGTGATTGTAGCCGCCGCGGGCCGGCGGGCGAGCGGGGAACGTGAGTCCCCTGACGCCCTTGCCCGGTCGAACTGTTCCGCGGGGCAATCAGGGGGCTAACGCCCCCCGCTCGCCCGGCGTCACACCAACTCGGGGACCGCGACGGCCGCCCGCTCCAGAATCGGGTCTTCGACCGCCGCCGGGAACGGCCCGATCACCGTGCCGGCCGCGTCGCCTAGCACCTCGGCGGCCAGGGCGGCGTAGTCGGCGGCCCCGCTGCTCTTGGGCGCGTAGCTGAAGATCGACGTGCCGAAGCTCGGGCACTCGGCCAGCTTGATGTTCCGCCGCACCTTCGTGTCGAACACCTTCGCCGCCGCCCACGGGACGTTGCCCTTGCGGCCGTGGTCGAGGAACGTCCGCAGGTCGGCGACGACTTCCTGGGCGAGCTTGGTGGCCGCGTCGTACAGGCAGACGACGACGCCGGTGACGGTCAGCCCGGCGTTGATCCGACGGGCGACCAGGGCGGTCGTTTCGAGCAGCTTCGAGAGCCCGTGGAGGGCCAGGAAGTGAGGCTGGAGCGGGATAAACACCTCGTCCGCGGCGGCCAGGGCGTTGAGCGTCAGCACCCCGAGCGACGGGCCGCAGTCCATCAGCACGAAGTCGAACGGCTCGGCGTCCCGGCTCATCGCTTCGCGCAAAATCACCTCGCGGCCGACGACGCCGGCGAGTTCGACCTCGGCGGCGGCCAGGTCGATGTCCGACGGGACGACCCACAGGTTGTCGCCCGCCCGGCGGCGGACCTCGGCCACCGGGCGGTTCTTCACCAGCACGTCGTAGAGCGACGGCAGGGTGCCCGGGGCGGCCTCGACGCCGAGGTGGGTGCTGGCGTGGGCCTGGGGGTCGAGGTCGACCACGCACACCCGCTGGCCGGCGGCGGCCAGGGCGGCGGCCAGGTTCACGGTGGTGGTGGTCTTGCCGACCCCGCCCTTCTGGTTGATGACGGCGATGCGTCGCATCCCTATTCCTCTCCCCGGCTGCGGGTTTTTTCTTGGCCGGCGAACCCGCCCGGCTTATAACCACTGAAACCTCTTCCCCACCAGCCCAAGTCCGGCGGCCGCCCCCGCCGGCCGGGCCTCCGTGCGTCGCTCGGGCCTCGTTGCGCACCCCGCCTTACGCCCCACACCGCGAGGGACCACCAGCACCATGTCCAAGATCACCACCCGCAGCGACGCGATCAAGACGATCGCCACCACCGACCACAAGCTGAACCGCCTCGACTTCAAGACGACCCACATCAAGGACCTGTTCGGGGTCAACGTCTTCGGCGAGGAGGAACAGCGGGCCCGGCTGCCGAAGCCGATCTTCAGGGCCCTCCAGAAGACGGTCAAGCTCGGGGTGCCGCTGGAGCCGGGCATCGCGGACGCCGTCGCCAGCGCGATGAAGGACTGGGCCATCGAACACGGGGCGACGCACTACACCCACCTGTTCCAGCCGATGACCGGGCTGACGGCCGAGAAGCACGACAGCTTCGTCACCCCCACCGGGACGAGCGGGGCCGTCGCCAGCTTCAGCGGCAAGGAACTCGTGCAGGGCGAGCCGGACGCCTCGTCGTTCCCCAGCGGCGGCATCCGGGCGACGTTCGAGGCCCGCGGGTACACCGGCTGGGACCCGACCAGCCCGGCCTACATCCGCGAGGGGAAGAACGGCTCGACGCTCGTGATCCCGACCGTGTTCGTGTCGTGGACGGGCGAGGCCCTGGACAAGAAGACGCCCCTGCTGCGGAGCATGGAGGCGGTGTCCGTCCAGGCCCTGCGGGTGCTCAAGCTGTTCGGGAACACCGAGGCCAAGAAGGTGTTCGCCAACGTCGGCCCCGAGCAGGAGTACTTCCTGATCGACCGCAACCTGTTCCTCCTCCGGCCCGACCTCCAGAACTGCGGGCGGACGGTGTTCGGGGCCAGCCCGCCCAAGGGGCAGGAGCTGGAGGACCAGTACTTCGGCGTCATCCCCGAGCGGGTGCTGGCGTGCATGGCGGCGGCCGAGGCCGAGATGTTCAAGCTCGGCGTCCCGGTCCGGACCCGGCACAACGAGGTCGCCCCGAGCCAGTACGAGATCGCCCCGACGTACGAGGACACCAACCTCGGGACCGACCACAACCACCTGGTAATGGACATCCTGCGGGTGACGGCCGAGGAGTACGGGCTGGTGTGCCTGCTCCACGAGAAGCCGTTCGCCGGGGTCAACGGGAGCGGCAAGCACAACAACTTCTCGCTGTCCACCGACACCGGGGAGAACCTCATCAACCCGGGCGACACCCCGCACGACAACGCCCAGTTCCTCGTCTTCTGCGTGGCTGTCATCCGGGCCGTCGCCAAGTACCCGGAACTGCTGCGGGTGACCGTGGCGAGCGCCGGCAACGACCACCGGCTGGGGGCGAACGAGGCCCCGCCGGCGATCATCAGCATCTTCCTCGGCGACCAGCTCCAGGACATCATGGACCAGGTCGAGGCCGGGGCCATGACGAGCACCAAGCAGGGCGGCACGATGGAGATCGGCGTCACCGTCCTACCGAAGATGCCGAAGGACGCCGGCGACCGCAACCGGACCAGCCCGTTCGCCTTCACCGGCAACAAGTTCGAGTTCCGGGCCGTCGGGTCGAGCTTCAGCATCGCCGGCCCGAACACGGTCCTGAACACGATCGTGGCCGAGTCGCTCGACTTCATCGCAACCCGGCTGGAGGCCGACACGAAGGGCGGCAAGCCGCTGGCGAAGGCCATCCAGGAGTTGCTCCCGGCCATCCTCAAGGAGTCGAAGAAGGTCATCTTCAACGGCGACGGGTACAGCGAGGAGTGGCAGCAGGAGGCGGCCAAGCGGGGGCTCCCGAACCTCAAGAGTTCGGTCGACGTGTTCCCGGTCATCGTCCGCAAGGACTCGGTCGACCTGTTCGGCAAGTACAAGGTGTTCACCGAGCGGGAGCTCCAGGCCCGGTTCCACATCTTCAGCGAGAAGTACGTCAAGGAGGTGAACATCGAGGCCAACATGATGGTCATGATGGCCAAGACGATGATCCTCCCGGCCGCCCTGCGGTACCAGGGCGAGGTGGCCGCGTCGGTGGCGGCCACGAAGGCGGCGGGGGTGGACGTGTCGAGCCAGTCGGCCTACCTGGGCGGGCTGACGGGCACCATCGCCCACTTCCAGGCCGCCCTGGCGGCCCTGGAGAAGGCGGCCCACCACCACCCGGACGGGGACGCCTACGCCCACGCCAAGTACATGAAGGAGACTGTCATCCCCAAGATGGCCGACCTGCGGACCCACGGCGACGCCCTGGAGACGATCGTGGCCGACGACCTGTGGCCGCTCCCGACGTACCGCGAGATGCTGTTCGTGAAGTGAGGCCGAAGCGAGAATCGTGACCGACCCGACGCCCGCGGGGCCGGCCCCGCGGGCGTCGGTGCGCGCCGGACTGTCGCCGCGGGCCCGGGGCGGGTATCGTTCCCGGTAACGGGCCGGTAACGCCGGCGTCGGCCCCCGCCCGCCGGGTCGCCTTCCCACCCGTCGCCCGTTCCCCCCGAAGGAGTCTCCCATGTCCGACCGGCTCGCGTTCCCGTCCCGCCGGCTGTTCCTCGGGTCCGCCGCCGCCCTCGGGGCGTCCGCCCTGTTCGCCCCCGGGGCCCTGGCCGAGGCCCTCACCCGCACCCCGCCGCAGACGGAGGGGCCGTTCTACCCCGACCGCCTGCCGCTCGACACCGACAACGACCTGCTCGTCGTCAACGACGCCCTCACCCCGGCCGTCGGCGAGGTCACGCACCTCACCGGGCGGGTGCTCGACGCCGGCGGCAACCCGCTCAAGAACGTGGTGGTCGAAATCTGGCAGTGCGACGCCAAGGGGGTGTACCTGCACACCGCCGACAGCGGCGACAAGGCGGCCGTGCGGGACAAGAACTTCCAGGGCTTCGGCCGGTTCCTGACGGCCTCGACCGGGGCGTTCTACTTCCGCACGATCAAGCCGGTGGCGTACCCGGGCCGGCCGGCCCCGCACATCCACGTCAAGGTGAAGAACGGCGGCAAGGAGCTGCTGACGACGCAGCTCTACGTGAAGGGCAGCGCCCTGAACGACCGGGACGGCGTCTTCCGGGCCATCCGCGACGCGAAGGCCCGGGACGCGGTGCTGGTCGACTTCGCGCCGCTGAAGGGCTCGAAGGTCGGCGAGTTGGCCGCGAACTTCGACGTCGTGCTGGGCGTCACGCCGGCCGAGTGAGCCATTGTTGCTGTGTTGAAGATGTCCGGGTCGCCGGCGGACGCTGTAGGCCAGCACTTGGAGGCAGGCCTCGGCGTTCAGGGTGGTGCTCTTGGGCGGTCAGGGCCGACCCGGTTGTCCGCTTCAGCCCGCTCATGAAGGGTTCGGCATGCCACCGCTCGCCGTACGCCTTCGACACCTTCCGCATCCGGGACCGGAGGTGCCCGCAGATCGTCCTGGGGCTTCCGGCGTTTCCAGCTCGCCCGCCTCCTTGCGTCGCCCGCCGCCCTGGATTATCCTCGTGGCGGGGGTCGGCGGCGTCCGCCCGCCCCATCACGTCTCGCGCCCGGAGCCGCCCATGACCCGCCTGCCCGCCGTCGCCGCGCTCGCGGCCGCCGTTGCCCTCGCCCCCACCGGCCGAACCGCCCCGCTCCCCAAGAGGCCACCGGACGTCATCACAAACTCCATCGAACTCAAGCTCCGCCGCGTCCCGGCCGGGGATTTCCTGATGGGCTCGCCCGAGACGGACAAGGACGCCCTGCCGGACGAGAAGCCGCAGCACAAGGTGAAGCTCACCAAGCCGTTCTTCGTCGGCGTCACGGCCGTCACGGTCGGCCAGTTCAAGGCGTTCGCCGCCGCGAGCGGGTACAAGACGGAGGCCGAGACGGGCGGCGGGGCGTGGAAGACGATCGACCGGGCCGGGCGGATCGTGGACGGGACGCGGGAGAACAACTGGCGGAACACCGGGCTGGAGCAGACCGACGACTTTCCGGTTGTGAACGTCAATTACCCGGACGCGGAGGCGTTCTGCGCGTGGCTCTCGAAGAAGGAGGGGAAGACCTACCGGCTGCCGACCGAGGCCGAGTGGGAGTACGCCTGCCGGGCCGGGACGACGACCCGGTGGAGCTGCGGGGACGACAAGGACGAGGTGCCCGACTTCGCCAACATCGCGGTCGACCACTTCCCCAAGCACGCCCGGGGCAACGGCCCGAAGGCGACGGGCAACCGGCACCTGTTCATGGCCCCGGTCGGGTCGCTCAAGTCGAACCCGTGGGGGCTCTACGACGTGCACGGGAACGTCTGGCAGTGGTGCGCCGACCGCTACGACGAGGCGTACTACGCCAACTCGCCGGCGGCCGACCCGGAGGGGCCGGGGAAGGGCGACCTGCGGGTGATCCGGGGCGGCACCTGGAGCCGCGGCCCGCTCGACTGCCGGTCGGCCAACCGCTTCGGGCTGTCTTCGGCCATCAGTTTGTGGGTCGGCTTCCGGGTCGTCCGCGAGGCCGACGGGACCGACTGACGGGCGGCTCCCCGTCGGGGCGCGCAACTTCCCCCCGCGGCCGCGTTCGGCCGGCGTTGCACGGACGACGACCTCCCCTTCGCCAGCCCCGCACCCGTCCCGCGACGCCGCCACCT
>JANPKP010000241.1:0-1959 GCA_031426095.1 Gemmataceae bacterium
CGCCCGGCCTCGGCCCGCACCGCGGCCAGTTCCTTGGCCGCCGCCCGCTCGTCGGCGGCCCGCGACGCGACCGCGGCGTCGACGTCCTCCCGGGCGGCGGCCAGCACGGCCCGCCGGAGGTCCGGGTCGCGGCCGACGCACTTGATGCGGTCGACCACGAACTGCTCGACGGCCCCGGCCGGGACGGGGCCCGACGGGCACGACGCCCGACCCTTTTTGAGGGCTCCCGAGCAGGCGTAGTAGCGGTACCGCCGGCCCTTCCGCGTCGTGTGCGTGGGGGTCATGGCCCGCCCGCACGGGCCGCACCGCAGGAGGCCGCCCAGGAGGGCTTCGAAGCCCGTCCGCGTCCCGCCCCGGGCGGCCGCCCCGTTCCGCCGCAGGACGGCCTGCACCCGGTCGAAGGTCGCGGGCTCGA
Organism: Gemmataceae bacterium; assembly: GCA_031426095.1. GTDB lineage: Bacteria > Planctomycetota > Planctomycetia > Gemmatales > Gemmataceae > JANPKP01. Next base: position 416 of record JANPKP010000241.1, read on the forward strand.
CGACGGCCGCGTGCTCCCCGGGGTGGACCTCGTCCTTGTACCGCACCCGGCCGGCGTAGGTGACGTTGGTCAGCAGCTTGTACACCCCGGTCCGGGTGAACGGCCCGCCGCCCCCGGCCGCCCCCGAGCGGGCGGCCCACCGCTTGGTGCACCACCCCCGGCGGGCCAGCTCGTGCACGACCGGGAGGAGCCCCTGGTGTTCGAGGTACAGGTCGAAGACGGCGCGGACGCGGTCGGCCTCGGCGGCGTTCACCACCATCCGGCGGGCCGCCGGGTCGACGTCGTACCCGAGGACCGGGCGGCCCCCGGCCCACTTCCCCTTGCGGCGGGTGGCGGCGATCTTGTCCCGCGTCCGCTCGCCGATCACCTCCCGCTCGAACTGGGCGAAGGAGAGGAGGACGTTGAGGACCAGCCGGCCCATCGACGTGGCCGTGTTGAACTGCTGGGTGACCGACACGAACGACACCCCGCGGGCGTCGAAGGCGGCGATCAGGCGGGCGAAGTCGAGGAGGCTGCGGCTCAGGCGGTCGACCTTGTACACGACCACGCAGTCGACCCGCCCGGCGTCCACGTCGGCCAGCAGCCGGCGGACGGCCGGGCGGTCGGCGTTCGCCCCCGTATACCCGCCGTCGTCGTACCGGTCGGGGAGCAAGGCCCACCCGGCCCCGGCCTGGCTCTTGACGTAGGCCTCGCCGGCCTCCCGCTGGGCGTCGAGGGAGTTGAAGTCCCGGTCGAGGCCCTCGTCCGTCGACTTCCGGGTGTACACCGCGCACCGGACCGGGGTGCCGGCCGCCGGCCCGGCGGCCGGGGCGGTCTTGGTTCGTTTCATCGCGTGCCCCCCTTGTTCGCGAGCCCGAAGAAGGCGAACCCGTTCAGGTGGCAGCCGGTCGCCGCCTTGGCGGCCGCGCTCAGGGACCGGTACACGGCCCCGCCGAACTCGAACCCGTCGGCCAGGACCCGGACGCGGACGGCGCCGCCCTTGTACGGCCGCGTCAGGACGGTGCCCGGCGGGGGCAGGCGGCCGTCCCCCGCGGCCGGTGTATGGTCCGGGACCGGGCCGGCGGCCGCGGCGGCCGCGGGCGGGGGGACGACCCGGAGGTCGGCGTCCCGGGCCAACTCGGCCGCCCGCGCCTTCGCCCGCTCGCCCAGCCCGCCCTCGGCCAGGGCCTGGAGCCGCCACGCGATGCGGCGGACCAGCCACGTCCGGTTGCGGGCCGCCGTCGCCTCCCCGAAGGCGGCCGCGTACCGCTCCCGCAGTTGGTTCACGCTCAGCCGCCCGAGGGCGGCCACCTCTCTCGCAACGTCCACCGGCATGTCTTCCTCCCCGCGTCTCGGTGTCGGTTAACCCGCGTGGACAGTGACGCTCCGATCCGGCCCGGCAGCAAGTCCGTTCGGCGACGATTCCGGCAGGTTCTGCGGGGCCGCGTTCTTCGCCCTCCCCTTCCCCGACCCGGACCGACCGCTCGAACGCGCCTTCGACACCTACGGCCGCATCGAACTCACGAGCGCCACGGGGTACTTCTGGCAGGCCGCCGACCTGTTCG
>JANPKP010000242.1:0-21581 GCA_031426095.1 Gemmataceae bacterium
CCCCTTCGCGGGGGTGATTCCAGGGGTTGCGCTGCGCTCCACCCCTGGCTATTCTCGGACGCCCCGTTGGGGCGGGCACCGACCTCAAACCGCTCGTCCGTAGTTGATGTGGCGGCGCTCGCGGATGCTATTCATCGCGAACTTCGGGTCGCGGCGACGTGAACAAAAGCATCGCTCCCGCCCCCGCCCCGAAAGCGGGAGCGTTCGCCGATTCCGCGCGCCGCCGCTTGCACATCACCGGTTTCGATCTTACTGAACATACATCCACATTCCGCACACGCACCCCACGGTGTCCCATGACCCCGCCCGACACCACTGCCGACGCCGACCCGCTCGCGCTGCTCCGCGACGCGGCCGACCTCCGCGCCCTCGGCCGGCCGTGGGCGGGGACGGCCACCGAACTCGACGCCGACGAGCGCGAACTCAAGCAACTCGCCCGCGAAAACCGCAAGGCGTACCGCCGGTACCTCAAGGAGGCCCGCGACGAGCTGGTCGAGGACGCCTTCGCCGAGGCCGTGTTCTCGCTCCGCAAGCAGCTCCGGAGCGTCGAAGGGCGGACCGTCGGGCGGGCGTCCGAGGCCCTCGTCAAGCTGTGGGGGAACATGCTGCGGCACCAGCGGCGGCCGGGAGGGGTCGGGCGGGCGGCCGACGCGGACCTGCCGGCGTTCGGGAGCGGCCCGCCGGACGAGATGACGCGGGAGGAGTGCGTGAACCTGATCAAGATCGACCGGATGATCTTCAAGCGGAAGGGCTGGAAGTACCCGGAGGCGGACGACGAGGACGACGACCCGGACGGCGGCCCCGCCGTTCCCCGGATGGGCGGGCCGGACGAGCCGCAAGGCTCCCCGGCCGGCGGGTCACTCGGCCCGCCGACGGCCGACGCCCCGGAAGCGACGGGCCGGGGCGAAGGCGGGCGAGGCGGACGGGACGCCCCGGAGGACGTTCGCCGCGACGGGGAGCCGGCCGGTTCGAACGCCGACCCGCTCACAAAGTGCCGTTTATGGGCAAGGCCGACTCGCGAATCGGCCGAAATAATGCTTGCACGAACGCCCCTCCCGGGGCAAAATAGAATCGATCCCGCCAGACCACGCGCCCGCGAGGCCGCGTCCCGCCTGCCCGACCGACCCGACCCGCCGACTTGGCCCCCTCCCGGCTCCTCGTTTAAAGGCGTGCCCCCATGTCCCGCACGAGCCCCGTCGTCACCCCGGCCCACGCCCCCGCCGGCCGCCGCGACTTCCTCCGCGTCGGCGTCGTCGGGTCGCTCGGCCTCACCCTCGGCGACTACTTCGCCCTCCAGGCCCGGGCCGAGCAGAAGAGCTACGCCACGAAGGACGGGCCGGCCAAGAGCGTCATCCAGATCGTGCTGCCCGGCGGCATGGCCCACCAGGAGAGCTGGGACCCGAAGCCGGACGCCCCGCTGGAGTACCGCGGCCCGTTCGGGGTGGCCAAGACCAAGCTCCCCGGGGTCGTGTTCAACGAGAACTTCCAGAAGCTCGCCGGCGTCGCCGACAAGATGACCGTGGTCCGGTCGATCGCCGGCAAGGAGGCCGACCACGGGCGGGCGTCGTACACGATGTTCACCGGCTACCGCAAGAGCCCGGCGCTGACGCACCCGAGCCTCGGGGCCGTGGTGTCGCACGAGTTCGGCCCGCGGAAGGACCTGCCGCCCTACGTGGCGGTGCCGAACGCCGGGGAGTACGCCGGGACCGGCTACCTGGGTGCCCAGTACGGGCCGTTCGGGATCGGCAGCGACCCGGCCCGGGGGGCGTACAAGGTCCGCGACCTGTCGCTCCCGCCGGGGGTGGACGACCGCCGGTTCGGCACCCGCCGGGAAATCCGGGAGGTGATCGACGACCACTTCCGCTACCAGGCCGGGAACGCCGAGGCCCTGTCGGCGATGGACTCGTTCTACCAGCGGGCCTACGCCATGATCTCGTCCCCGGCCGCCCGGGAGGCGTTCGACCTCGACAAGGAGACGGCCGCCACCCGGGCGTCGTACGGCACGACCGACGCCGGCCCGCGGTTCCTGCTCGCCCGCCGGCTGGTCGAGGCCGGGGTCCGGTTCGTGACCGTCTCGTACGGCGGGTGGGACATGCACTCGGGCATCGAGCAGTCGATGAAGCGGCAGGCCCCGGGGCTCGACCAGGCCCTCGCCGGCCTCATCCGCGACCTCGACGACCGCGGCCTGCTGGCGAGCACGATCGTGCTGGTGACGAGCGAGTTCGGGCGGACGCCGAAGATCAACGCCTCGGCCGGGCGGGACCACTTCCCGCGGGTCTTCTCCCTGGCCGTCGCCGGCGGCGGGTTCAAGCGGGGGCTGGTGTACGGGTCGTCCAACAGCACCGCGAGCGAGCCGGAGGACAACCCGGTGCGGGTCGAGGACGTGCTGACCACCGTGTACCACCAGCTCGGCATCAACGCCGACAAGGAGCTGATGGCCCCCGGCGCCCGCCCGATCGAGATCATCGACGGCGGCGAGGTCGTCAAGGACCTGCTCGGCTGACCGCCGGACGAACACCCCCCGCACCACTCCCCCGCCCGGAGCCACCCGCGATGCGCCTCCCCCGCCCCGCCGCGTGCCTCGCGTCCGCCGCGTGCCTGCTCCTCCTCGCGGCCGACGTTCAAGCCGGCTCGCCCCGGCTGGCGCGTGTCTACCCGCCCGGCGGGCAGCGGGGCACGACCGTCGAGGTCGACCTCGTCGGCCGGTACATGGACCAGCCCCGCGAAGTCCTCTTCTACGAGCCGGGCATCACGGCCGAATCCCTCGAAATGGCCGAGTTCACAGTCGGGCCGACCGGCCAGCAATTGCCGGCGGAAGCCGGCACTCGGGTCCGCGTCCGGCTGAAACTGGCCCCCGACTGCCCCCCCGGGCCGCACGGCCTCAGACTCCGGACCGCCACCGGGGTGAGCGAATACGTCCGCTTCTTCGTCGGCCCGTTCCCGACCGTCGAGGAGAACGAGCAGCCGACCAAACAGAGGAACGACACGCGGGAGACGGCGACCGCCGTTCCGGCCAACGTCACGGCCCTCGGCAAGCTCAACGACCCGACCGACGTGGACGTGTACCGGGTGGAAGTGAAGCGGGGCCAGCGGGTGTCGGCCGAGGTCGAGGCCGCCCGGCTGGGCGTGGACCGCGGCATCCCCGACCTGCACCTGACCCTCTCCGACGCCGACGGCAAGACGCTCGCGGCGGCCGACGACTCGGCCTTGTTCGTGCAAGACCCGGTGCTGTCGGTCCGGGCCGAGCGGGACGGGGCGTACTTCGTCACCGTCCGCCACAGCACCTACAGCGGGGCCGGCGACGTGTACCGGTTGCACATCGGAACCTTCCTCCGCCCGACCGCCGTTTACCCATCCGGCGGCCCGGCCGGCACCGACCTGAAGGTGCGGCTCCTCGGCGACCCGCTCGGCGAGCGGGAACAGACCGCCCGCCTGCCGGCGACGCCGGGCGACCTCCCGTTCGTAACGGCCGATCCGGTCGACGGCGTCCCGGCCCCGTCGCCGAACCGGCTCCGTGTGTCGCCGTTTCCGAACGTGCTGGAGGTCGAGCCGAACGACACGCCTGAAGCCTCTACGGGGGCAGTCGCCACGCTACCGGTCGCGTTCAACGGGGTGATCGGCAAGCCAAACGACGTGGACTGCTTCCGCTTCCGGGCGAAGAAGGGCGAGCGGTTCCGCTTCCACGCCCTGGCGAACGCCCTCGGCTCGCCGCTCGACCCGACGTTCTGGGTCCGGCCGCTCAACGCGAAGGGGAACGCCGGCCTCCAGCGGGGGATCGACGCCCGGCCGAACCAACTCGGCCTGCCGCCGGCCGGCGGGCAGAACCGCGACACCCACGACCCGATTCTGGAGTTCACGGTGCCGGCCGACGGCGAGTATGTGCTCGGCGTCGAGGACACGCGGGGTGGAGGCGGGCCGGAGTACGTCTACCGCGTCGAAGCCCGGCCGGACGAAGACGCCTTCCACACCTACGTCGCCCCGGAGCCGGAGAACCAGCAGCAGCCGCAGGCCCGGCAGACTGTCGCCGTCGCGGCCGGGAACCGGGCCACCGTCCAGGTGGCCGTGTTCGGGACAGGCCGGCCGTTCGCGGGCGAACACGAACTGGTCGGAGTCGGTCTGCCAGTGGGGGTCACGATCCACGCCCCGAGATTGACCCCTGGAATGACAAAGGTGCCGGTTGTATTCGAGGCCGCCGCGGGGGCACCGTCGGCCGGGGCGCTGGTCGAACTCTTGGTGCGGCCCGTCGGCGGGGCGGCGCTGCCGGGCGGCTTCCGGCAGACGGTGATGATGAACGCCTACGGCAACAACGACTACTACCTGCACACGACGGTCCACCGACTGGCCGTGGCGGTGACGGAGCCGGCCCCGTTCCGCGTAGAGGTGGAAGAGCCGAAGTCGGCCCTGGTGCAAAACGGGGAGATGGCCCTACCGTTCAAAGTGGTCCGCGAGGACGGGTTCGACGGACCGGTGACCGTGCAAATGGACTGGAAGCCGACGGGCGTGAGCACGGCCGTCCCCGTGACAGTCCCGGCCGGGCAGACGGCCGGCACATACACCCTGGGGGCGGCCCGGAACGCGGCGGCCGGGGTGCATCTCTTGACGCTGACCGCGACGAGCGGGAGCGGCGGGAAGCGGAAGCGGGGCATCTACAACGCGGCCGACGTGACCTACGTGGCGTCGCAGCCGTTCAAGCTGACGGTGGCCGAGCCGCACGTCGAGGCGAAGATTCCCCGCGCCTCCGTCGAGCGGGGCAAGACGGCGACGGTGGTCTGCAAGCTCACGCACCTCCAGGCCTACGAAGGCAAGGCGAAGGCGACACTCGCCCGCCTTCCCCGTGGGGTCGAGTTGGTGGAGGCCGTGAAGGAGATCGCCCCTGGCGACAAGGAGGTGGCGTTCGCCGTGCGGGCCACCCCGGAAGCCCTCGTCGGCAACTACCAGGGGATCGTCCTCGACCTGACGGTGATCGACCACGGGCAGCCGGTCCGCCAGCTCAGCGGGGCCGGCCTACTGCGAGTCGATGCCGAGCGGGGCACGCCGGCGAAGGCGAAGTAGGGTCATCCGGCCGCTCCGATTCGGAAGAGATTCAGCGAACCCGAAGGCGAACGCACCATGTACACGCGAGCCCTCTCCGCGGCCGCCTGCCTGACGGCCGTCGTCCTCACCCCGCTCGCCGCCCACGCGGCCCCAGCCCTCACAGTCTTCCCCGCCGCGGTCGAACTCCGCGGGCGGGACGGCCGGCAGACGCTGGTCGTCCAGACGATCGACGCCGAAGGAATCACCCGCGACGTAACGAAGGCGGCCACGTTCCGCCTCGCCGACAAAGCCGTGGCGAACATCGCCGACCGCACGCTGGAGGCGCGGAAGGACGGCACCACCCGCCTCGCGGTCGAGCACGGCGGACTGACCGCCGAGGTGCCGGTCACGGTAACGGGGGCCGGCCAGGACCGGCCGGTCAGCTTCCGCCTCGACGTGATGCCGGTGTTCATGAAGCACGGCTGCAACAACGGCAGTTGCCACGGGGCGGCCCGCGGGAAGGACGGGTTCATGCTGTCGCTCTTCGGGTACGACCCGGCCGGCGACTACCACCGCCTGACCCGCCAGGTCGTCGGCCGGCGGGTCGATCTCGCGGCCCCGGAAAAGAGCCTGATGCTGGAGAAGTGCGTCGGGGCTGTCCCGCACACCGGCGGCAAGCTCTTCGACACCGCCCACCCCGACTATCAGACCCTCCTCCGCTGGCTCAAGGCCGGTGCCCCGGACGACGGGGCCGACACGCCGGTGCCAGTGGGCGTCGAGTTGCTCCCGCCGAAGGTGGTGTTCAACGGGGCGAAGGCCACGCAAAAGACGGTGGTGCTGGCGAAGTATTCCGACGGGTCGGTCCGGGACGTGACCCGACTCGCCCTGTACTTGACGAACAACGAGGCGATCGCGGCGATCGATAAGGACGGGGTGGTGACGGCAGGTGGTCGGGGCGGGGCGTTCGTGTTCGCCCGGTTCAGCAAGTTCACCGTCGGCTCGGAGGTGATCGTCCTCCCGGCCGACGACGGGTTCGCGTGGCCGAACCCGCCCGCGGCCAACTACATCGACGGGCTGGTCTTCGACAAGCTCAAGAAGCTCCGGCTGGCCCCGTCCGAGGTGTGCAACGACGAGACGTTCCTCCGCCGGGCGTCGCTCGACCTGATCGGCCTGCCGCCGACCCGCGAGCAGCACGACAAGTTCGTGGCGGACCGAGACCCGGCCAAGCGGGCGAAGTTGATCGACGCCTACCTGGAACGGCCCGAGTTCGTGGACGTGTGGGCGATGAAGTGGGGCGAGGCGCTCCGCATCCGGGCGAACGCCCAGAACCCGAGCTACGGCCGAGACGCCAAGGCGATGTTCGCCTACGCCGCGTGGGTGAAGGAGCAGGTGGCGAAGAACCGGCCGCTCAACGAGTTCGTGGCCGACCTCCTCGTCGGGAGCGGGAGCAACTTCAAGTCGCCGACCGCGAACCTGTACACGGCCGGCGAGAAGCTCACCCCGCAGAAGACGGCCGAGGACGTGGCTCAGGTGTTTCTCGGCACCCGCATCCAGTGCGCCCAGTGCCACAACCACCCGTTCGACCGCTGGACGATGGACGACTACTACGGGTTCGCCGCCTTCTTCGCCGGCGTTACCCTCAAGCGTGGGGTCGAGGGGCGGGAGGTCGTGGTCGTTAACAACAACGCCGCCAACACCGTCCCGCACCCGATCGACGGCCGGGCGATGAAGCCGAAATTCCTCGGCGGCGACGCCCCTATGGTGGACGGGGAGGACCCCCGGAAGGCCCTCGCAGGGTGGCTCACGGCCCCGGAGAACACGGCCTTCTCACAGACGATGGCGAACACCGTCTGGTCGCACTTCTTCGGCCGCGGGATCACCGACCCGGTGGACGACGTGCGGATCAGTAACCCGCCGAGCAATAAGGAACTCCTCGACGAACTCGGCCGGCGGCTCGCGGGCTACGGGTTCGACCAGAAGAAGCTCGTCCGCGACATTTGCAACTCGCGGACGTACCAGCTCTCGGCGGCCACCAACACGACGAACGAGCTGGACACGACGTACTTCTCGCACGGCTACGTCCGCCGGCTGCGGGCCGAGGTGCTGCTCGACACGATCACGGCGATCACCGGCACCGAGGACCGCTTCCCGCTCTCCCCGCCGGGCACCCGGGCGGTCCAAATCCACACCGGCGAGGTGTCGACGTACTTCCTCACCACCTTCGGCCGAGCCACCCGGGAAACGCCCTGCTCGTGCGAGGTGAACCGCGAGGCGAACCTCTCGCAGGCCCTCCACATGGTGAACGGCGACACGATCACGGCGAAGATCGCCCAGGGCAAGCTGCTCGCCGGCCTCGTGGCCGCGAAGGCGACTCCCGGGGAGGTGATCGACGAGTTGTACCTCCGTACGCTTTGCCGCAAACCGACAGAAGCCGAGCGGGCGAAGCTCGTCGAGATCGTCCGCCGGGAGACGGCCGACCCGAAGCGGGTGCAGGAACTGGCCGAGACTCAGGCCGGGGCCGACGGCGTGTACAAGCGGACCGAAGAGAGGCTGCGGGCAGTGAAGGACGAGGTGGCCAAACTGCCGAAGGGCGGCACCCTGCCCCCGGCCCTCGTAAAGCAGGTGAAGGCCCTTGAGGAGGTCCAGGCGGCCGCCCGCAAGCGGTTCCAGACGAACGCCACCCAGATGGTGTACGGCGACATCTTGTGGGGCCTGTTCAACTCCACCGAGTTCGCATTCAACCACTAAGACCAGGTGTTCGCACCGCCGTCCGCCGCGTCCCTGCCGGGATCGCGGCTCATCGGGTTCCGAACGATCCCATTGGACCGCCCCCATGCCGATGAATGCCCTCCGAATCCTGTCCGTGGCCCTCGCCCTATCCCCGGCGGCGGTCCGGGCTCAAGCCCCGAAGGTTGAGGCGGCCAAGCCGGCGGCCGCGGTCACGTACAAGGATCACGTCCTCCCGGTTCTCCGCAAGCATTGCCTGAACTGCCACAACGCGGACAAGGCTTCGTCCGACCTGAACGTAGCCACTTATCAGGCTCTGATGGCCGGCGGGGCGAGCGGGGAGGCAGTCAAGGCTGGCAGCCCGGACCAGAGCCTGCTCTACCGGGTGACCGCCCACGAGGTCGAGCCCCACATGCCGCCGAAGGGACCGAAAATCCCCGACGCCGACGTGGCCGTCCTCAAGGCTTGGATCGAGAAGGGGGCCTCCGAGACGGCCGTCGGGGCCGCCAAGACGGCTTCACGGAAGGTGGACATCGACCCCGTCACCGTGTCGGTCGGTAAGCCGGACGGGCCGCCGCCCATGCCAGGGGCGCTCCCGGCGGTCACCCTAGAGAGAACGGCCCGGCCGCACCCGGTCACGGCGATGGCCGCGAGCCCGTGGGCCCCGCTCCTGGCCGTCGCCGGTCACGAGCGGGTACTGCTCTACCACACCGACACGCTCAAGCTCCTCGGCACTCTGCCGTTCCCCGAGCGTATCCCGCACGTCGTCCGGTTCAGCCGCAACGGCAAGTGGCTCTTAGCCGGCGGGGGTCGCGGGGCGGCGGCCGGCAAGGTCGTACTCTGGGACGTGGCGACCGGCCGGCGGGTGGCGGAAATCGGGGACGAGGCCGACGCGGTGTTGGCGGCCGACGTCAGCCCGGACCACGAGCTCGTCGCCCTAGGCGGCCCCGGCAAACTGATCAAGGTGTTCGACACGGCCACCGGTGAGTTCAAGTACAAGATCAAGAAGCACACCGACTGGGTGACGGCTGTCGAGTTCAGCCCCGACGGGGCGACGCTAGCGACCGGCGACCGGGCCGGCGGGGCATTCGTGTGGGAGGCTGCGACCGGCGGGGTCGTGTTTACCCTCGGCGACCACAAGGATGCGGTCACGGCCCTGAGTTGGCGGGCCGACTCGCAGATGCTGGCGTCGGCCAGCGAGGACGGGCGGGTGATCCTCTGGTACGCCGAGGACGGGTTCCCGACGAAGACTCTCGCCGGCCCGCCGGCCGCCCGCGGCAAGGTGCCCGGCGTCCTGTCAGTCCAGTACGCCCGCGGCGGCACACTCGTCACCTGCGGGCGGGACGGCACGGCCCGGGTGTGGAAGGCGGACGGGAGCCAAGTCGCCATGCTCGACGGGTTTGCCGACCTGCCGCTGAAAGCCGTGTTCTCGGCCGACGGTGACCGGGTCTTCGTCGGTGACTTCACCGGCACGGTCCGGGCCTGGGATCTGAAAGCCAACAAGTCCGCCGGCGAGCTGACGACCAACCCCAACTGACAAGGCTCGCGTCACTGTCACCGACAGTCTCACCACTGAACCACGTGGATTGGTGGCGAACTAGTCGAGCGGTACTCGATTGGTCCCTCCGACCTCCCGCCAAGACCTCAACTGGTACATGCGTACCCCGATATGCGATTTGGCTCCCACTCGCCCGTCGCGTGGTCGAGCCGTGCCTCTTTTTGCGAAATGAACACGGGGACCGACTCACCCGCGCCCTTCCCCATTGGCCTTACTTTTGGGCGGCCCGAAGATTTCCTTGAGCGCGAGGGCCATCGAGACCCCTTGCGTGCTGCCGAGGAGGGCGGCAAGATTCTTGGCGAAATCGGTCTGGGGGTTCGCCACCACCCGCCGGCTCGCCAGTGCCCGCGGCGTGACCGGGTTCACCGGGGCCGACAGCGACGGCGGCAGGGACGTGACGAACGTCGTCGGCTGGCCCGGGTTGATGGTCGAAGGCGTTAGCACGGTGGCAACCGGTAGGTCGCTTCCGGTCATCGTCGGCGACGCCGACGGCGTGTAGATCGGGCTCGGCGGGATGTCGTACGCGGTTGAGGCATCGGGCCGGCGACGAGGCGGTTCGGTGAGGGCGGCTATGGGGGCGGCCACCGGAACCGCCTTGACCCGCCTTGTCGGGCGAGCCACGGTGACGGCCGGCTGTGTAACGGGGGACGCGATCGGCGGGCGACCGCCCCCGCCGTTACGCTGCCGGAGGCGTTCGATCTCGGCCAGGAAACGGTCCACGTCGTTTATCGACTGACGGGCGGCCCCCCCCTCGGCCCGGTCAGTGTTCTCGTGACGAACCCGGCGGGGCGATGGGTTGTTCTGTTGCTCGTTCAGTTTGCCGAGGAACTGCGCCACCGCCCCGACAATCGCCGAAATAATGACGACCGCGATAATGATCTGGAAAATCGCGCCCACGGGGTGCCTCGGCTGAATTGAAGGGAAATACGCGCCCAAACCCAGTCTCGCAGTGGATGGGCTTTCGCCCACCCTTCCTTCCACACCCGCACTCGACGCCATTGCCTCAGGAGCCCGTCCGGCCGGACGAATTCTCGCCGCCGCCGGTCATGGCCGAGATGTTGCTCCGCATCGCCGTGTCGGCCTGCAAATTCCGCATGTTGTAATAGTCCATCACCCCGAGCTTGCCGTCGCGGAAGGCCCCGGAAATCGCTTGTGGCACCTGGGCCTCGGCCTCGACCACCTTTGCCCGATTCTCCTCACACAGGGCCCGCATCTCTTGCTCGCGCGCGACGGCCGCCGCCCGCCGCTTTTCGGCCTCGGCCTGGGCCACCCGCAGGTCGGCCGCCGCCTGATCGGCCTGGAGCTTGGCCCCGATGTTCTCGCCGACTTCGATGTCGGCCATGTCCACCGAGACGATCTCGAACGCCGTCTGCGAGTCGAGGGCCGAGTGCAGCACCGTTTGCGTAATCATGTTCGGGTTCGCCAGCACTTGCTTATGGTCCTCGGCCGAGCCGATGGCCTTCACGATCCCCTCGCCGACGCGGGCGATGATCGTTTCCTCGGTCGCCCCGCCGACGAGCCGTTCGAGCTTCGTCCGCACCGTCACCCGGGCCTTCGCCTTGAGCTGAATGCCGTTGCGGCAGACAGCTTCGAGGTACTGCCGGCCCTTCCCGGGGTCGGGGCAGTCGATGACCTTCGGGTTCACGCTCGTTTTAACCGCGTCGAGAATGTCGCGGCCGGCGAGGTCGATAGCGGCGGCCGTCTTCCACGGCAGGTCCATCCCGGCCTTGTGGGCAGCGATCACGGCCGTCGCCGTCTTCGGCACGTTGCCGCGGGAGAGGAAGTGGCTCTCGAGGTCTTCCGTCGTCACCTTCACCCCGGCCTGGATCAGGGCGATCTTCTGGCGGACGATCATCGGGTAATCGACGTTCCGGAGCTTCATGCCAATGAGGTTGAAGATGCTGATGTCGGCCCGGGTCAGCAGCGCCTGAATCCAGAGGCGGATGAAGCTGAAGAAGATGAACAGGAAGACCAAGAAGATCAAGGCCGCGATCAGGGCGACCACGATCCAGATCATGTTCTGGTTGGAAATGTTGCTCAGCCCGCCCTTGTCCTTCGCACCGGCCTGGGCGAAAAGCCCGACGATCGATCCCGTCACGGGAGGGTTCCTTTCGAGAGTGGGTACCATCTGCGGCCATCTTGTGAAGCGGCCGGTCGTGTCTCGTGTTCTTCGCCCGCCGCCGGGTTTACTTCGGCGGCAGGTCGAGCCCGATGTCGAAGTCGTCCTGCTCGGCGGCCCGAGTCGGCCCTTCGGCCGGTGATACCGCCGGCGTCGCGGGCGGCGGTTCCACTCGCACCGGCGGCTCGTCCGGCCGCACGTCGCTCACGTCCGCGGCCCCGTCGAGTTGTCGGACGACCACGCGGCCGCCCTTCACGTCCACGCAGCGGACCCACACCCCGGCGTCGAGCATCATGCCCTCGGTGAGTGCGTCCACCCGCCGACCGTCGAATGCCACCGTGCCCGACGGCCGCATCGGCGACACCGTCCGCCCGTGCCGGCCGCGAAGGGCTTCGAGCCCGGCGACCGGAGGGGCTTCCGTCGCCCGGCCGGCCGCCGCCCCGGGGTCGAGGGCCTGCCCGATGGCCAACCGCCGCCACGCCGCCACCATCGCGAAGCCGATGACGGGCAGGCCGACCGCCATCCCGCCGACGGCCAGGGCTGCCTCCATTGAATCGCCGTAAACGACGATGGTACCCACCCCGGCGGCGAAGAACAACAAGGCGGCCACGATCAGCAGCCCGCCGGTCGGGATCAGGACCTCGGCCGCGAGCAGGACGACGCCGGCCAGGATTAGCACGAACGCGAAGCTCAAATAGTCCATGGCGGTCCCGCGTGCGGGGGCGGCGGTCACACTTCCTTGACCACGATCCGGGTGCCTTCCACCTCCACCACCTGCACCCGGGCCCCCGGTGGGATATACCCGCCTTCGGACACCACGTCCACGAAAGCGTCGGCGAACCGCACCACCCCGGCCGGTCGCAGGGGCGTGTTCGTTGTGCCGATGGCCCCAAGGAGCCCGGCCGCCGCGTCGGCCCCCGGTAGGTGCCACTCGGCCGCGCCGCCGGGGCCCGTCTCGGGGGCACCCAATACCAGCCGGTTCGCCCCCGGTATGTTCGGGAGATAACGAGCGATTGTGATCGCGCCTGCGAGTGCCCCGGCCATCGCCAGGAGGTACTGGCCCATGCGGCCGCCGAGGTCGCTCCATTCGCCTCCGGTCTGGGGAACCCGCTCGACCGTCACCAGTCCCAGCCCGGCGAGCATGCACAGGATGCCAACCACGCCCGGAGCCCCGAACCCAGGGAGTACGAAGATTTCCAGCGCGACCAGCACCAACCCGAGGACGAACAGGAGCATGGCAAGGACGAACGTCTCGCCGCTGAAGCGGGACTGCGACCAGAAGACGAGGATGAAGCAAAGGGCCGACGTGATCCCCGGCACCGTCAGCCCCGGGGCCTTGAGTTCGAGCATCAGCCCCATGAAGCCCACGAGGACGAGGAGGACCGTGACCTCCGGCCGCTTGAGGAAGTCGGCGAAACGGTCGAGCCAGCCCGGCTCGGCCTCCCTCACAGAGTTCGGAGTGACGCCGTAGGGGGCGTACACCTCCTTGATGTCGCGGTTGTCCACCGTCCGTCGGGCCACGCCGAGTTCGGCCGCCCGGGTCGCGCTCAGTTGCAAAAGTTGGCCCTTCGGCTTGACCTGGGCGGCCGCCTCCCAGTTGGCCTCGTCGGCCTTCAGGTCGGCGGCGGACATGAGGCGATAGCGGGTGCGGTCGGTCTTCGACTTGGCCCGCACGATCTCCAGGTCGCGGTCGAACATGCCGTCTACGAGAATGCCGGGGTAGCCCTGGAGTTCGGCCAACTCCTTGAGGCTCTTGCGGAATTGGTCGGCGTTAGGGGCCGCCTTCCCGCCCTTACCGAGGAAGGCCCCGAAGTCGCCGATCTCGGCCTCCCGGGCCTCGTCGTTCGGGTTCGCCTCGGCCGCGTCCTTCCGCTTGCTCATCACGATCTCGGAGCAGCCGAGGGCGACGAACGTGGCAGAGTCGGGGGCGCGGTCCGGGATAAAGCCGACCACCAGCACGGCGTCGTCCCCGGTCTGGTGCTTGCGGAGGTCGTCGGCCAGGTCGCGGGCGGCCGCCAGGTCGCCGCCGCCGCAGCGGACTTCGAGGAACAGGATGTTCCCCTTCTTCCGCTTCACGTCCTTGATGAGCCGGTCGAGCGACTCCCGCATCCCGCCATCGACCTCGCCCTTGAGAACGTAGTGGAACGCAACGGGCGGGCGGCCCTGGAGTGGGTCGCGGAAGGTGGACGGGGCAATCTGGTAAAGTTCCGCGAGTTGGTCCCGCGACTCGGCCGTGAGCTTGCACAGGCCCATCGCCTTGAGCGTGGCCGGGTCGTAGCTGCCCGGCTGCCCGGGGTTGCCGAACGGCAACGGGGGGGTCTCGTCGCGGACGCCGTTTACGCCTTCAAGACGGGCTTTCGCCACGGCCCGCCGATCAACGTACCAGTCACTGCCGTTCTTCACCCCTTTGATAAGAACCACGTCGGGGTCGTAGAGCTTTTGCACCGCCGCCAGGAGTCGCGCCCGGCCGTCGCCAAGGATTTCCGCGTAAGCCGTCTTTTCGACGGTGCCGGGCGGCGGCACTCCCTCGACCGCCACCGGGCCGAGGCGTGACGCCGAACTCACCGCCAACTCCTTGCAGGCCAGCACCGGCAGCACCGTGTGCCCGGCCGCCTTGCCGTGGACGAAGCCGATGGTGTCCATTCCGTGCAGTCCCGCGATGAACTTCGCCAGGCTGTAGCAAGCCCCGAAGTCGGTGGTGGCCGCGTCCTTGTCATCCGGGTTGAAGTCGAACACGACTTTGGTGGCCGGCCGGTCGCGGTCGTTGCGGGCCGACTCGACCCGCTCGCGGATGAACCGAAAGCCTTCAGACGTGATCGGGTTGGGCACGGCCACGAAAAGGGCGTTGGCGTCCGCCTTGTCCTGGGCGAAAGCCGGGGTGGAAGCGGTCAGGCAGAGGATGGCGGTGAGGCCGAGGACGGCGTCTCGCATCGGAAGGGGTTCCTCTCACCCGCGGGGAGCGGACGGTGGCGCACTGCCGGGACGGCTCTCAGGCGCACACCCGATTATAAGGCGGGATCGTTCGCGAACCCAAGTGCCATTTCGCCCCGTCCGCTCCCGCGGCTTGTTCCCGCCCCGCCGATTCCGACGCCGCGGGAGATCGCGAGGCCTGCCTAAATGAGGATTCACCCCGGGTTCTGGGCACCCGGCGGCAAGAGTCGCGCATACTCTCGGGCACGGCGAGAGCGCGTTGGAACGGTTCGTCCGCCGTGCCCGACCTTCTTGTCCTGTGTGAGCCGCTCATTTCGGCCTAGTCAACCCTGTACCTCCGACCGTCCGGGCGGGGGGAATGTAACGGCCGTGACGGCGGGGTCGTGTAAAAGAATGGCGTTCATGCGGTTTCGACACACTGGGGGGATTGCGGGCGCCTCGCGTGTGGGTCATATTGTTAAAGGTGGTGAGTTTGGGCAAAGCGTGCAACCTTCGAGCCAGGAGCGGTCAACAGAACGCCGGAGTCACCGCGGCCATATGGAATGGCCGACCCACGGAGACGTTCGACCGGCGGCGTGACGTGCCGGTGCGCCTCACGGATGAGGGCGAGACGGACGATCGAGGTGGCGTCATGCGTAGGGTCGTGGTCAGCGGGCTGGGCGTGGTGGCCCCCAACGGCGTCGGCAAAGACGCCTTCTGGGAGGCGTGCGTCAACGGCCACAGCGGGATCGGGCCGATCCGCTCGTTCGACGCCTCCAAGCACCCGGTCCGTGTCGCCGGGGAGGTCCACGACTTCGACCCCACCCCGTTCATCCCGGACAAGTTCCGCAAATCGGTGAAAGTCATGGCCCGGGCCGCCAAGTTCGGCCTCGGGGCCGCCGGCCTCGCCGTCCGCGACAGCGGCCTCGACATCGCCGCCGAGAACCCGGAGCGGCTCGGCGTGGTGATGGGCACCGGGATCGTGCCGATGGACCTGACCGAACTCGCCCCGCTGCTCGCCCGCGCCTGCCAGGAGGGCGTGGAGTTCGACGAGACCAAGCTGCCCGACCCGACCCGGAGCGACTCGCCACTATTCCCCCTGTGGCTGCTCAAGTACCTGCCGAACATGGCGGCGGCGCACATCTCGATGGCGTTCAACTGCCAGGGGCCGAACAACACGGTGGTGACGGCGTGCGTCGCCGGCACCCAGGCCGTAGGCGAGGCCCTCCGGCTCATCCAGCGGGGCGACGCCGACGTGATGCTCGCCGGCGGTGCCGACAGCCGCATCGACCCGCTCCTGTTGCTGGCGTACACCGCCCTCGGCACCCTGAGCAAGTCGGACCGCAATCCCGAGGAGCGGTCGCGGCCGTTCGACCGGATGCGGGACGGGTTTGTCATCAGCGAAGGGGCGGCAGTGCTGGTGCTGGAGGAGTACGAGCGGGCGAAGGCACGGAACGCCCCGATCTACGCGGAAGTCCTCGGGTTCGGCAGCACGTTCGACGCCTACTCGGTGACGAAGCCCGACCCCGAGGGCCGGGGCGGTGCGAGGGCGATTGTGTCGGCCCTGTCCGAGTCGCAGGTCGATTTCCGCGACGTGGGTTACATCAACGCCCACGGGACGAGCACGAAGCTCAACGACATGATGGAGACGGCGGCGGTGAAGCGGGTGTTCGGGGAGTACGCCCGGGAGGTGCAGTTGTCGTCGATCAAGTCGATGATCGGGCACTCGATCGGGGCGAGCGGGGCCATCGAGGCGGCCGCCCTGGCGATGAGCCTGCACACCCAGGTCTACCCGCCGACGATCAACCTCACGAACCCCGACCCGGCGTGCGACCTCGACTACATCCCGCTGACCGCCCGCGAGAGCCGGGTGCGGTACGGCCTCTCGACCAGCTTCGGTTTCGGGGGACAGAACGGGGCGCTGGTGATGGCGGCGGTGTAATTCCGGGCGAACCCCATCCCTTCAGGGCGGGGGTAGGAACACGCTTCAGACCACCCCCGCCCTGATGGGACGAGGTTCGCCGGCACAATTGCACGGAAGCCCCGGGGCGGCCCTCGGGGCTTTGTCCCTTTCATGCCCCGAATTGGGGTTGCACTCCCCTCGCCGCGTCCGGCACAATCCCCCGACCGATGAGCCGCCCACGGACGGGCGGACCCCGGGACCGCGCCTCCCGTGAGGACAGGGATGTCGATCAGCCTCGCACCTACTGTCGCCCCCGCCCGCCCGGCCGTCCCGTCGCCCCTCCCGTCCCCCGCTGTGGGACTCAAGCTCGCCGGTCTCGGCGGGCTGCTCGTCTGGGCGTACCTGCCCATGCTCCGCGTCTTCTTCGACAAGTGGTGCGACGACCCCCAGTATCAGCACGGGTTCCTCGTCCCTTTCTTCTCAGGGTTCTTGCTCTGGAAGGCGTGGCAGGCCGGCCCACTCGCCGCCGCCCCGCGGCCGGTCGTCGGTTTCGCGCTGCTCGGCGTCGCCCTCGCCATCCGCCTCGCGGCCGCGGCCATCCTGTTCCAGCAACTCGACGCCCTCTCGTTCCTCATTTGCCTCGCGGCGGCGAGTCTCGTCGTGGGCGGGCTGCCGCTCCTGAAGCGGACCGGGCCGGCGATCCTGTTCCTGATCTTCATGATCCCGCTCCCCTACGAGTTGGAGCGGAACGTGGGCCAGCCGCTGAAGACGGCGGCCACGATCAGCAGCACCTTCCTCCTCCAGACGTGCGGACAGCCGGCCATCCGCGACGGCAACCTGATCCTCATCGACGACGTGCGGCTCGGCGTCGTGGACGCCTGCAGCGGGCTGAAAATGATGATGACGTTCGCGGCCTTCTCCATCGGGGCCGCCATCCTCATGCGGCGGACGCGGTTCGAGAAGTTCCTGGTCGTCCTCGGCATCATCCCCATTGCCGTGCTGGCGAACGTCCTGCGGATCACCGCCACCGGCCTGTCGCACGTCTATGTGCCGGACAAGGCGACGGTCGAGCGGTTGCACGACCTGTACGGGTTGTTCATGATCGTTGTCGGGCTCGCGTTGCTCGGCGTGGAACTGTGGGCCCTCAAGCGGCTGGTGGTGGACGAGGCGGGGACAGGGAACGGGGAACGGGCACCGGGTCGGCCGGCGTTCGGATTCTAACGCGGATCGAAGCACGGGTCGCAAGCGGGCGTAGGGCTTCCAAGCCCACCCGTCGCGACGGGTGGGCTTGGAAGCCCTACGCCGAAGGCCGACACGCAGACAGGGACTGTCGCCATGAACGGACCGACCTTCGCCACCCGGGCCGACGCCCCGCACGCCCACCCGGCCGCCCACCACGCACCCCGGGCGGCCACGCCGCGGCAAGCGGCCAAGCCCAGTGTCCCGCCCGGCGGCGACGCGGCCGCCGGCCTGCGGGCACTGACGTACCTCCGGCTGCACTGGCTCCTCATCCTGTTCTGCGGCACGCTCGTCGGCGGCGGGCTCGGCTACGGGGCGTGGTCGCTCCTGCCGAGCAAGTACGAATCGACGGCCATCCTGCACGTCTCCTCGGCCCCGGTGTCGATCGCCAGCCAGGGTAACAAGGAGCAGGCCCGGACCGACTTCGTCACCTTCGTGAAGACGCAGGCCGCCCTGCTCAAGAGCGAATTCGTGCTGAACGCCGCCCTCCGCACCATGCGGGACGTGGGCACCGTCCGCGACCAGAAGGACCCGATCAAGTACCTGGACGAAGAGGTCACGGTCAACTGGAAGGACGGGTCGGAGGTCATCTACATCTCGTTCAAGGGGCACGAGCCGAACGACGTGAAGGCCGTCGTGGACAGCGTCCAGGCGGCGTTCGTCGCCGAGGTCGTGCAAAAGGAATTGGACGAGAAGCGGCAGTTCCACGCGAAGGTGGAATTGCAGATGCAGGAGATGCAGAAACGGCTGGAGGCCAAGAACTCGCGGCCGCCGGGGTCGCGGGCCGCGTCGGGCGTCGTGCCGGCCGGTGCCACGACCCCCGCCCCGGGGTCGCCGCCCGCCCCGCTGGTGGTCGACGGGGCCGTGCCGCTCGCCCCGCCGGCCGTCGTCCTCGCCGCCCCGGAGAGCATCGAGAACAAACTCGGCAAGCTCGACCCGCGGTACGTCATCCAGGACGTGGTCCAGTTGCGGCAGGAGGTGGAACGCCGGCTGCCGCTGGCCGTCCGCGAGGCCGAGCGGAAGGCCCAGGCCGCCGCCGCCAAGCTCGACGCGCTCAAGAAGGCCCCGGCCGACCCCGCGGCGGTCCAGGCCGTCGAGGCCGCCCCGGACGTGCTGGCCCAGGTCAAGCGGGTGAGCTTCGTCCGCAAGCGGTACGAGGTGATGGCCCACGCCGGGAGCGAGAATGCCCCGGGGGTGTTGAGCCTCAAGGCCGACTGGGAGGCCGAGGAGAAGGCCCTGGACGCGCTCAAGCGGGAGAAGCTACTGACCTTCGAGAACCTCCGCCGGTCGGACGAGGCGAGGAAGCTGGTGGCCGAGGGGGCCGACGCCGTCGAGACCCTCCGCCGGCTCAAGGAGCAGGAGGCGATGACCCGGTCCCAGCTCGACCGGGCCGAGCGGCTGCTCCGCGACATCCCCGACCCGCAACTCCGGCTGGCGGCGGCCCTGAACCCCGACGACCCGTTCGCCGGCGGGCCGCAATACTCGGGCCCGGCCCAGACGCAGGTCAGCACCGAGGACGGCATCTACTCGGCCCTCGTCCGCCAGCACACCCTGACCAAGATGGACATCCAGTCGCCGCCGCGGGTCCACGTCCTTCAGAAGGCGTCTCAGCCGGTCCAGAAGGACGGCAAGAAGCAGGTCATCGCCACCGTCGCCGCGTGCCTGTTCGGGTACGCCCTGATCGCCGTTGGGGTGGTCGGGTTCGAGACGCTCTCCCGCCGCGTCAGCTCGCTGGCCGACCTCAAGACCGCCGGCCCGGCCCCGGTCGTGGGCGTCATCCCGTGCCTGCCGGGCGAGGCGGGCCGCGACCCGGCGAAGCGGGCGGCGGCCAACGAGTCGATCGACAAATTGCGTTCCTACGTGGCCCAGACGTGGCTCGCCCGCGGGGCGGCGACGGTGGCCGTCACCAGCGCCACCGGCGACGAGGGGAAGAGCTTCACTGCCTTCGGGCTGGCGTCGAGCCTGGCGCAATCCGGCTACCGGACGCTCGTCGTGGACTTCGACCTCCGCGACCCCGTGCTGCACGACTACGCGGGGGTGGCGAACGAGGCCGGCGTGTGCGAAGTCCTCCGCGGCGAGGCCGACGCGCGGCGCTCCGTCCAGTTCTTGCCGAGCGGGCTGCACCTCCTGCCGGCCGGGAAGTGGTCCGACGAGGCCCGCAAGGCGGCCGTCGGCGGCCGGCTCGACGCCGTCCTCACGCGGCTCAAGGAACCTTACGACTGCGTCGTCATCCACGGCCACGCCCTGCTCACGGCGGCCGAGTCCGTGGAAGTCGCCCGCCGCTGCGAGGCCGTGCTGGTGTGCGCTCGCTACCGCGAGACCCGGACGCCGCTCCTGCGGAAGGCCACCGACCGCGTGGCGGCGATGGAAATCCCCTACTCCGGCGTCGTGTACGTCGGGGCGACCGAGTCCGAGGCGCTGTGCTAATCGACCACCGAGCCCGGGGATGGCCGTCCCTGGGCTTTGACCGGTACCTGGAGCGACACCGTGCTGAAAATGCCGACATTCCTCGGGCTCGCCGCCCTGATCGCCGCCGGGGCGGTCGTGAACGGGGCCGTCACCCAGCGGTGGAACGTCTTCGTCCCCGACCGCGAGCGGACCGACCGGCTGCACGCCGCGGAGGTCCGCTTCGAGGATTGGACATCGGAGCCGGTGGACACCGAGATGCCGCCGAACGAGGGGAGCACGGCCACCTCCCGCCGCTACCTGTCGCCGAAGACCGGCCAGTCGGCCGCCGTCACCTTCATCAGCGGGCCGCCCGGGTCGGTCTCGACCCACACCCCGGACATCTGCTACCCTGGGGCGGGGTACAAGACCCTACGTGGTGCCCATCAGGAAGCGGTCGAACTGCCCGGCGGCGTCACCGGGCAGTGCTACGCGGCCGACTTCGAGAAGACGAAGCTCGGCAAGAAGGACCGGGCCCGGGTGCGGTGGGCGTGGACCACCGACGGGCAACTGGTCGCCCCGGACAGCCCGCGGTGGCAATTCGCCAAGAAACTGGCGAGCGTGCCGGTGCTGTACAAGATTTATATCGTGACCCCCCTGCCGGAGGCGGATGCCGACGCCCCGCCGCCGGAGGACGACGCGGTCACGAAGGCGTTCGTCCGCTCGGCGTGGGCCCAGTACGCCGCGATCGCCACGCCCTGAGTCAGTCGGTACCCGTCGGTTCGCCCCGCGTCGAGAGGTTGGTCCCGACTGGCGGCGTGGGAATTGCCCGCCCCCGTCGGCTGTCCGAAGGATCGGACCGGACCCCACCCCAAGGATTGGCACGATGCCCGAACCCCGTTCCCGGCTGTCGGCTGTCATGGCTCACCCGAGGCCCGCGTTGCGAACCCCCGCACACCCCCAACCGGCCTATCGCCCGAACCCCGGGGCCTCCCGCCCCGAGTCGGCCGGCGGCCCCGGGTCGTGGGTAAAGGGGGCGTTCGACTACGCCCTCGCGGCGTGCCTGGCCGTGGCCGCCGTCCCGGTGATGATCGCCTGCGCCCTGGTGGTGCGGGCCGCGTCCCGGGGGCCGGCGGTGTACACCCAGCAGCGGGTCGGCCGCGGCGGGCGGGTGTTCACCCTGTACAAGATTCGCACCATGTACCACGAGTGCGAGAGCCTGACCGGCCCGCGGTGGTGCATCCCCGGCGACCCCCGCATCACCCCCGTCGGCCGCGTCCTCCGCAAGCTCCACCTGGACGAACTCCCGCAGTTGTGGAACGTCCTCCGGGGCGACATGAGCCTCATCGGCCCGCGGCCGGAGCGGCCGGAAATCTGCACCAAGCTCCGCCGCATCGTGCCCGGGTACGACCGCCGGCACGCGGTCAAGCCGGGCATCACCGGGTTCGCCCAGGTCCACCTCCCGCCCGACTCGTGCGTCCGCAGCGTCAAGAACAAGCTCGTGTACGACCTGTTCTACATCCGCCGCCGCACGGTCCTGATGGAGGCGTCCATCCTCGCCTGCACCGGGCTCAAGATGCTCGGCCTCAAGTCGCTCTACCACCGCCCGCCCCGCCGGCCCACGGAGGAAGTCGAGGGGTAAGGCGAGCGGGGGACGTGAGTCCCCCGAGTGCTGCCCCACAGACGCGCCTCGCCCCGGGGGACTCACGTCCCCCGCTCGCCCGGCC
>JANPKP010000243.1:0-12518 GCA_031426095.1 Gemmataceae bacterium
CGCCGGGGTGCCGCACGCCATCCCCTCCAGCGGCGTCTGGCCCAGCAGCTCGGGCACCCGCGTCTCCCCCCCGTAAATGTCCCGGTAGACGCTCGGCAAGACCACGCACGCCGCCCGCCGGTACGCCCGGACCAGGTCCGCGTCGTCGCAGTCCGGGCGGAACACGACCCGCTTGCCGGCCGCCCGCGCCCGCAGGTCCGCGTGGTATCGGGCGTGGTACGGCCGGCCGATCAGTTCCAGGGTCAACCCGTCCGGGAGGGCGTCGACGAGGTCGATCACCCCCTTGTGGGGCATGAGCCGGCCCGCGAACACCACGAGCGGTTCCTTCGGGACGGCCGGGTCCGGGGCGAACCGGCCGGCGTCGACGCCGCCGTAAATGACCGCCGCCCCCGGCCGCCCGTCGTGCCCGGCGACGGTCCGGCTGTAGGCGCTGATGTGCAAGTGGCCGCGGAACCACCCGGCGGTCCGGAGGTAGGCCGAGAACCCCCACCCGCCGCCCCCCAGGTCGGTGGCGAACGCCCGCCGGCCGCCCGCCCGGGCGAGCAGGGCGGCCAGCTCGGCGGCCAGGGTGTGCGGCTGGTGGCAGTGGACCACGTCGGCCCCGGCGACGGCCCGGACGATCCCCGGGTGGACCGGGTTGAGCGGCTGCCCGCGGACGTACCGGGCCGGCCCGAGGACGCGGACACGGAGCCCCTCGGGGGTGGTGAACCGGCGGGGGGCGGGGCCGAACGCGACCAGCCCGGTGGGCACCTCCCGGGCCATGTGCCGGGCCAGCTCGAACGAGTACCGCTCGGCCCCGCCGAACACCCCCCCGTCCCCGAACAGGGCCGGGGTGACGTGGACGACTCGCGGCCGCCGGGTCACGCCGGCCCCTCGGCCTGGCCGCCGGCTCCGGCGAGGCGGCGCAGGGTGGCCACGAATCGCCGCTCGTCCGCCCCAATGCCGGGCGGGGGCGGGGGCACCGCCAGCGGGCCGGCCAGAGTGGCCGCCAGTTCGTCCGGGCTGTCGTACCGATGCACCCCGGCCAACTCCTCCGCCGACCGGGCCGCGATCCGGTTGGCCACGACCGGCACCCCGGCCGTGAGCATGTCCGGGATGCGGGTCAGGCCGCCCGTCCCCCATGTTTGGTGAGCCACGACCGCCCGTGCCGAAGTCAGCAGTCCGGCCAGTCGGTCTTCGTCGACCCCGCCGAGCACCGCCGCGTTCGGCGGGAGGGGGCCGTCGGCGAACATCTCGGTCCCCGCCCCGACCACCCAAACCGCCTCGCCGGCCGGCGGGGGGCAACGGCGGAGCCATGACAACAGTTCTCGCGTCCCGTCACGTGTCGGCGGATGGACGGCCGACCCCATGACGAGGAGCCCGGCCGGCTGCCCCACCCGCCGGCGGTCCCGGACGGCGGCAAGATTGGCGGCGTGGTCGGCCGGCGGGCGGTACGGGAGGTCGTCGGCCGACACCCCGAGGTTCCGCAGTAGCCACCGCTCCTCGCGGGCGATGCAGAAGACCGCGTCGGCGGTCGCTAGGTGGTCGATCTCGTCCAACAGGAGGGGCCACCCGCGGCCCTGGCGGGCGACCGGGGCGAGTCGTTCCAGGTCGTGTGGCGCGACGACCACCCGCCACCCGTGGCGGCGGACGAACCGGGCCAGGCCGGGCAGGTGGGCGATCGTCTGGCAGACGAGCACCCGGGCCGCCGGGTGCTCGCGGACGAGGTGTTCGTAGCCGGCGTAATAGGCCCCGAGCCGCGTGATCTCGCTGTACCGGGCGGGAACCCGTCGGTCCAGCCGGAGGCTCCCGAGGACCCCGTCCCGCAGCCGCCCCCACCGCCGCCCCTCGAACCGGACCCCGGGCAGTTCGGCGGCCGGCAGGCCGGCCGCGGCGACGAGTTCGGCAACCTGTCGGTCGCGGTGGGTGCCCCCGGTCGGCCGCCCGACCGCGCCGGCGTTCCGGGGCAGGTTGAGGATGACGGCCGGGGTCATGCCCCCGCCCCGCGGCCGGCGGTCTCGGTCACGAGATCGGCGAACGCCCCGCCCGGGTCCGCCGGAGCCCTGGCGCGGACCGACCGGGCCGCCCGCTCCCCGATGTCCCGCCACTCCCGGCGGTGTGCCCACGCCCGTTCCAGCGCCTCGTCGACGTGGGCCGCGGTCGGGGCCGCCGCCAGAAACCCCGTCTCCCCGTCGGCCACGAGTTCCGAGTTCCCACCGACCGCGGTGAGGATCGGGACCCGGCCGCAGGACATGGCCTCGATCCCGGCCAACGGCATCCCCTCCTCCCGGGATGTCAACGCGAGGGCGTGGTGGCCGTCCCAGACGGCCCGGATGTCGGGGGCGAACCCGGCGAAGCGGACCCGCGGCTCGGCGAACCCGAGGTGGGAGGCCAGCCGCCGCAACGACGCCTCCCCCGGCCCCCGCCCGTAGAACGAGAGCCGTACCCCCCGGCCCGCCCACCGGTCCCTCGCGAGGGCGGTCAGCAGGAGGTCCTGCCCCTTCGACTCCGGGTCGAGACGGCCCACGCAGGCCAACGCCAGCCCGCCCGCCTCGGACGGCCACGGGGCGACGCCGGGTGGCACGGTGTAGGGGTTCCAGACGACACGGGCGTTCGGCAGGGTGGCCCCGATCTGGGTCTCGACTAGCCGCCGGTTGGCGTGCGACACGAAGCAGCACGCGGCGGCCCCGGTGTACGCCCGGGTGTACTCGTCCAGGACGGCGTCGCTCGGCCACCACCGCTCGCCGGCCAACTGAACCAGGCGGACGTACTTCAGGCCGTGCCGCCGGCAGAAGCTATCGACCGCGAGGTTGGCGTTGTGCGAGCAGACCGAGTGGACCACGAGGTCGGGCCGGAACCGGACGAGCCACCCGAGGGCCCGGTCTTCGGGCAGGCCGAGGCGGGTGAGCAGCCGGGCCCGCCGGCCCGGGAACGCGTGCCAGTGGACGCGGCACCCGAGCCCCGCCAGCTCCTCGATCCGGGAAACCGGCGTCGGCCACGGCCGGACGCCGACCGCCACGACCGCCCCGCGGGACCGCAACACGTGCGCGGCCCGGCACCAGAGTTCCTCGCTCCCCCCCCACGGGGCGGGGATCAGGGAGACGAACGCGATGCGCATCTGTGTGTGGGGCTCAACAGGGGGCCGCGCGGGGTTCAAACCCGCGACCGTGCGCGGCCGCGGTGTACGTATCTAGACACAGCCGGGCCACGCGATCCCAGGTGAATCGCCCCTCCACCGCCTTCCGGCCGGCGGCCCCGAATCGCGCCGCCAACGCGGGGTCGCCGGTAAGCCGGGTGATCGCGTGGCGGAGCCGGTCGGGTGAGTTCGGCGGCACCACGAACCCAGTCTCGCCGTCGTCCACGAACTCCGGCATTCCCCCCACGGCCGTGCAGATGGCCGGGGTGCCGCAGGCCTGACTTTCGATGAGCGTCAGCCCGAGGAGTTCCGGCCGCTCGTGCCGCCGCCCGTAGCAGTCGGTGTAGACGGACGGCAACACCGTGACGGTGGCGGCCCGGTAGGCGGCCCGGACGGCGGCATCGTCCGCGTCGGTAACGAACTTCACCCGTTTACCGTCGGCCATCCGCTTGAGTAGGCCGAGGTAGTCGAGGTCGTACGCCGGCCCCATGACCGTGAGCGGGAGGTCGGCGGGGACGGCCTCGATAAGGTCGTTGACCCCCTTGTGCGGAAGCACCCGGCCCACGAAGAGCACCCCGGGGGCCCGGGGCCACGGGGCGGGCGGGTCGATCAGGAAGGTGGGATCAACCCCGCCTCGAATGACCGTTACCTTATGCCGCTCGACCTCTCGTACTGCGAACTCGCTGACCGGACAGAATCGCGCTACGAACCGATGGGTTGGCACCCGCTGGCCGAAGTTCCATCCGCCGCCGCCATGGTCGGTGACGAAGCACGGGCGGCCCAGGGCGGCGGCGGCCAACACCGCAACGGTCGAAACGAAGGGTGCGTCTTGGTGGCAGTGAATCACGTCGGCCCGCCTCACCTCGGGAAGGAAGCCGAGGGCGTGCGGATCGACAGGGTTGGCGTCGATCAATTCTCGCGTCGGGTACACTTCAATCCGCAACCCATCTCGGCGGAGGCTGGCCCGCCGCGGCCCGAACGTGACGAGCCGGGTTTCCACGAGTTCGGCCATCGCCCGGGCGAGGCTCGTCGGGTATCGCTCGCCGCCGCCGATGTGCGACGCCGGGTCGAAGTACGCCGGAGACACGTGGACGACGCGGCGGACCGGCCGGCCGGGGCGGGGCCGGCCGACTAGGCGTGCCACCACGGAGGCGAAACGGGTGGTCACTAGCCGGTGGCCGTCCGCCGATGTCAAGCGTCGGACGGCCCCCCGCACCACCTGGCTCGGTAGCCCGGAGATCACGACGCGTCCGAGGTCGGAGGGTGGGACGGTAGGAGAGAGAGACCACCGGCCCCGGGGTTGAGGAGCGTAAGCCCGGGGAAAGCATCGGCGGTGACTAGATGAAAACCCTGACGACGGAGGTCTTCCATGAATCGTGGGACGCCGATCCCAGGGCGGGCGTTCGGGTGCTTCGGATGGTGTTCCCAGAGAGAGTCGTGGAAAGCCACCATGCCACGCGGGCGGACCCACTTGGCAAAGAGTTCGTAATCCCGCCGCACTCCCT
Organism: Gemmataceae bacterium; assembly: GCA_031426095.1. GTDB lineage: Bacteria > Planctomycetota > Planctomycetia > Gemmatales > Gemmataceae > JANPKP01. The sequence goes on from JANPKP010000243.1 coordinate 4,621, forward strand.
CATAAGTATGGTCGCCGTCGATGAATAGGAGGTCGATCGGCCGGTCCCAGGTTGCCGCGGCTTGGTCGGATGTCGCCCGGATCACCTCGCACCACACGGTCAAGCGGTACCGCCGCAACCGCCCCACGAAGAAATCGTAAGTGCTGCCCCCGGTGCCCCCGTCCGTCCAGTCGTTTGCGGTGTGGGGATCGATCCCGTACACCCGACCCGTGCCGTTTTGCCGGCACGCGAGGGCCATCGCGCAGGCACTCCGCCCGCGTGCCGACCCGATCTCGACGATGACCGCCGGCCTCGTGGACCTCACCCACCCGTAGAGCAGGTGAATACTCCCGCCGAGACCGGATTTCCATTCGACTTTGTCGCTGAACGGCGGCACGAACAGGTCTGTGTATGCGAGCGCCTCCTTGCTGACAGACCTCAGGCAACGATAACTGAGAACGCGCGGGAGGCTTTGAAACGTCGATGGGATGTTCATGGTTATTCGGTGCGTTCGCGTTTTGACCGCAGTACCGTTACCGGTATTTACTTGTCCGACCTGCACATCGCCGGACCCGACGGCAGATTGCCGTGTCATACCACCAGCTTCAACCACGCCGAAAGACAACATTCACGTAGAGCGATTCGTTCTGCTCGTCAACCGCGGTGAGTTCTGCCTCCACCCGCGACCACTCGGAATCGGCGATCTGGCCGTCGGGCCCGACGACCGCGGCGGTGAAATCGGCGTCCCGGAACGGAGCGATCATCGCATTCGGTTCGGCCCCAGCCCGCCGCATTCCCCACGGCCAGTATTCGGCCAGAACGATCAATGGGCGGTTCCGCCGGAGGATCTCTTCCATCCCTTGAAGAACGAACGGCTCGTACCCCTGCACGTCGATCTTAATGAAGTCGGGCGGCGGCAGTTTCTCCCGCGCGCACACGTCGTCGAGCCGCTCCACCTTGACCTCGACCGACTGCCGCTCCTCACCCGGCACGCCGTACAACTGGTGGTCGCCGAAGTTGGTGTCGGACTCGTAAAGGCTCAGGATCCCTTGGGCGGCACCGAGGGCCACGTTGAACGGCCTCACCTGGGCGAAGCGGTTGGAGGCGACGTTCCGGTCGAGAAGGCCGTAGTTGTGGGGGTGCGGCTCGAACGCCGCGACCAGCCCGGTCGGACCGACCAGCGAGGCGGCCAGGGTGGTCGTGTACCCGATGTTCGCCCCAACGTCGTACACGACCATGCCCGGCCGGATGGTGGACCGGATGAAGGCCGTCTCGGGCTCCTCGTAAGCCCGCTTGATGTAAATCGGCAGGCCGACGCCGACATCCCGCAGGTCGACCACGAGCCGGGCGTGGGGCAGCGGCGTCTCGGCCAGAAACCGCCCCCTCTTCAACGCTCTCGTCGCACGCCGGGTCCGGATCCAACGCCCCCGCGCCACCCGGTCAGTGACCACCAACCGGCAGAACGACAACTTGGCCCGCACGGGAATGGGGGTGAGGCGTTCGTAGAGCGACCGCAAGGGGTTCATAGACCGCCCCTCTGGGGGTTAAGAGTCAGGGGCTCGGGGCAGTCACCCACACAATCCTCGGACCAGTGGAACTGCGGCAACACGACACCCAACCGGCCGTCCAGTTCCCGGAGCGAGCCGACACCGTCGATCTCGAAGTGGACCACGGCCTCGAGCAGGTCGTGGGGCGGAGCGGCCGGCCGGTTTACCGCAATGAGCAAGTAATAGCGGCCGGGGCGGAGAAAGTGACCGGGGAAACGCACCCGAGAGGTGAACCGGCCCGGCAGCCGCGGTCGGTACGTAACCGACCGGACATCTCCGTCCCCCGTGGTCAGAACCGTCTCGCCGTCGGCACGGTTCAGCCGGAAGGCGATCTGGCACGAGGTCTGATTGAGTACGATGTACTCGATCTCGATGTCGAACGGCTTGTCTGCTGGCATGAGCCCGCCGATTAACCCGTTCGGCTGCCGCACACGGGCTCCGGTCAGCCGAACCAATCCGTCGGGGTTGGTCGGCCTGGATTCGTCGTCCCGCCACTCGGGCAGAATCCGGTCCGCGTGGGAGAGATGCACAGGGATCGCTTCGGCCGGGGTGCCGTCGAACACCTTGCGTCCGTCTTTCAGGATCACGGCGCGTGCGCAGAGCTTTAGGACGGCCGTCATGTTGTGACTGACGAACAACACCGTCCGCCCCCGTCCCGCCACTTCCTCCATCTTCCCCAGGCACTTTTTCTGAAACTCTGCGTCTCCGACGGCCAGCACCTCGTCCACGATCAGGATGTCCGGCTCCAGGTGGGCGGCGACCGCGAACGCCAGCCGGGTGTACATCCCGCTCGAGTAGTGCTTGACCGGCGTGTCGACGAACTTCTCGACCTCGGCGAAGGCCACGATCGCGTCGAACTGGCGGACGATCTCCGCCCGCCGCATCCCGAGGATCGCCCCGTTCAGGTAGATGTTCTCCCGCCCGGTCAACTCCGGGTGGAAGCCCGTCCCGACCTCCAGGAGCGACCCCACGCGGCCGTAGAGGTCGGCCCCCCCCTCGGTCGGCTCGGTGATCCGGGAGAGGATTTTGAGGAGGGTGCTCTTGCCCGCCCCGTTCCGCCCGATGATCCCGACCGCCTCCCCCCGCTTGACCTCGAACGACACGTCCTTCAGGGCCCAGAACGGCGGCCGGGCGTCGGCCCGCTGCCGCCGCCGGAGGAGCCCCCGGAGCGACGCCCCGGCCCGGCCGATCTGGTCGCGGAGCGTGCCGTACCGCTCCCGGGGTCCGCCCAGGGTGTACCGCTTGCCCAGGCCGTCGACCCGGATCGCCACGTCGCCCATCGGTTACACCACGTCCGCGAAGGTTTTTTCCATCCGCCGGAAGTAGAACACCCCGCCGGTCAGGAGAGCCACCACCACGGCGGCCGACACGCCCATCATACCCCAGTCCGGGGCGGCCGTCCCGAGCAGGGCCCACCGGAACCCCTCGACCACCCCGACCATCGGGTTGAGCCCGTACACGAGCCGTAGGCGGGCGTCCTGGACGATCCCGGCCGGGTACATGACCGGGGTGGCGAGGAGCCAGAACTGGGTGAGGAACGGGATCGTGTACCGGATGTCCCGGTACTGGACGTTGAGGGCCGCGAGCCAGAGGCCGACGGCCAGGGCGGCCAGGACGGCGAACAGGACGAGGGCCGGCACCGCCACCACCGCCGCCGACGGGACGACCACCGGCCACCCGAACAGCAGGGGGCCGGCGACCATCACGACGACCAGGAGGGCGAGGGTGACGGCCACATCGACCAGCCCGGACAGGACGGACGCGACCGGGACGATCAGCCGGGGGAAGTAGACCTTGGTGATCAGCCGCTGCTCGGCCACGAGGCTGTTGCTCGACTGGGTCAGGGCGTAGCTGAATAACTGCCAGGGGACGAGGGCGGCCAGGGTGAGGAGGGCGTACGGGACGTCCGTCCCGGTCCGCCCGGCCATCCCGCCCAGGTTGCCGAAGAAGACGGTGGCCACCACCACGTTCAGCAGCGGCTGGATGACCGCCCAGGCGACCCCGAGGGCGGTCTGCTTGTACCGGAGCTTGATGTCCCGCAGGGTCAGGAAGGCGAGCAGTTCGCGGTACCGCCAGACCTCCCGCAGATCGACCGCCCGCCACCCGCCGGACGGGCGGATGCGGGTGACCTCGGGCGGTAGGGGTTGGGTAGGGGTCACGCGAAAGCCCTCGGGCGGACGGCGGGCCGGGGCGGCGGGGCGAACAGTCCGCCTCGCCCGCGGGCCGCCGCGACCACGCCCATTTGGACGAGTAGGAGCACCGTCCCCGGGACCGACGAGAGGGTGCCGGCCCCGATGAAGGCGGTCAGCCAGACGGTCACCGAGAGGGAGAACATGAGGACCACCCCGAGTTGCCACGGGCGCCCGAGCCCGGACCGCGGCGGGCGGGCGTACAGCCACCCGAGGAAAGCCAGCCACCCGCCCAGCCCGACCCACCCCTGGTCGATCATGATCCGGCAGTACTCGTTCTCCAGGCCGATCGGCTTGGGGGCCCGGTCGGCCAGGAAGAAGGGGATACTGGTCCCGAACGACGACCCCATGCCGGCCCCGGCCGGGTAGTCGAAGAACAACTCCACAAAGTTTTCGCTCGCACTCCCCTGGACCCGCTCCGTCACGACCTCCGCGTCCTGCAGGGTGACCGTCCGCTGGAGCCGCACGTCGGTCGAGGCGACGGCCGCCCCGGCGGCGACGACACCGGCGGCCACCAGCCCCACCCACGGGGAGAACCGGGAGACCGCCCACGCGGTCAGGGTGGCGACCGCGAAGACGACGAGCGGCTGGCGGGCGGCGCAAAGGAGAATCCCGCCCAGGGCGGCCACCAGTCCGGCCGCGGCGAGGCCCCGGTCGGCCAACCGGGTGCCCGGTTGGAACAGCAAGTTCAGGATGAACGGGAGGGTCAGTAGCATGGTCCCGCCGTAGGCGGACGAACTGAGGAAGAACGACGGCACCCGGTGAAACTCGTTGTTGCCGACGTCGCTCGATCGGTAGATGATTTGCGTAACCGCGTTGTCCGGGTACAGGGCCTCGACGCCGTTCGCGTACACATACAGCCCGCCGGCCAGGGCAACGAGGTTGAGGCCGGCTAGCCCGCGGGCGATCACCTGGAGGTCGCGGGCCGACAGGCGGGTGGCGATGAGCGCGACCGGGAGAAACCAGACCGTTGCCCGGAGGGCCACGAGTTGTACCAGAAAGTCGTTCACCGGCACGGCCGTCATTAGTACCGGCCAGGCGATCAGGACCAGGACGAACTGGCCCACCCCCCCGGTGAGCAACCCGGTCAAGCGGCGGCTCGCACCGGCGAGAAATCCGACGTAAAGTCCGAGAACGCCCATATCGAACATGAATGTGGTGAAGACGCTGAGGAAATTAGCCCGGATCACCCCGTTGACGTACCCGACCGCGAAGAGGGCCACGAAACCCAAACCGAGGGACCGGTTGGTGGCCGCAAGGACGGTGAGGAAGGCGGCGATCGGGAAGGCGAGGTCCATCGGGACTCCGAGCCGACTAGCTCTTGACGGCCTTGGTCGCCACCAGCCGGATCAGGGGGTGGTCGGCCGCCGAGGCACTGAGTGGGTTGCCGTAAACGTCGGCCACCTCGTACCCCCACCCCGCGAGGAGGTGGAGGCAGGCCGAAGGGTCGCCCCCGGCGGACCGGATGAGGTCGCCGTGGAGTTCCAAGAAGACGACCGGCGGATCGGTCGACGTGAACAGCCGCGTGCCCCCCCGAAGGACGCTCAACTCGTACCCCTCGACATCCACCTTCACGTGCGTCGGCCGGGAGACCGCCCTCTCGACCAAGCCGTCGATCGAGACCACGTCCACCTCGATCTGCTCGGCCGGCGGGTGATCGCCGTCGGGCCGGACGAAGTATCCGGCCGACCCGATCCCGGCCGCCACCAGCGGCTGCCGGCCGGCCACCTCGCCGGCCGACGCCTGGATCACGGTCAGTCGGCCGGCCGCCCCGTTCGCGGCGGCCTGGAACCGGACAACCCGGCACGCGAGGGGGGACGGGTCAACGGCCGTCGCCCGGGCCGCCGCCCCGCCGTAGTGGAGGGCGGCCAGGCTGAATAGCCCGAAGTGGGCCCCGATGTCGAACAGCACCATCCCGGGGGTGCAGGTCCGGATAAACTGGTCGAACTCGGCTACCTGTTCGGGGTCGTCGTCCTGGGCGTGGTAGGCGAACCGGTACGCCCCCGGGTGGGACCGGATGTCCCACCCGGGCCGCATACCGACGCGGGTCACAAACCCGGCCCGGGCGAGCCCGTCCGACCACGCCCTCCCGATCGCGCGGGCCGGCGATCGCAGCCAGTTCCGGACCGCCCGGGGGACGACGGCCCGGGCCACTCGTTTCGGCAGACTCGCCATGTCTCGGATGCCCCTGTGCCGATGCCCGCGGTCAACCCCCGGGCTTGCGGCCGACCACCCCGACAGTCATCCACGGGTACCCCAACACCTTCGTGGCGAACGGGTCGAGCAGCACCAGCGGCCGTAGCGGCAGGCTGGCCGCCCACGCCACCCGGGGGTGAACCCGGTCCAGTAACCGCATCAGATTCGTGATTCTCTGGGAGAAGTACCCGCACAGGTAGTCCTCCCGCTCGACCGCCAACCCGGCCGCCTCGAACAGCCCCCGCAGCTCCTCGTGCGTGTACCCCCAGCGGACGTGCCCGCCGTCCTCGTGGTCCGACAAATACTCCTTGTACAACCGCCGGTAGTGTTTGTACGGCGTACTCAGGAGCAGCCGCCCGCCCGGCTTGAGCAGCCGGGCCAGGTCGGCGACGAGCTTCCGGTCGTCGAGGATGTGCTCGATCACTTCGAGGGCGATGATCTGGTCGAAGGTGCCGAGCGTGTCGGCGAACTGATCGAGCCGGCGGAGGTCGGCGGCCCGAAACTCGACCCGGTCGGCCAGCCCGAGCAGGGCGGCCCGGCGGGCGTCCTTCTCGACCTCGTGGGGGGCGAACGTCAGCCCGAGCACGGTGTTCCCCCGGCGGGCGGCGTAGAACGAGAAGGCCCCGTTCCCGCACCCGGCGTCGAGCGCCCGGAGCGGGCCGGGCCGCAGGTGTCGGCTCATCCACCGCCAGCGATCCCCGACCATCGGGTCGCCCTGGACGGTCAGAGCCCGCCACCCCATGAGCCGGACGAGTAGGTCGTTCATGTCTCGCCCCTTGCGGTGGACGCCCGGACTAGCCAACCGGTTAAATCCGCCATCCGCCGGACCGGGTCACACAACTTGGCCGCGCGAGCCGGGCCGTCCGCCTTGAACCGGTCGCGGGCACGAGCGTCCACGATGAGGCCGCGGAGGGCGGCCGCCAACGCGGCCGGGTCGTCCGGCGGGACCAGCACCCCGGCCCCCCCGGACAGGATGTCAGTGGCCGCCCCGATCGCCGTCGAGACGACCGGCAGCCCGGCGGCCAGCCCTTCGATGAACGTAATCCCGAACAACTCCGGCCCGGTGTTCGGTTGGCAGTGGATGTCGGCCCCGGTCAGCAGCCGGGGAACGTCGCCCCGGTCGCCGAGAAACCGCACCCGGTCCGCGATCCCGCCGTCCCGGACGGCGGCCCTCAGTTCGGAAAGGTAATCGGACTCGGCCGGCCGCTGCGGCCCCCCGACTTGCCAGCACGCCCACCCGGGAAGATCAAGCAACTGACCCAGGGCCGCCAGGAGCAGCCGGTGGCCCTTATAAGGGACCATCCGACTCGTCTGCACGACCACGACATCCCCATCCGCCGCCCCCAGTTCCTGCCGCACGGCCGTCCGGTCGGCGGACCAGTCGCGGACCGGCGAGGGGGGTATCGGGGGGAGCAAGACCTCGCACCAGCCCCCCGGGTAAAGAGCCTCGGCGAACGGTCGGGTGAAGTCGCTGATGGCCAGGGTAAGGACGGGCCGGGTGCGGCCCGCCAGCCGCTCCAGCCACCCCCGCCGGCCGGCCGTCAGTCCGGCATCGTGGGCCCAGTACACCAGCGGCCGGTCGAGCCGCCGGACCGTCGGACCGAACACCACCACCGGCCAGCAGCAATGCCCGACCACCACATCGATCCCGGCCGACCGGACCGTTTCGGCCAGTCGCCGCCGGGCCCTCAGCACCGTCCACGGGCGGCTGAGGCGGACCGCCCCGAGGTCGTGGACGGTCGCCCCGGTTGCCCGGAGGTCGTCCCTCAATCTGCCGGGGAAGCAGACCCCGAAGTGGGGGTCCATGGCCGGAGAGAGGTGCCGCAGTCGGGCGAGGGTGACGAGTATCGTCTCGACCCCACCGAACATGTTTCCGGAGTACAGGTGCAGCACCCGCACGGCTACCCGCCCTTCCCGGCGACCGCGGCCCGATAGACTTCCAGGCTCCGCCCGCCCATCACCCGCCAGTCGAACTCGGCCGCCGCCC
>JANPKP010000244.1:0-11581 GCA_031426095.1 Gemmataceae bacterium
GGTTTCGACTGCCGCCTGCCAACTGCCGCTGCCAACTGACTACACAGTTCGCACGCACGCCACCAGTTCGGCGTGGGTCAGCCCGCGGTCGGTCGGGATGACGGCGTACCCGGCGGGGTGCTCGGCGGCGTCGAGGATCAGTTGGCGGCCGTTCGGGGCGTCGTAGCCCTCGTCGCAGGCGATGTGGCCGGTCACCAGCAGCTCGGCGTCCATCATCCGGAGGAAAGCCTCGGCGTTCCGCTGGCTCGTGTCGCGGCCCCAGAGGAGGGAATGGACGGTGCCGCCGGGGAGGAGGTCGGCGTCCTCGTAGCTGTCGGCGGCGAGGCGGGCCGGGTCGAACGCGGTCAGCGCCCCGGACGCCGGCAAGGTGTGCGAGATCAGCACGCCGTTCGGGCAGCGGAGGACCAGCGGGAGCGAGCGGAAGAGGTCGAGGTACGCGGCGTAGACCTCCATGCCGGAGGAGCCGTAGGCGGCGGTGACGCCGGCCCGGAAGAGGGCGTTCAGGTCCTCGTCGGCCTTCAGCACCGTGCGGCCCGTCCACTGGGCGAGTTCGTGGTTGCCGGGGATGTAGTGGACCCGCTTCGGGTACTGGTTCTTCAGGGCCGCGAACAGGTCGACGAGCTGGTGCGACTTGTCCCCGCCGCCGGGGTAGCGGAACTTCCCGTGGACGACCTCTTGAACCACGAAGTGCCGCTGCGGGAAGTTGCGGAGGTCGGCGGCCGTGAGGATGGCCTGGAAGTGGGCGACGTGGCCGTGGAGGTCGCCGGCCACCACCACCTCGGTGCAGTCCTGGAGCGTGACCACCCGGCCGCGGCGGCCGGGGGTGGCCCGGGCGAGCGCGGCCGCCTGGCGGAGGAGCGTTAGGAGCCGGGCGGGCGGGGGCATGGACTCCTCGGAGGGACTGGGGTTGCGTCCTCCCCCCAGGTTAGCCGACAACGGGCGGCCGGGGTAGTTCCCGGCGGGCGGTTTGCCGGCCCCCGGCGCAAGGATCGGACGGACGAACCGTCCGTGTGGGCCGGCGGGCTTGCCGACCGCGGGCACGTCCCGACAATGGCTGTACTTTAGTACCCCGGAACGCCGAACCGGTGAGCATGATCCCACACGGCCGCCGGCCGGCGGCGGGGTTCACCCCGCCCCCCCCCGCCCTCAGCCTGTTCCCCACCGAGCTGTCCCGCGACCTGCGGGTGGACAGCGTCTCCCGCCTGTCGCCGCCGCCGCCCCGCCTGCTCGACGCCGCCGCCCCCGTGGCCGCCGCCGTCGAACTCATGCGGCGGGAGCGGGTCGGCTGCCTGCTCGTCACCCGCCTCGGCCGCGTCGTCGGCCTCTTCACCGAGCGCGACCTGCTCACGCGAATCCTCGGCCCGGGCCGCTCCCTCCTGGTGCCGATGGGCGGGTGCATGACCCCCGACCCGGTCACGGTCCACCCGAAGGACCCGGTGCGGACGGCGATCAAGCGGATGGAAGCCGGAGGCTACCGGCACCTGCCCGTAGTGGACGACGCCCGCCGGCCTGTCGGCGTCCTGTCGGCGAAGCGGGTGGTGCGGTACCTGGTCGAACACTTCCCCGGGCTGGTCCACAACCAGCCGCCGCGGCCGAACGAGTACCCGGACACGGCCGAGGGGGCGTGACCCCCGCCCCGCCCGCACATTTCGGGTACCCCCGCCCGCCCGCCGTGTATAAAACAGAGAACCCAGGTAAGCCCCGCCGCCCGCCTGCCTCCCCGCCCGGTCCGACCGAGGAAACGGTACATTATGATCTCCGACAACGCCTCTCCCGGCGCGGCGTCGGCCGAGCCGCCGACCGCCGACCGCCCGCCCCGCCGCCACGAGGAGGTGGAGTCGGTCACCATCCGCTTCGCCGGCGACTCCGGCGACGGCATGCAGGTGACCGGCACCCAGTTCACCACCACGTCCGCCCTGCTCGGCAACGACATCGCCACGTTCCCCGACTTCCCGGCCGAAATCCGCGCCCCGGCCGGCACCCTGGCCGGCGTGTCCGGCTTCCAGGTCCACTTCGCCAGCACCGAAATCCACACCCCCGGCGACGACCTCGACGCCCTCGTGGTGATGAACCCGGCCGCCCTCAAGACCAACCTCCGCGACCTGCGTTCCGCCGGCATCCTCGTGGTGAACACCGACGGTTTCGGCACGTCGGACCTCGATAAGGCGAAGTACAAGACGAACCCGCTGGAGGACGGCACCCTCAAGGGCTACCGGGTGGTGCGGGTGGCCGTCACGAAGCTCACCCGCGAGGCCGTGGCCGAGTGCAAGCTCACGCCCCGCGAGGCCGACCGCTGCAAGAACTTCTTCGCCCTCGGGCTCGTCTACTGGATGTTCGAGCGGCCGATGGACGCGAGCCTGAAGTACATCAAGGACAAGTTCGGCAAGAACCCGCAGTACGTGGACGCCAACACCCGCGCCCTGAAGGCCGGGTACAACTACGGCGAGACGGTCGAGCTGCTCCCCGTGCAGTACACGGTGGCGAAGGCCAAGATCGCCCCGGGCACGTACCGCAAGATCATGGGCAACGAGGCCACCGTGCTGGGGCTGGTGGCCGCCACGCAGATCGCCGGTAAGCAGCTCATTTACGGCTCGTACCCCATCACGCCGGCCAGTTCGGTGCTCGAAGGGCTGGCCGAGATGCGCCGCTACGGGGTGAAGACGTTCCAGGCCGAGGACGAGATCGCGGCCGTGGGCGTGGCCATCGGGGCGAGCTACGGCGGGGCCGTCGGCGTCACCGGCACAAGCGGCCCCGGCGTGTGCCTCAAGAGTGAGGGCATCGGCCTCGCGGTGATGACCGAGCTTCCCCTGGTGATCGTGGACGTGCAGCGCGGCGGCCCGAGCACCGGCCTGCCGACCAAGACGGAGCAGGCCGACCTGCTGCAGGCGATGTTCGGCCGCAACGGCGAGTGCCCGGCCGCGATCGTCGCCCCGCAGTCGCCGTCGGACTGCTTCGACATGGCCTTCGAGGCGGTGCGGATCGCCACCCGGTTCATGTGCCCGGTCTTCTTCCTGTCCGACGGCTACCTCGCCAACGGCTCGGAACCCTGGAAGGTGCCCGACCCGTCGAAGCTGCCGAAGATCGTCATCACCCACCCGACCGGCCCGAACTCGGACCCGGGCACGAACGGGGCGGCCCACGAGAACGGCAGCGGCGAGGCGGGGAAGTTTCTGCCGTACAAGCGGGACGAGCTGCTGGCCCGCCCGTGGGCCGTGCCCGGCACCCCCGGCCTCGAACACCGCATCGGCGGCATCGAGAAGCAGGACGTGACCGGCAACATCAACTACGAGCCGGCGAACCACGAGCACATGGTCCGCACCCGGGCCCGGAAGATCGAGAACATCGCCCTCACCATCCCCGACCTCGAAGTGACGGGTTCGCCCGACGCGGAGCTGCTGGTGGTCGGCTGGGGCGGCACCTACGGCTCGATCACGACGGCCGTGCAGCGGTCGATCAAGCGCGGCCTGAAGGTGGCCCAGGCCCACTTCCGCTACCTCAACCCGATGCCGAAGAACACGGCCGCGGTGCTGAAGCGGTACAAGCGCGTCCTCGTCCCCGAGCTGAACGGCGGCCAGTTGAGCTGGCTCCTGCGGGCGAAGTACCTCGCCCCCGCCGAGGGGTTCAACAAGGTCCAGGGCAAGCCGTTCCTCGTGAGCGAACTGGAAGCGGCCATCGAGAAGGCTTTGGGCGGCCGCTCGACGCTGACCACGGCGACCGCGGACGTCGGTGACGAGAGCGCGGGGTGAACGGCCCCGGCTTTCAGCCCCGACGGGGCGGGCCAAGACGGAACAACGAACGCCGCCCCCGAACACTCACTCTCCCCTTCCCCGAGACTTCGATATGGCCGCGACCGCCCTCCCCACCCTGACGACGAAGGACCTGTCCACCGACCAGGAGGTCCGCTGGTGCCCGGGGTGCGGGGACTACAGCATCCTGGCCCAGATGAAGAAGGCCCTCACCACCGTGGGCGTGCCCCGCGAGAAGATGGCGTTCGTGTCCGGCATCGGCTGCTCGAGCCGCTTCCCGTACTACATGAACACCTACGGGTTCCACACCATCCACGGCCGGGCCCCCACCTTCGCCACCGGCCTGCGGCTCGCCAACCCCGACCTCCAGGTGTGGGTCGTCACCGGCGACGGCGACGGCCTCTCCATCGGCGGCAACCACCTCATCCACGCGCTGCGGCGGAACGTGGACATCAAGGTGCTGCTCTTCAACAACGAAATTTACGGCCTCACGAAGGGCCAGTATTCGCCCGCCAGCCGGCTCGGGACCAAGACCAAGACCAGCCCCGGCGGGTCGTTCGAGACGCCGATGAAGCCGCTCTCGGTGGCGCTCGCGGCGGAAGCCACGTTCGTCGCCCGGACCATCGACATCGACGTGCAGCACCTCGTGGCCACGCTCCAGAAGGCGGCCGCCCACAAGGGGAGCGCGTTCGTGGAGATCTACCAGAACTGCAAAATCTTCAACGACGGCGTGTTCGAGTACGCCACCGACAAGAGCATGAAGGCCGACAACACCCTGTACGTGGAGCACGGCAAGCCGATGGTGTTCGGCAAGGACCGCACCAAGGGCATCCGCCTCAACGGGCTCAAGCCGGAGATCGTGGAGGTGGGCAAGGACTGCCAGCAGGACGACCTGCTCATCCACGACGAGAAGGCCGACGAGCCGACCCTCGCGTACCTCCTGAGCCGGATGGCGATGCCCCACTTCCCCGAGGTGTGCGGCGTGCTGCGGAGCGTTCGTAAGCCGACGTACGAGGAACTCCTCGACGGCCAGATGAACGACGTCATCACCAAGAAGGGCAAGGGCAGGCTCGAAGACCTGTTCGCGGCCGAGGACACGTGGACGGTGGAATAGGCCGCGTCGTCAGGGCGTCAGGTCATCACGTCCTCAGGTCACGAGCCGCCGCCTTTCCGGTCCGCCGGGTGGGCGGCGGCTCGCGTTCGGGATACACCCAGCCGAGGCGTCCGGACGTGACGACTTGATGACCTGACGACCTGACGACGCGAAGCCATGTACTGCCCCTCCTGCGGCCACCTGAACTTCCCCGGGGCGGACGACTGCGGCCGGTGCCGGCAGCCGCTCGCCGACCTCGACGCGCCGGCCCCCCACGACCGGGTCGAACGCAGCCTCCTCCACGACCCCGTCGCCGTCCTCCGGCCGCGGCCGCCGGTCACGGTCCCGGCCGACGGCACCCTCGGGCTCGCCATGCGGACGATGACCGACGCGGCCGTGGGGGCCGTCCTCGTCGTGAACGACGCCGGCGACCTCGTCGGCATCCTCACGGAACGCGACTTCCTCACGAAGGTGGCCGGGCGGGCGGGGCACGCGGCGCTGCCCGTGAAGGACTACATGACCCGCGACCCGGAGACGGTGGCCCCGGCCGACCCGCTGGCGTTCGCCCTCGGCAAGATGGACACCGGCGGCTACCGGCACCTGCCGGTGGTGGACGGCGGCAAGCCGGTCGGGATGGTGTCGGTCCGCGACGTGCTGCGGCACGTCACCGGCCTGTGCCGCGACGGCTGACGGGTTGTGAGAAATAGGGACACCCGTCCCCCTTTCGGTTGACGCCGCCCCCCGGCGGGCCATAATCATTCCACGCGGCGGTTCCCCTCCCTCTCACGGCCGGCCGACGCCCCACCCCTCCGGCGAGGAGGCCGTTTCGTGTCCGCCCCGACCGCCGGCCGCCGCCCCCGCCGGGCTTTCACGCTCGTCGAACTCCTCGTCGTCATCGCCATCATCGCGGTGCTGATCGGCCTCCTGCTGCCGGCCGTCCAGAAGGTGCGGGCGGCCGCGAGCGGGACGCGGTGCAAGAACAACCTCAAGCAGATCGCCCTGGCCGCCGCCAACTACGAGGGGCAGGCCGGCAAGTTCCCGCCGGGGATCGCCGGGGTGAACTACCCCGACTACCTGTCGGGCCCCGACTTCGACCGCAACGGCCCTTACGTTGGGGTGCTGGCGTACCTCCTGCCGCACGTCGAGCAGGGGGCCGTGTACGACCGGCTGAAGGTCGACTGGGACCCGAACGGGACGGGCGGCGGGTGGTTCAACGACGACGCCAACACGGCCCCGGCCCGCGCCCGCATCAAGGGGTACGAGTGCCCGGCCGCCCTCCAGACGGCCCCGACACTCGGCTACCTCGGGCCGTACCTCTTCCAGATCGTGTATGAGCCGAACGGGACGATCACCCGCCTCCAGAACCAGTGGTACACGTTCAACCCGTCGGCCAACCTGGGCGTGTCGAACTACGTCGGCGTGGCGGGGACGATCGGGTTCACGGGGGTCGACGCCTGGGACCAGGAGCGGGGCGTCTTCCTCCACACGCAGTACCGGCCGATCGGCGGGACGAAGGCCGTCCGCATCGAGCCGACCGGCGTCAAGGACATCACGGACGGGGCGAGCAACACGCTCCTGTTCGCCGAGGCCCTCGGCCCGGGCGTGCCCGACGGGGCCACGGCGGACCAGGTGTCGGACGTGCGGTGGTCGTGGATCAGCGCCGGGGCCATGACCTCGTTCCGGGGCCTGGCGACGGCCCCCGACATCCTCCCGGGCGGCCCGTCGAGCAACCACCCGGGGGTCGTGAACGTGGCGTATGCCGACGGGGCGGTCCGCTCGCTGCGGACGCCGAACCCGGTGACGGCGGCCGGCATCGGCACGCTCCCGAACGAGACGGAGCCGGGGTATCGAGCCTACCGGGCCCTGTCGGCCCGAGCCGACGGGCAGACGTTCGACCGGTCGGCGGTCGAGAACTGATGGGACGCCATGAGCCGGCGAGCGACACCGCGGTGGCGGTCGGCCCTGGTCGCCCTCGCGGCGGCCGGCGGGTGCGGCGGCCCGCCGGCCGACAACGCCCACATCCAGACGCCCGACGACCGCCCGATCGGCCCGCCGAAGCTCGCCACCCCGGGGGCGGGGCCGGCCGTGAAGGGGGCGGCGAACACCCCGGTGGCCGACGACGGTACGAAGGTCCGGGTCGAGAAGCGTTAATTGCGGCGACGGGACGCGGATGACGCGGATCAGGACGCAGGATCGAGAGGATCGGACAGAGATACCGAAATGTGAAATCAAACTCCCCGTCTGATCCCGGCTTTGATCCGCGTCCTGATCCGCGTCATCCGCGTCCCATCGCCCTTATCTGACCGCCCCGCCGTTGACGCGGACCGTCTGCCCCGTCTGGAACGCGGCCGCCGGGCTCGCCAGCCACACGGCCGCCGCCGCCACGTCCTCGGGCAAGCCCCAGACCCCCAGCGGCGTCTCCCGGCGGACGCGCTCCTGCCACGCGGCCGACGCCGTCTCGCCCCACGCGGTGCGTATCCAGCCCGGGGCGAGACAGTTCACCCGCACCTCGGGGGCAAGGCTCAACGCCAGGCTCCGCGTGAAGCACGCCACCGCCCCCTTCACGGCCGCGAAGAGTTGCCCGCTGTCGCCCTCCATCCCCGTCTCCGCCTGGTCCCAGCCGACGGTGAGGATCAGCCCCCGGCCGCGCTCCTTCATGCGTGCCCCGATGGCGCGGGAAAGCCGCATCGTGGCCTTGAGGTCGACGGCGAGGAGGGCGTCGAGTTTCTCGTCGAACGACCACTTCGCGGCGTCGCCGGTGAGGGTGTCGGCCCCGGCGTTGCACACGAGCACGTCGAGCCCGCCGAGCATGTCCCACGCTTCGGCCGCGAGGCGGTCCACCTGGGCGGGGTCGCGGAGATCGGCGGCGACGTGCCGGCCCGGAGCGGGCCGGCGGCCGTGGGTGACGACCGCCGCGCCCTGGGACGTGAACGCGGCGGCGACTGCGGCCCCGATGCCGCTGGTGGAGCCGGTGACGAGAGCGCGGAGCCCGGCACAAGACCCAGGGACCGCCGTCCCTGGGCTTTGGGTGGCTTTGACCTCATCCCGATCCGCCGCGGGCAACTCGCTCAACAACCCCCGCACCGTTTGACCGCTCGCGGGGTGGACCCAATCGGCCGCCACGTCCGCCAGCGGCACGAGGACGAACGCCCGCTCGTGCATCCGCGGGTGGGGGACGACGAGCCGCGGCGTGGCGATCACGCGCTGGTCGTAAAGGAGCAGGTCGAGGTCGAGGGTGCGGGGGGCGTTCGTCTCTCCGCGGACGCGGCCGAACTGGCGTTCGATGCGATGGAGTAGGTCGAGGAGGGCTTCCGGGTCGCGGTCGGTTTCGACCACGGCGGCGGCGTTGAGGTACGCCCCGGACCCGGGCGGGCAATCGACGGGGGCCGTCTCGTAGCACTCCGAGGCGGCGACGAGCCGCAGGCCGGGCTCGGCCCGCAGCCGGCGGACGGCCGCGTCGAGCGTCGCCCAGCGGTCGCCGACGTTGCTGCCGAGTGCGAGGGCGGCGAGGGGTGGCATGACAAGGTGACAAGGTGACAAGGTGACAAGGTGACGGAAGGCGATTCGTCTGTCACCTTGCCACCTTGTCACCCCCTCACCGCGTCACTTCTTCCCCCCGGCGGCCGGCTTGGCGGCCGGGGCGGCGGCGGCGGCCGGCTTGGCCCCCGCCTTGCCCTTGGCGGCCGGGGCGGCCTCGGCCTCGCCCTCGGTCTTCTCCTTCTTCTTCTTCAGCACGACCTTCGTCACGATCGTCTTGGGGATGCCGAACGGGCTGCCGCCGTCGGGGAACTTGCCGTCCTCCAGCATCTTCGTGATCCGCTCGGTCCGGGTCATCACGCACCGGACGCGGGTCATGCCGCCCCGCCGCTTCAGGCTCTTGTCGATGCTCATGGTCTTCAGGGGTCAGGAGTCAGGGGACAGGAGCCAGGGGACGGGGAGCAATGCCCCGGCCCGTGAACCTCGAAATGTGATATTATGACCCTCCAAACCCGGCGGCAACCCGACCCCCGCGTCGCCCCTCCGGCTGACTCCTGTCCCCCGACCCCTGACCCCCTTCCCCATGAACGTCACCCTCGACTACGGCCGCACCGGGCTCCGCGTCACCCTGCCGGACGACCGCCTCGTCGCCCCGCCGCTGGCGATCAAGCCGGCCCCGCCGATGGCCGACCCCGCGGGGGCGCTCGAAGAGGCGCTCCGGAACCCCATCGGCACCGCCCCGCTCGCGGAGCTGGCGAGGGGCAAGAAGACGGCCTGCGTCGTCGTCTGCGACATCACCCGGCCGGTGCCGAACGCCCTGCTCCTGCCGCCGATCCTGCGCACGCTGGAGGAAGCGGGGGTGCCGCGGGAGGGCATCACGGTCCTCGTCGCCACCGGGCTGCACCGGCCGAACGAGGGGGCCGAACTGGTCGAGCTGGTGGGCGAGTTCGTGGCCACGACGTACCGCTGCGAGAACCACTTCGGCAAGGACCGCGACTCGCACGAGTACCTCGGCACCACCCCCAACGGCGTCCCCGCGTGGATCGACAGTCGGTACACGAAGGCCGAATTGAAGATCACCACGGGGCTGATCGAGCCGCACCTGATGGCCGGCTACAGCGGCGGGCGGAAGGTGATCTGCCCCGGCATCGCGGGGCTCGACACGGTGAGCGTGTGGCACGGCCCGCGGTTCCTCGAACACCCGAAGGCGGACGCCGGGAGCGTCGAGGGCAACCCCGTCCACGAGGAGAACACGCGGATCGCCCTGATGGCCGGGTGCGACTTCATCGTGAACGTCTGCATCGACGGCAAGCGGAACGTGACCGGGCTGTGGGCCGGCGACATGATCCGGGCGTGGGAGGTGGGCGTCCGGTTCTGCCGCGACGTGGTGAAGGCGAGCGTGCCGGCCCCGGTTGACATCGTGGTAACGAGCTGCGCCGGCTACCCCTTAGACACGACGTGGTACCAGGCCGTGAAGGGGCTGACGGGGGCGCTGCCGGTGGTGAAGAAGGGCGGCACCATCGTGATCGCGGCGAGCCTGAGCGAAGGGCTGGGCAGCCACGAGTTCCGGGCCGCGCTGGCCGACTACGACGCCCGCGGCCGGTACGACCGGCCGAGCGAGAACGAGACGTGCGAGATGGACGAGTGGCAGCTGGTAATGTTCAAGAAGGTGGTGGCCCACTGCAAGGTAAAGGTGGTGACGGACGGCTTGAAGGCGGAGGAACTCCGCTGGTGCCGGGTGGAGCCGGCCGAAAGCGTCGAGGCGGCCGTGGCCGCGTCGCTAGCCGAGTACGGCCCCGGGGCGACGGTGGCCGTCATCCCGAAGGGGCCGTACGTGGAGGCGTTCGTGGCGGGGGCGTGAGGGGACACGACATCCCCCGGGGGCCGAAGTCGGCGGTCGCGGGTATGATTCGCTTCGCCCGCGTCTCGATCCGCGTTCCCTCTCACTCCCCTCGGAGGCCCGTCATGCGTCGCGTCTTGCTCGCCTTCCTGTTCGTCGCGGTCCCGCTTGCCGCCGTTCGCGGCCAGTCGCCGGCCGACCCGCAGAAGCTCGCGGCGATCACCGCCCGGATGCAGGGGTTCGTCGAAAGCGGCGAACTCAGCGGGGCCGTCACCCTCGTCGGCCGCAAGGGCGGGGTCGTCTACCACGAGGCGGTCGGCCTCCGTGACCTCGCCGCGAAGGCCCCGATGGCCAGGGACAGCCTCTTCCGCATCGCGTCGATGACGAAGCCGATCACCGCCGTCGCCCTCATGATCCTGGTGGACGAGGGGAAGCTGAGCCCCGACGACGACGTGGCGACCCACCTGCCCGAGTTCGCCGGCCAGATGATGGTGGGCGAGAAGGCGGAGGGCACGCTCGCCCTCAAGAGGCCCGCCCGGCCGGTGAAGGTCCGCGACCTGCTCACCCACACCGGCGGGCTGGCCAACTACCCGCCGGCCCTCGCGGACACGTACACGAAGCGGAACCACACGCTCGCGGAGACCACCATCGCCGCGGGCCTCCAGCCGTTGCAGTTCGAGCCGGGCAGCAAGTGGAGCTACTCCAACCCCGGCATCGACGCCCTCGGCCGCATCGTCGAGGTCAAGAGCGGCAAGACTTACGAGGCGTTCCTGAAGGAACGTATCTTCGACCCGCTCGGCATGGCAGACACCACGCCGTACCCGTCGGCCGAGCAGTTGAAGCGACTGGCGGTCACGTACAAGCGGGTGAAGGACGGCCCGCTCACCCCGGACATGATGACGGTGCTGGGCCTGCCCGAGGCGGGCGCGAAGAACCCCGTCCCGGCCGGCGGGCTCTACTCGACGGCCGCCGACCTGGCCCGCTTCTACCGCATGATGCTCAACGGCGGCGAACTCGACGGCAAGCGGGTCCTGAGCGAGAAGGCCGCAGCCGAGATGACGAAGTTGCAGACCGGCGACATCAAGACGGGGTTCACGGACGGCATGGGGTACGGGTTCGGGTTCGGCCACCTGCGGGAGCCGCAGGGGATCACGGAGGCCCTGTCGCCCGGCAGCTTCGGCCACGGCGGGGCGTTCGGCACCCAGAGCTGGGCCGACCCCAAGCGGGACCTGATCCTCATCATGCTGATCCAGCGGACGGGCCTCGGCAACAGCGACGGGTCGGCGATCCGCAAGGCGTTCCAGGACGTGGCCGCGGGGGCGGTGCGGAAGTGAGGCGGGTGGGGGCAAGAGAATTCACCACAGAGTCACAGAGTACACGGAGGGCGGAAACACGAGAGGGGCACAAACACCGGTTTTGTTCCCC
>JANPKP010000245.1:0-3497 GCA_031426095.1 Gemmataceae bacterium
GCGTCGGGGCGTGGGCCGCGGGCGCGACCGGGCGGGCCGGGGAAGTCGCGGCCGGCGGCGTCGGGGCCGGCGTGGGCGGCGGGCTCACGGCCGGCGGGCTGACGATGGCCCCCGGGGGCGTGACCGGCCGCGGCGGCGAGGGGGGAGAGGCGATCGGCGGCCGGGAGCCGAGGACGGGCGGCTTGCCCCCGAGGGCGGGCGGGCGGCTGGCGAGGTTCGGGATGCCGCGGCCGGGCACGCTGGCGGGGATCACGTTCGCCGGCGGCACGGCCGGGGTCGCCACCACGGGTACGGGTGCGACCGGGGCCGCAGGCGCTTCGGCCGCCACGACCGGTGGGATGTCGGCCATCGGGGCCGGGACGCCGGGGTCGGGCGGGGCGACGGGGGTCGGCTCGGGGGTGGTCAGCGGCGGGTGGGCCGGCACCGGCTCGACCGGCGGGACGGTCGGCCCCGGCTGCGGGACGGGAATTTCGGGGGCCGGCGGCGGGGCCGGCGGGGTGAGGGTCGGCGGGCTCGCGGCGGTCGGCTTGGCCGGGGCGGGCTTCGCTTTGGCGAGGGTGGGAATCTTGGCCTCGATTTTCGGCGGGGCGGCGGGGAGAGTGGGTTTGGCGGGGGCCGAGGCGGCCGCGACCGGCTTCGACGCGCCCTTCTTGACGCGGTCCTTCAGGGCCACGACCTGCTCGGGGTCGAGCCCGTTGAGCTGGTTGGTGATCCCGGCGAAGCCGAGGTCTTTACACAGATCGACGAGAACCTTGCTCTCAAGGTTCAGTTCCTTGGCCAGGGTGAAGACCCGGACCTTCTTGTCCTTCGGCTCTTTGGTCGGCGAATTCGACAAGCGCTACTCCTGAGGGGAGTGCGCCTCGCACCCCCTAACCTCACGACTCCCCGGCCGGACCACCCCGCCCGGCCAGCCCCACGCCCCGTATCCGGTCTATTCTAACCCGGCCGCCCCCGGAAAAAAGGGGAAGTCCGGCCCCGGGGCGGCTCCCGCCCCCCGGTTTCGCGTCGCCACGGCTCGCGGGGCGGCGTCCCATCACGCCGTCGGCCCGGCGGCGTGGTGGCTCGCGTCGGCCCGTTCCGCCGGCGTTTCCACGGGCACTTCGCCCTCAACAGTCTCACCGGCTTCGGCCGACGGCTCCTCCGTAGACACCCCTGTCGTTTCGGAGTTCGCGTCGGCCGCCACTTCCGGCGTTTCGCCGGCTTCGGCCCCTTCGGCGGCCACCCCGCCCTCGGCAAGCGCCTCGCCCTCGGCGACCGCCGCGGCCATCAGGGCCATCGCCTCGGCTTCCGCAAGGGCGTGGGCCTCGGCGTCGGCCGCGGCCTGGGCTTCGGCCTCCTGGCGGGCGGCCTCCTCGGCCTCCGCCTGGGCCTGGGCCCGCTCCTCCTCGACGCTCCGGTCCATCGTGTCCGAGTATTCCTCGGCGTACATCACCAGCTCGTCGGCCTGGTCCTCCGGCATCCCGGTGAACTCGACGAGCGTGGGCCCGTCGATGCAGGTCAAGTCATTGTACGAAAGGAAACCCTCCTCGATCATCGCCCCGACGATTTCCGGCGTCACGTGCGGCAACTGGCCGAACCACCGCTCGGCCCGCTCCAGGGCCTCGCCGAGTTCGTCGTGCGTCATGATCTCGATGTCCCACCCGACCAGCTTCGACGCCAGCCGGACGTTCTGCCCCCGCCGGCCGATGGCGAGCGAGAGCTGGTCGTCGGTCACGAGGACGATCGCCCGCCCGAGCCGGTGGTACGTGAACACCTCGCTGATCTGGGCCGGCTGGAGGGCGTTCGGGATGAGCACCTGGAGCGAGTCGTTCCACCGCACGATGTCGATCCGCTCGCCGTTGATCTCCTCGATCACGTTCTTGATGCGGCTCCCGCGGACGCCGACGCACGCCCCGACGGCGTCCACCTTCATGTCGATGCTCGTGACCGCCACCTTCGACCGATAACCTGCCTCGCGGGCCACCGCCCGGATGTCAATGGTCCGGTCCTGCACCTCGGGAATCTCTTCTTCGAAGAGGGCCTTCACGAGGTCCGGGTGGCAGCGGCTCAGGACGATCTTGACGCGGTGCCCCTGCCGGCGGACGTCGAGGATGACGGCCTTGACCCGCTCGCCGACGTGGTGGCTCTCGCCGGGAATCTGCTCGCTCCGGGGCAGCAGCGCCTCGCTCTTGCCGAGCGACACGATGGCCGTGCCGGCGTCCACCCGGGTGACGGTGCCGACGAGCAGCTCGCCCTTCTTGCCGGTGAACTCGTTGTAAACGGTGTCCGACTCGGCCTCCCGAATCTTCTGGATCATCACCTGCTTGGCCGACTGGGCGGCGATCCGGCCGAGCGTCTCGGGGTCGAGCTCCTCGGCCCCGTTGCGGACGGTGATGTCGCCGGTGGCCCGGTCGATGTTGACGAGGATGCCCTCCTCGACGCCGAAGTGCCGTTCGGCCGCGAGCTGGATCGCCGACTCGATGCTCTTGAAGACCACCTCGCGGGCGATCTTCTTCTCCTCGTGCATCACGTCGACGGTCTGGAGGAGCTTCTTCCCCAGGTCCTTTTGCATCGCGGCCTCTCCCGTTCGGGCGGTGTCGGTGTTCGGGCACAGTCCGGCGGGGCCGGGCTGGGTTCAAAATGTCCCCGAACTCCCGACCCCAACGTCATCCCCTCCGATCCGGTCCCCGGTGGCGGGGTCGAACCAGAGGCAGCGGTCGGCGGGCAGAAACCAGTGGGTTCGCGCGCCGACCCCGGGCGGCGGACCGGACGGCCACCCCCCGCGGACCCGGCACCGCTGCCGGGCGAGCGTGAGCAGCCATCCGCTGCCGTCCGGTTCGGCCAAGACGACGGGCCACCCTTCGAGCACCGCCCCGGGCTGCGCCGGAAGCGGGCTCGCGGGCTCCCGCCGAAGAAGGTCTTCGGGCCGGATGCCGAGCGTCAGACGGGGGGCCGGCCGGGCTTCCAGTCGGGCGGCGAGCCACCCGGGCAGGGGAACCTGGACCGACCCGTCCTCCGAGGCGAAGTGCCGTGCGGAGGGGTCGCCGCCAACCACCACACCCTCCATCATAGTGACCCGGCCGAAGGCGCGGGCCACGGGGGCGCTCGCGGGGCGGTGCCGCAGCTCGTCGGGGGTGCCGACTTGCCGCAGGCGTCCGCCGTCGAGCACCCCGACGCGGCGACCGAGGGCCGCCGCGTCCGCGGGGTCGTGGGTGACGAGGATCATTGTGGGCCGGACCACCCCCAGCAGCAAGTGGAGATCGGCCCGGAAATCCGACCGGAACGCCGGGTCGAGCGCCGCCAGCGGTTCGTCCAGCAGCCACACCGCCGGCCGCCGCACGAGCAACCGGGCGAGTGCCACCCGCTGCTGCTCGCCGCCGGAGAGTTCGTGCGGGCGTCGGTCCGACAGGTGGGAGAGGCGGAGGAGGTCGACGGCCTCGGCGACGCGATCAGGCTGCTCCGGTGTCTCAATCTTGTGGCCCGGGCTTCCAAGCCCGGGGTCGTGCATGACCCCGGGC
>JANPKP010000246.1:0-11863 GCA_031426095.1 Gemmataceae bacterium
CGGCGGGCGACGAACACTTTCGGGCGGGGCATGGGGCGGCCGGGGTGGTGGGGTGGCGGGGTCGGTGGGTGGGTTCAGATTACGGACCGGGGGCGGCTCCGCGTAGCCGCGCGGCGGTGCCCGCGGCGGGGAGCGCGGGCGAGGGAACTGGCGTAGACCCGGGGAAAACGCCCCGGTATGAGCGGCCCGCTTCGACGGACGGCGGCGTCCCCGCGGGGTCGGTACACCCGCGCGAAAATCCCCCGGTCGCCGCCCCCGAGCAGGAGAAAACTGATGGTCATTACCCGCTGGAAGATCATGGCCGGGATGCTCGCGGCGTCGCTCGGCGGGCTGGCCGCCGTGTCCGCCCAGACGCCCAAGAGGGCCGACCGGATGAAGGCCCCCGAACAGCCGGCCGTGGCGTTCTGCGAGCCGCCGCTCGTGATCCAGGCGTCGGCCACGGTCCCGGTCCCGGCCTTCCCCGCCCCCGGTTCGCTCCCCGTGCCCACGGTCGCCCCGGCGACGTTCACGCTCCCGGCGGCCCCGGTGGACGTGCCGGCCCCGACCCCGCCGGCCGCCGCCCCCCTGGCCCTGCCGATGGCCGAGCTGCCGAAGCCGGCCGAGGCCCCGAAGGCGGTCGAACTGCCGAAGCCGCCCGAGGCGATCAACCCCGGGTTCAACTTCCACACGGCGGCAACGCCCGCGGCGGCCGTCGAGGTTTCCAAGCCGGCCGCCCCGCCGTCGGCCGCGCTCGCCCCGCCGTCGGCCCCCGCCCTGCCGGTCGAGGACGTGAAACCGAACCTGCCGCCGGTCCAGGCGGCCCCGCAGGCGGCGGCCGAGTTCGCCCCCTCGAAGCCGGCCGCGTCGAAGTACAAGATCATGCTCCGGGTCGGCGACGGGGAGCCGACGGTCGAGGTCCGCAGCGGGGACGAACTCGTCCTCAAGGTGCTGTGCGACAAGGTGGACGTGAAGGCCCCGACCGAGAAGGGGCAGACCCTGTCGGCCGTCAAGGCGATGGGCAAGGTGCGGTTCGTCGGGTTCGGGTCCGAGGGGACGTGCGACGAACTCTCGTTCCTGGCCGGGACCGGCGAGGTGAGCCTGACCGGGGCCGTGAAGGTCCAGGTGAAGGACAAGCTCGGGCGGGTGGAGACGGAGCTGTCCGGCGAGAAGATGAGCTACAAGCTCGACGCCGCCAGCCACCTCGCCGGCGGGCTCTCGCCCTGACGCCCGAGCGGAACCCGAACGACCCCCCCGCGGCCGCCCGAATTCGGGCGGCCGTACCGCTTTTCCCCGGGGAAATGGCGCGGACGGTGCCGAATCTGCCGCCCCGGGCGGGGGAGTGTGCTAGGTTCGAGCGTCGAATTTTCAGACGCCGGCAGCCGGAACTCCGGGGCCGCTCACCAGGTCGTCCGCCGGGGCCGCCGCGATGGTCAACTCACTCTTCGCCGAACTCGTGCCTGGGCTGCCCGGGCAGTACGTACCCTATGCCGTGGGCGGGGCCGTCGCCGCCGCCGTCCTCACGGCCGTGTTCCTCGCCAACCGCCGCCGGACGCCCGGTTTCGACCCGTCCCAACTGGTCGCCGGCACCGGGCCCGTGACCGAGGACAAGGCCCTCCACTGGGCCCCGCCCGAGCAGTCCTACTCCGACCGGCGGGGGGCCTCCCGCCGGGAAGGCTCGCCGGTGCGGGTGCTCCTGTCGTCCCCCACGTTCCGCAACGGCACCAACGACGGGTACGTCGTCGACCGCTCCACGGGCGGCCTGCGGATCGCACTCCAATCCGCGATGGCCCCGGGCAGCACCCTCCAGGTGCGGGCCTCGAACGCCCCGAGCACGGTCGCGTTCGTGACCGTGATCGTCCGCAACTGCAAGAAGAACGGCGACTTCTTCGAACTGGGCTGCGAGTTCGAGAAGACCCCGCCGTGGAACGTGCTACTGCTGTTCGGGTGAAATAGCCCCGAAAGCCCGGGGATGGCCATCCCCGGGCTTCGCCCATTTCAGTCGTTCACTTCCGGCTTGAAGTTCAGCGCCCGCGACCCGATCCGTGCCAGGAAGCGGGCCTTCTGGGCCGCCGTCAACTCCTTCGTGTACTTCGCCCGCACCGCGTCGAGCCACCGCACGTGGCGGTCGCCGTAGTCGGTCGCCACCCGGACCAGCACCGGCCCGGGGTGGCAGAACGCCCCCCGGACCGCCGCGTCGAGCCCGTCGTGGCTCGTCACTTCCAGGTAGCCGACGCCGAACGCCTGGGCCAGCGCCCGGTAGTCGATCCGCGTCAGGATCGTGGCCGTGGTGCGGAGGTAGGCCGGGAGCTGGAGCATCTGCATGTAGTGGTACGCCCGGTCGTCCAGCACGAAGAAGCGGACCGGCAGCCCCTCCCGGGCGGCGGTGGACATTTCGACGGCCGACATGAGCAGGCAGCCGTCGCCGGTCAAGGTCGCCACGGCGCGGTTGCCGTGGACCCGCTGGACGCCGATGGCCGCCGGGATCGACCAGCCCATCGCCTGGTTGTCGGTCGGGTTCAGGTACGTCCGCGGCGTCCGCACCTGGATGTGCTCGGCCGCCAAGTGCTCGGTCACGGTCACGTCCACGCACAGGAAGCCGTCGGCGGGGAGGTGCCGCCGCAGGGCCGCGACCAGGGCCAGCGGGTCGACCCCGCACTTGCCCGGCTTCACGGCGCACAGGTCTTTGACCTCGTCCGCCTTGAGCCTCGCGATCCGCTTCACGAGGTGCGCGTCGGCCGGCCGCCGCAGGGAGTCGCCGCAGGCCAGGAGCTTGGCCAGGAACACCCCCGCGTCGGCGTTCACGCACACGTCCGTCCGCATAACGCGGCCCAGGTTGGCGGGGTTGGCGTCCACGTGGACCACCCGCTTCGGCTGCGGCTGCTGGTAGAAGCCGGTCGAGACTTCGCTGAACTTCACGCCGATGGCCAGGAGCGTGTCGACGCCCGAGTGGAGGGGGTGGAGCGGGTCGTGCTTGAACGCCTTCTCGGCCACTTCCGAGGCGTGCGGGCCGTACCCCCAGCCGACCGCGAGCGGGTGGCACTCGGGGATGGCCCCTTTGCCGGACACGCTCGTCGCCACCGGGGCTTGCAGGAGTTCCGCGACCGCCGCGAGGGCCGCCCCGTGGCTCTGGCAGCCGCCCCCGGCGTAGATGCCGACCCGGTGGTGGGGGTTGCTCAGGAGGGCGACGGCCTTACGGAACCCGGCCTCGTCCCAGGCCAGACTCGGGCCTTCCGGCGGCGGGCACTTGAAGTCTGCGGTCTCGATGAACAGGTTGTACGGCACCACCACCGCCACCGGGCCGGGCTCGCCGCTCGCCGCCGCCGCGAACGCCTGCCGCACCGCCCCGGGGATTTGCCGCACGTCCGCGACCGGATAGACGCACTTGCAGACCGGCTTCAACAGCTCGACCTGGTTCAGCGAGTGGACCTGGAACGGCTTGAATTTGTCGCCGTTGGCCACGTCGCCCACGATCGCCACCACCGGCGACGAGTCGAGCAGCGCCTCCCCCAAACCCGTGAGCGAATTCGTGACCCCGGGGCCGGGCACCACGCACAGCACCCCGGGCCGGCCGGTGCTGCGGGCGTAGGCGTCGGCCATGACCGCGGCCGAGAACTCGTGGGTGACGAGCAGGTACGGGACGTCCTTCTCCTTGAAGGTGTCCCACAGCTCGTTTTCCTGGGCCCCCGGGATGCCGTACACGCAGCCGACGCCCTCGGTGACGAGGGCTTCCGATAGCGCCTGGGCCCCGGTCATCTTGCCGCTCACCCAGCCGTCCGGGGCGTGCCGGCGGAGCCTGGCCGGGGCGGTGGCGTTGGCGGCCAACACCCCGCCGGCCGCCGCGACACCCTGGAAGAGACCGCGGCGGGAGAACGACCAGTCCATGACGCACCCCGGGAACGACAGACGAAGGCGACGACGACGGGGGTTGTATCGGCCGCCGGGGGGGTGCGAGTTCGGGGAGAATGCGCGGCCGTGCCGGCGGAGCGGGGCAACGGGCCGGGCGTTGCACAAGATTCGCCCGGGAACCCGAGCCGCGGTAAACTTTACCGGGCGGGCGTTACCTCTGTTTACCGCAAAACGCGCGTGCGTTCGGACCCATCCCCCGGCCCGTCATCGGCTTCCGAATCCCGTTACCAGATCGTGCGGTAACGCGGGAGTAGTGCGTAGTTTCGCTTGACTTTCCCGCCGGTGACGGCCGGCCGTCACGCCCCCACCGGGTGACAGCCGGCGGACAGTTGGGCTGGCTTGTCCTCGCCGCGAACGCAGGCTACTATTGTGATGCCTCTGCGGTGTTCGATCGACTCGTAGCTTTTGGCGGACCTACAAACACTCGCATGGGGGCCTTGTTTATTACTCGTGGGGCGTGCAAGCCCGTCCTCCTCGCCTCGGCGAAGAGACTGTAGCGGGATCCACTTACCACGGGTGAGGCACCCCTCTTATGATGCGGGTTCCCGGAAGAGAGTCGGCCGGCACAGGTGGAGGTTCTTTCTCATGGCCGCGGCCGGAATTTCCGGCCGCGGTTTTTTTTGTCCTCACCGTTCCTTCGCACCCCCCTCCGACACGTCGCTAAGTCCTGTTTTTCGCGCCCCTTGAAGTCGTTGAGCCGGGTGCCCGGTCGGCCCCCCGGGCGAGGGATTTTGACCCTTGACAGCCGATTCCTCGAACGGCCGCTTCGCCACAAGTCGCTTGCAGGTCATCGGTTATCGGACGATCGAAGTGACATCGCACTGCCACCCCCTTCCCCGTTGACACATCCGCCCCAGACGGTATTTTCCTACCCATCGGGACGTGAGAACCGTCCGACACTCAGGGGATGCGGGATGACCCAACGGAACGCGGCTCAACTTCCCGACGCCTTGTTCCGTTCCCCCGGCCGCGACGGTCCCGCGACCTGACCGCCGGCCCCCGACCCGCCCCCGGACCCGCTCGCACGGGGCCGTGACGCGGGTTCCTGGTGTGACCCGTGGCCGCCCCTCTCCGCGGCCGAATTGACCTGTCCGAAACTCTCCGCAACGCTGCGGGACCACCGCCAAGACGGCGCACGGCCCCCTCAGGGCGTTGTTGACAAACGCGGAACGGGCGACGGGCTCGACCCCCCACCCGAGGCACGGAGGCTTCGGGAAACGTCATGGATGACGCCGCACGACGGAACGCGCTTCCTCCGCCGTGCTGCTGGGTCGCCCCGATTAAGCCCGGTCCGTGTGGCCTGGCATGGATGTCACGGCCCGGCCGGCCCCCCGCACGGATGC
Source organism: Gemmataceae bacterium (assembly GCA_031426095.1). Lineage (GTDB taxonomy): Bacteria > Planctomycetota > Planctomycetia > Gemmatales > Gemmataceae > JANPKP01. The sequence continues at coordinate 5,229 of JANPKP010000246.1, forward strand.
GAGGGGCCGGCCGCTTTTCGTTGGTGGGGAGGCGACGGAACGCGGATGAAAAGGATCGGAACAAATCTGAGCCATCAGGGCCGGGAATCTTGTGGCCCCGGCTTCCGAGCCTGGGGTGGGCGACGCGAATAGCCCCGGCTCGGAAGCCGGGGCCACACGATCGAGTCCTGTGCTAGCAATCCTTCGATCCGATCCTCTTCATCCTTCGACCCGATCCGCGACATCCGCAGCCGCGTTCCATTGCCGAGTCGACTCCCTTCCCCCCGCCGCCTATCCTGTAGGGGCACACACACTTTCGCCCCGCAGGACGCCACGATGCCGCCGCCGTCGTTCCTCGAAGTCGCCCGCCAGCGCGTCCTCCTCCTCGACGGCGGCATGGGCACCAGCCTCCACAAGTACAAACCGGTCGAGTCCGACTGGGGGTACTCGCCCGACGGCCGGTCGCTCCTGAACCTGTCCGACGCCCTCGCCTACACCCACCCCGACTGGATCCGGGACATCCACCGCGGGTACTTTGAGGCCGGGTGCGACGCCGTCGAGACGAACACCTTCAACGCCAACGCCGTCGGCCTCGGCGAGTTCGGCATGGGCGGGCTGCTCGCCGAGGTCAACCGCCGCAACATCGCCCTGGCCCGGGAAGCCGCCACCGAGTTCAGCACGCCCGACCGGCCGCGGTTCGTGGTCGGCTCCGTCGGCCCCGGCACCAAGATGCCGTCGCTCACCGACCCGGCCATCTACATCGACTTCGACACCCTCGCCGAGGCGTACCGCCCGCAGCTCCGCGTCATGATCGAGGAGGGCGTGGACGCCATCCTCGTCGAGACGTGCTTCGACGTGCTGCAGGCGAAGTGCGTGGCGATCACCGCCATCGAGGAGATGAAGCGGGCCGGCGTGAAACTGCCGCTGATGGTCCAGCTCACGATCATCGACGCCAACCAGAAGATGCTCCCGGGCACCGACATCCCGGCCGCCCTCGTCGCCCTCGAACCGCTCGACGAGATCGACATCCTGGGGATGAACTGCGGGGTCGGCCCCGACCTGATGCTCGACGGCATCCGCCACCTGAGCCGGCACTGCGGCAAGCTCCTGAGCGTCCTGCCGAACGCCGGCCTGCCGGAGACCCGCGGCAGCGAGGCGTACTTCCCGCTCGACCCCGAGCCGCTGGCCGACTGGCTCCACCGCTTCGTCCACGAGTTCGGGGTGAACGTCGTCGGCGGCTGCTGTGGGACCACCCGCGAGCACCTCGCGGCCGTCGCCCGGCGGCTCCACGGGTCGGTCGCCGCCAAGCGCACCCCCACGTACCTCCCGGCCGTGTCCAGCCTCCAGAGTTCGCTCGACCTGGTGCAGGACCAGAAGCCGCTGCTGGTCGGCGAGCGGACGAACACGAACGGGTCGCGGAAGTTCAAGCAGTTGCTCGAAAAGGACGACTGGCACGGCCTCGTGGAGATGGCCCAGGAGCAGGAGCGCGAGGGGGCCCACGTCCTCGACGTGTGCGTGGACTACGTGGGCCGCGACGGCGTCCGCGACATCAAGGAGGTGGTGAAGCGGTACAACGCCGTCCTCTCCAAGCCGATGATGCTCGACAGCACGGAGGTGCCCGTCATCGAGGCCGGGCTGAAGCTGTGCAGCGGCAAGGCCATCATCAACAGCATCAACCTGGAGGACGGCCGCAAGACGCTCGACCCCAAGACGCTCCTCGCCAAGAAATATGGAGCCTCACTCGTCGCCCTCACCATTGACGAGAAGGGGCAGGCGGACACGGCCGAGTGGAAGTTCGAGGTGGCCAAGCGCATCTACGACATCGTCGTCCACGAGTACAAGATTCCGCCGTCGGACCTGATGTTCGACCCCCTCGTCTTCCCCGTCAGCACCGGCCAGGAGCAGACCCGCAAGAGCGCCATCGAGACGTTCGAGGCCATCAAGCTCATCAAGAAACACCTGCCGGGGGCGCTCACGCACGTCGGCCTGTCCAACTGCTCGTTCGGCCTCGCCCCGTACACCCGGCAGGTGGTGAACAGCGTTTACCTCCACCACGCCCTCGAATACGGGCTGGACTCGGCGATCCTCCACGCCTCGAAAATCCTGCCGCTGGCCCGCATCGACCCCGAGGGGAAGGAACTCGCCCGCCGGCTGTTGTTCGACGACCGCAGCACCGGCGACCCGCTCCACCAGATCATCGAGCACTACGCCGACAAGAAGGCCGACAGCGGCAAGAAGGCCGGCGGCCTCGGCGACACCGTGGAAGAGCGGCTCAAGCAGGCCGTCATCCAGGGCCGTCGCGAGTCGCTGATCGCGGACCTGGACGCGGCCCGCGAGACGCTCACGCCCATCGACATCATCAACCGCATCCTGCTCGCCGGCATGAAGGTGGTCGGCGACCTGTTCGGCAGCGGGCAGATGCAGCTCCCGTTCGTGTTACAGTCGGCCGAAGTGATGAAGGCGGCGGTCGCCCACCTCGAACAGTTCATGGAGAAGGTGGAGGGGGCGGAGAAGGGGAAGATCGTGTTGGCCACCGTGAAGGGGGACGTCCACGACATCGGCAAGAATCTCGTGGACATCATCCTCACCAACAACGGGTACAAGGTCTACAACCTCGGCATCAAGCAGTCGGTCGAGAGCATGATCACGGAGTTCACCAAGCACAAGGCCGACGCCATCGGCATGAGCGGGCTGCTGGTGAAGTCGACCGTCATCATGAAGGAAGACCTCATCACCCTCAACGAGCGGAACCTGGCCCCGCCGGTGATCCTCGGCGGGGCGGCCCTCAACCGCCGGTACGTCGAGGAGGACCTGCGGGCCGTCTACCGCGGCAACCTCTTCTACGGCGAGGACGCCTTCGACGGCCTCCGCATCATGGACGGGCTGGTGGCGAAGAAGAAGATCGGCGGCATGGGCAGTTCGGCCCTCAAGGGGGTCATGGACCGGGGGCAGGGTCCGCCGCCCGTCGTCCCGGGCAAGCCGGAGCGGGGCGGCACCCGGGACACGATCGACGCGATCAGTCACGAGCCGGGCGGGCCGCACGCCCACACCCACCGCTCGACGTCGCTCCCGGTCGCCCCGGACGTGCCCACGCCGCCGTTCCTCGGCAGCCGGGTCCGCACCGACTTCGACATGACCGAGGTGTTCGGCTACCTGAACGAGTTGACCCTGTTCAGCACCCAGTGGCAGTTCCGCAAGGGGGGGGTGGACACGAAGGAGTACGCCCGGCAGATCCGCGACACGGCCCGCCCGGCGCTCGAGCGGCTCAAGGCGTTCTGCATCGCCGAGAACGTCCTCCGGCCGGCCGTCACCTACGGGTTCTTCCCGGCCGCGTCCGACGGCAACACGCTCGTCGTCTACGCGGACGACCACCGGACCCCGCGGACGGCCTTCACCTACCCCCGCCAGCCGTTCGGCGAACACCTCTGCCTCGCCGACTACGTGAACCCGCTCAAGGACGGCAAGGCGGCCGACTACGTCGGCTTCATGGCCGTGACGATGGGCCGGGAGGTGACGCGGGTGGCCCAGGAGTGGTACAACGCCGGGAAGTACCAGGACTACTTGTACCTGCACGGCCTCGGCGTCGAGTCGGCGGAGGCCCTCGCGGAGTTCATGCACAGGGCGGTGCGGGCCGAGTGGGGCATCGGCGGGGCCGACTCGCCGGTGGTGCAGAAGCTGTTCAAGGGGCACTACCGCGGCCTGCGGTACAGCTTCGGCTACCCCGCCTGCCCGCGGCTGGAGGACCAGGCCCAACTGTTCGAGCTGATCGACCCGGCCCGCGTCGGCCTCTCGCTCAGCGAGCAGTTCCAGCTGGAGCCCGAGCAGTCGACCACGGCCATCGTGTTCCACCACCCGGACGCCAAGTACTTCAATGTGGTCCGGTACACCGACGGGGCGGCGGGCTGACCGGAAGGGCGGGAGTTCACCACAGAGTCACAGAGGGCACCGAGGGAGGAAGCACGGAGCGGACAAGAATTCGTTCGTGTCCTATCTTCTCGGTGTCTCCGCCCTCGGTGCCCTCTGTGACTCTGTGGTGAATTCTCTTTGTCCCAGCCACCCATGATCCGGCTCGACGACCTCCGCGTCCGGTACGGGTCGTTCGCGGCCGTGGACGGGCTCACCCTCGACATCCGCGGGGGCGAGCTGTTCGGCCTCCTCGGGCCGAACGGGGCCGGCAAGAGCACCACCATCCGCGTCCTCATCGGCCAGCGGCGGCCGTCCGCCGGCACCGTCACCGTCGGCGGGTACGACGTCTCCCGCGACTGGGCCAAGATCAAGCCCCTCTTCGGCTACGTCCCCGACCGCGAGAACCACTTCGAGGAGTTCACCGGCCGGCGGAACCTCGAATTCTTCGGCGCGTTGTACGGCGTGCCCAAGCGGCGGGCGTCCGACGTGTTGGCGATGGTGGAGTTGGAAGAGGCCGCCGACCTGCCCGTCCGCGGCTACTCGCTCGGCATGCGGAAGTAGCTGCTCCTCGCCCGGGCACTCCTGCACGAGCCGCCGGTCCTCTACCTGGACGAGCCGACGGCGAACCTGGACGTGCACTCGGCCGAGGTCGTCCACCGCATCCTCCGCGAGCGGGTGAGGCTCGGGGCGACGGTGGTGATGACGACGCACGACATGGACGAGGTGGAGCGGATCTGCGACCGCGTCGGCATCGTCTGCCGGGGCAAGCTGGTGGCCCTCGACTCGCCGCTGACGCTCCGCCAGGCCCACACCGAGCGGAAGGTGGACGTGGTCCGCCCCGGCGGCGAGCGGCTGGCGTTCGACCTCGACGACGAGGGCCAGCGGGCCGACCTCGCGGCCCTCGTGGCGGCCGGGCAGGTGGCCACCATGCGGACCCGCGAGTTCGACTTCCAGGCGACGTTCCTGAAGCTTACGGGGCTGGCGTTCGAGTAGCCTGGCGGTCAGCCGTTCCCGGCGGTGGCCCGGTAGTGCCCCTCGATCTTCGTGCCGTCGGCCTTGGTGTACCCGCCGACCCACACGCGGACGCGGGACCCCGGGGCCGGCTTGGCGTCGGCGTCTCCGCCGGAGTACTTGTTCGACCGCGGGCGGTCTTTCCCCGGGACGGTGACGCTGGCCCGCTCCATCTTCCACGCGCGACCCTTGCTCGGCGGCATGACGGCTCTCCGGTGAGGTGGGCGAACGGGACGAATCATCGGTCTGACATGCAACCGGCGTGCCGACGCTCGCCCGGACGGGAGACCAACTTGCGGTTCTACATCCTCCGGGCGCTCGTCACGAAGGAAGTCCAGCGGCACCTCGCCAACCGCGGCGGGATCGCGCTCGCGCTCCTGCTCGTGGCGGCGGCCGTGCTCCTCTCCGTCTTCGCCCCGGACGAGGCGGCGGGGGCGGGCGGGTCGGCCGGCGGGCTCGTCAACGGGCTGCACCACTGCTACGTCTTCTACGAGACGGAAACGCCCCTCGTCCGCCACCTCCAGGCCCACCACCCGGACACCGTGCTGATGCGGCGGGTCCGCCCGGACGACGTCAAGGGGCTCGTCGAGGCCACGACCGGGGTCGGGTCGATCACCATCCAGAGCGGGCGGGACGGGACCGGCCGGCCGGTCGTGTCGTTCGACATCTGGCACCCGAAGGACGACCCGGCGGCGATGGCCGGGTACGAGCAGTGGTTCCTCCGCGAGGCCCGCCGCGGCCTCCAGGCGGCGGCCGCCGACCGCCTCCGGGCCGCCGGCGTCGACCCGGCCGCCCTCCCCCCGCCGCCGGGCGACGACGACCTGTGGGCCGTCGAGGAGTCGTTCCGCACCTTGGGCGACCGGGCGGAAGCCCTCCGCCCGGGGGCGGGCAAGGCCGACCCCGACCGCGTGGTGCCGGCCGTCACGGTCCGCCGGCAGGGCCTCGGCGGCAGGGTGCTCGACTTCCGGGCCGCCATCGCCACCGGCATGGTGGTGTTCGCCCTCTACTTCTCGTGCGTCTACCTGCTCCCCACGCTCAACTGCGAGGAGCGGGAGCGCGGCGTCCTGCTGGCCCAGGCCCTCTCGCCGGCCAGCCCGTTCGAGATCGTGGCGGCGAAGTTCCTCTTCTACCCGACGTGCGGCATCGCCCTGGCGGCGGTCCTGGTGGCGATCTACAAGTACCAGGTGCTCGGCAGCCTGTTCTTCTGGCTGTCGCTCCTCGCGGTCGGCGGCGGCTTCCTCGGCATCGGCATGACGGTGGCGACGCTCGCCAAGACCCAGCGGGCGGCCTTCCTCGGCGGCATGTGCTACCTGCTCTCGGTGTCGCTGGTCCTGCTGGTGTGCGCCTACAACAACATCCCCCTGCTGCCGAACCTGGCGGTCGAGTACCACGGCCCGCGCATCCTCCACGCGGCCCTGTCGGGCAACGTGATGTACTACCACTGGTACCAGTTGCTCGCCGCCCTCGTACTGGCCGCGGCGTGGCTGGCCGCCGCGGGCTGGCTGTTCAGGAGGCGTGGCTGGCAGTAAGGGGGAATTGCGGAATGCGGAATGCGGATTGGGAGCACACGGCTTTGGCTTTCGGCCCCAACGGGGCCACCGTCAATAGCCAGGGGTGGAGCGGAGCGGAACCCCTGGAACCACGCATGCGAAATGGCAGAACCCCGAAGGGGTGGCAGTCGCCCACGCGAGGCGGACTGCCACCCCTTCGGGGTTCGATCCTTTTGGGGGCCGGTCCGA
>JANPKP010000247.1:0-6531 GCA_031426095.1 Gemmataceae bacterium
CGCCGGCGGCGCGGCGTCGGGGTGATCCGGCACACGAGCGAGGTGATCGTGTACCAGCAGCGGCGGAACGCCCAGGCCGCCAAGTCGCATAAGAAGCGGCGGAATGCCTGTGTGCCCTAAACCCGCGCTGTAGTGCTAACCTACCCGAGATCGAAGCAAGAGTTTATGCCCCGACGAGCCACTACCAGAACGCCCGCAAAGACACTGGCCTTTCCAGCCTCACGCCGGCACGTGCCCTCATCGCAGGTCTGATCCGGCAATACTCGATCATCGGACTAGAATGCACCAATCTGGAAGTGCAGAAGTTGGCCTGGTTCTTGTCCAGAGTGATCAAGCTCCTTGGGGTGGCCGATCCGCTCAAATTAAAGTTTAAGGCTCACAAATACGGCCCGTATGCTGACAACCTCCGACACCTACTTAACGGCCTGGATGGCAGCTACCTTCACTGCGAAAAGCGGCTCGCTGACGCTGGCCCCCTCGATTTGATTTGGTTCGATTATAAGTACCGTCAAGAGGTAGAGGACTACCTTAGCGGGCCCGCGTCGGAATACTTAGAGGCAATGCGGCAGACTGCTCTAATAATTGACCAGTTCGAATCGCCTTTGGGCATGGAACTCCTGGCTACTGTTGACTGGATTTTGACTGAGACAGCTTGCGACCCGACAGTAGACGCTGTGCGTACATCACTTGCTACCTGGCCAGGTGGCACGATTGCCGCGAAGCGCAAACTTAAGCTGTTCGACAAGCGCCTTTTGGCTCTAGCGGTGGAGAGACTTACGTCTCTGCAAATCGTGCGCACCATCGACGACGAGTGAGGCGGTCCCCTGCAACGGCCCTATTCGTTCTCAGCCTGTGTACCGGAGCGATTTAACGCGGACCCGCTCACGTCCACCCTGGCCAGCGCCGCTTCCAGTGCCGATGCATCAGCCGGCTTCCGTAGGTCGAACTCGCCCGCCTTCCCCGGCGTGGCGAACGACCGAACCCACCACTTCGGCGACCGCTTGGCGGCCGCGTTGCCGTGGCCCGGCTCGGCAGAAGTGACGGGAAGCCACTCGCGTGCAACCCGGAGTGCAACCCGCCTAGCACCTGCAACGCAAGAGGTTACGGTGAAACGACTTGTCTATCAGGTTCTTGGGTCTGATAAGCCGGGCACCGCGGGTTCGATTCCCGCCCGACCTATCCGCACGAACGCCCCGGGACCATCGTCCCGGGGCGTTCGGCATTCGTCAGGCCGTCGCCCGCCGTTGCCCGGCCACCTTCGCCGGTCGAAGGCGGGGCTTGGTGCCCGGCGGCAGCGTCGCGACGTACAGGGCGTCGCCCGGCTTGTTCTTGTAAACCCGCTCGTGCAGGCCGCCGACGAGGGCAGTGAGCCGGGCCGCGTCGAACGCCGTCGCCGGCACGTCCACCGGCTTCATGAACAGTTGTAGCGGCACCGGCGGGCCGTCGTCGTCCGCGAAGTTCGGGGACTGGAAATCGACCCCTTCCACCCACAGCCCGCCCACGCGGTCGAACAGCCGCGTGCGGGCCGTCCACAGGTTCCAGTCCGCGTCGGTCGCCGACGCCCCCGGCTGGTGGCTCTCCCACACCACGAACGGCAGCGGTTCGCCCGCGTTCCCGGCGTCCACCGCCATCACCTTGAAGAACTGCCCCATCAACCGCGAGCCGACGCCGTGCCGGCGGGCGGTCTCGGCCACCCCGAGGTAGCAGAGGTAGCCGCCGAACCCGGGCAGCCACGCCCCGTAAGCGTACCCGGCGAGGGCGGCCGGGTCGTCCGTTTTCCCCTCGGGCGCGGCCAGTAGGAGGTGCCGGCTCCACCCCCGGGCGTTCGGCTTGCCCCCGGCCGCCAGCGAGCGCTCGACCCACGCCCACGGGATGCGTTCGTCCGGCTCCAACGTCCGTTCGTACAGCCGGCCGGCCGCCTGCGTCATCGCGTTAGTGGCGTCCGCCTCCCAGCACACGATTCGTTCCACTCGCACAAGGCACCTCTCCCACGGTCCGCCGGCCCGGATTCGGGCCGGTCCGCCCCATTCTACGCGGCCCCTTCGCCGCCCCCCGTGTTGGCACGCCCGCCGACGCATGGTAAGTTCTCCGGAACGGTTGCGCGAATCCCGCCCCAAGTCCTTGGGCCCCGCGAGGCTACCGATGGCCGCCAAGAAGCCGCTCCGGTTCGCTTACGACTATCCGCGCCCGGCCTTGACCGTGGACGCCGTGCTGGCCACTCGCGAGGCCGAACCGCGGGTGCTGCTCATCCGCCGGAAGAAGGACCCGTTCGCCGGGAAGTGGGCGTTGCCGGGCGGGTTCGTCGAGGAGGGGGAGCCGCTGGCGGCCGCGGCCCGTCGTGAGTTGGTCGAAGAGACGGGCGTCGAAGTGGGCGAACTCGAACAGTTGTACGCCGCCTGCGACCCGGGCCGCGACCCCCGGGGGTGGACGGTCAGCGTCGTCTTCCTGGCCCGCGTGTACGCCGACGCCCTCAAGCCGGTGGCGGCCGACGACGCGGAGGCCGTCGGCTGGTTCCCGCTCGACGCCCCGCCGGAGATGGCCTTCGACCACGCCATGATCCTCGGCCGCGCCCGCACCCGGCTCACGGACCGGTCCGCGTGAGCGCCGCCGTCACGTCCGCCACCGTGACGTAGCGGAGGCCCAGGCGTTGCCCCACGCCCTTCATCTCGGCCTGGAACAGCCCCGCCGCCGGCACGTCGATCCCGGCGCTGGCGTCCTCCGCCAGCCACACCTCGAACCCGGCCGCCGACAGGTCGCGGGCCGCGTAGAAGCAGCAGATGTTGGTCGCCAGCCCGCACACCACCACCGCCGTCACGCCCGACGACCGCAGGAACGCCGCGAACCCGGGGTGCTGGGCCGTCACCGCGTACGCCTCGAAGTCCGGGTCGTACCCCTTCCGCCAGACCGCGTGGAAGCGGTCGGTGTGCAGCCCCGGGAGGAAGTCCGCCCCCGGGGTGCCGGCCACGCAGTGCGGCGGGTAAAGGTCGTCCCGCCGGCCGCGGAACGAGCGGTGGCCCGCCGGGTGCCAGTCCTGCGTCGCGTCGATGCGGGCGAACGGCAGCGCCAGGAGGGCGTTGACCGCCGGCACGATCGCCGCCCCGCCCGGCACCGGCAGTTCGGCCGGGCAGAGGTCGGTGAACCCCCGCTGGGCGTCCACCACCAGTAGGCTCGTCGTTCGCGGGTCGAGAAGCATCGGCCACCCCCTTTGCCGTCAGTACGACCGGGCGAACACCACCCGCCGGGCCGACGGCGCGCCCGTCACCATGCACGCCCCCGGCTCGGCCGGCTCGCTCAGGGGGATGCAGCGGATCGTGGCCTTCGTCTCCTCCTGAATCTTGTCCTCCGTATCCCGGGTGCCGTCCCAGTGGGCCCGGATGAAGCCCGGCTGCTCGATCATCTGCTTGAACTCGTCGTAGCTGTCCGCCGTCTTCAGGCCGGCGTCGCGGTACGCCCGCGCCTTCTCGAACAGGCTGTTCTGGATGTCCCGCAGCAGGTCCGAGACGTGCTTCGGGGCCATCCCCATCGGCACCCCGAACTGTTTCCCGTCCTTGCCCGGCACGTCGCGGCGGGCCACCACGCACGCCCCCTTCTCGATGTCCTTCGGGCCGATCTCCACCCGCACCGGGATCCCCTTCAACTCGTACTCCGCGAACCGGAAGCCGGGCATCTTGTCGAACGTCGTGTCCACCTTCACGCCGATCGGCTCCCACCCGAAGAACTCGTCCCGCGGCAGCGCCCGAATCTCGGCCGCCAACGCCTCCGCCGCCGCGATGCTCGGGCCGCGCTCGGCGTCGTTCTTCCCCAGCGGGCAGATCACCACGTGCGTCGACGCCAGCCGCGGCGGCACCACCAGCCCGTTGTCGTCCGAGTGCGTCATGATGAGCCCGCCGATGAGCCGGGTGCTGACGCCCCAGCTCGTCGCCCAGGCGTGTTCCCGCTTCCCCTGCTCGGTCTGGAACGTCACGTCGAACGCCTTGGCGAAGTTCTGCCCCAGGAAGTGGCTCGTGCCGGCTTGAAGGGCCTTCCCGTCCTGCATCATGGCCTCGATGCACAGGGTGTAGACGGCCCCCGGGAACTTCTGCCCGTCGCTCTTCGGGCCGACCAGCACCGGCATCGCCATCCACTCCTCGGCGAACCGGCGGTACACGTCCACCATCCGGTGTGTCTCCTCCTCGGCCTCCTTCGCGGTGGCGTGGGCCGTGTGCCCCTCCTGCCACAGGAACTCGGCCGTGCGGAGGAACAGCCGCGTCCGCATCTCCCAGCGGACGACGTTCGCCCACTGGTTGATGAGCAGCGGCAGGTCGCGGTAGCTCTGAATCCACTCCTTGTACGTCTTCCAGATGATCGTCTCGCTCGTCGGCCGGACGATCAGCGGCTCCTCCAGCTCGGCCGTCGGATCGACGTGCAGCGGCTTGCCCTTCTCGGCCTTGAGCCGGTAGTGGGTGACCACCGCGCACTCCTTGGCGAACCCCTCGGCCATCTCCTCTTCCTTGGCGAGATAGCTCATCGGGATGAAGAGCGGGAAGTAGGCGTTGACGTGCCCGGTCTCCTTGAAGAGCCGGTCGAGGGCCCGCTGCATCTTCTCCCAGATGGCGTACCCGGTCGGCTTGATGACCATGCACCCGCGGACGTCCGAGTTGTCGGCCAGCCCGGCCTCCTTCACCACGTCCAGGTACCACTGCGGGTAGTCCTTCGCCCGGGGCGTGATCTTGTCGGCCATGAGTGCGAGTTCCTGTGTGCGGGGGCGTCCGTTCCGGCGAGCGGCCCGGCGAGCGGGGGGCGTCAGCCCCCTGATGGCGTCGCACGGCCGAACGCGGTGCACGGGTATCAGGGGACTCACGTCCCCCGCTCGCCGGGGCGGCCGTGGAGACCGTTATAGGAACATCGTCGTCATCCTCCCCGTCGTCGCGGAGGGAGCCGAACACGGACGCCTCGCCGGCCCGGATGCGGGTCATCTCGACCTTCAGGATCAGGTCGGCGGCGGCGAACGCGAGCTTGGGATTGCTCCGCGGCATGCGGACGAGCTTGCGGAGCAGCGACACGGCGAGAACGACGGCGTCGGTCCACCGCTCGGACGGCGGGGCGGGTTCGCCGATCAGGGGTAGGAAGTCGTCGAACATGACGGCCCCCGGGAGGTGGCGGGCGGGGAAGTGTTATGAACAAGTGTATAGTATGCGATCTGGTTAAAAGCAAGTAATTTCGGAGGAAAAGGGTCAGGAGATTGCGCGTGACGTGGTCAGACTCCACTGGTAGGATCACGACAACCATTAATGGCAAACGGACAACGGTGAGGGAGGACGGCATGCACCCAAAAGACGCAACAGGCCAACTCCGCATGGTGTGCGTGCGGCTATTCAAAATGGTTCAAGAGGCAACAGGAGAAGAGCCTCGCACACAGTTCAATGGTGGATGGAGTCTGGCATGGTCGGACGGTAAGGCAATACTGCACATCAAACTACGCGGTCCACTGGAAGCTAGTACCAATCGCTACCCGTCAAACAGCGTTGTTGTCAAAGCTCGGTGGAATGACTCTTTCCCATTCGAGTGGGCAGAGTTCCGCGAAAACAGCCCCGACGTGAGATACGCCGCTAAAGCCGACGACCCAATCGCGGTGGCTCGTGCGGAAGACTTTTGCCGCTGGGCACTCGCTCAACGACCGTAAATCGGTCACGCCCATTACGACTACCGTGAACTTCTTCCGATTCCGAAGTCCCCCGCGTGAGGCTTACCGTATGGGTGGTGGGATTGCGCGGACTTGTCCCACCCTACGTCAACCGACCGAGGATTCGCCGTGCCACTCCTCGATCATTTCAACCCGCCGCTAAGCCGCACCCACCCGTGGCGGGCGTTCCACGGGGCTTGGGCGGCGGCGATGGCCCGGTTGCTCAACCAGGGTGTACTGCCGCCGGGGTACTACGCGGTCCCGTTCGTGGACCGCGACGGCCCCATTGAGATCGACGTGGCGGCGTTGCACGCGACGGGAGGACCGGCCGGCGACGGGCCCGCGATGTGGGAGCCGGACGCCCCGGGGTTGGCGGTCGCCATCGACCCGCCGGCCGTCGAGGCCGTCCGCGTCGAGGTGCTGACCGATGACGGCGACCCCCGGCTGGCGGCCGCGGTCGAACTGGCGAGCCCCCGCAACAAGGACCGGGCGACGGCCCGGCAGGCGTTCGCGGCCAAGTGTGCGGGGTATCTTCAGCGGGGGAGCGGGTTGGTCGTCGTGGACGCCGTAACCACCCGGCGGGGAGACTTACACGCGGCCATCCTCGAAGCCCTCGGGGCGGCGGACGTGGGCGGCGGGTTGGCCGGCCCGTCGGCGGTGGCGTACCGGGCCGGCACGCGGGGGACGGGGGCCGAGTTGCAGGCGTGGCCGGCGGCGCTGGCGGTGGGGCGGCCGCTTCCGACGCTGCCGCTGTGGATCGCTTCGGACCGGGCCGTGCCGCTGGATTTGGAGGCGAGCCACGCGGCGGCGTGTGCGGACATCTGCGTGCGGCCGGCGGGGTGATTGCAACGGCGAGCGGGGGGCGTGAG
>JANPKP010000248.1:0-2391 GCA_031426095.1 Gemmataceae bacterium
TGCGCGACTGCCACCCCTCCGGGGTTCTCCCTTTTCGCGGGGGTGGTACCAGGGGTTCACACCCCTGGCTATTAACGGACACCCCGTTGGGGTTAGAAGACGACCGAGCCGGCTCCGTGTTGTCCCTTCTTGTGGCGCGAGTGGGGCAACCGCCCGCACGTTGCACAAGATTCGCCCTACTCCGTCAACCGCTTCAACCCCCCTCCGCCCGCGGGACGACTTTCGCACACAATTCAGGCTCGACCTGTGGAAACATTGGGCAGCGGGTGTTAAGATAGCCGCGAGTGTTACTCCGACTCACTCGAATCTGTCGCCTTCCTCTCCCGGAAGCGATCTTCGATGCCCAGAAATGAGTCGTTCGAGCCGCCTCTGCCCGAAATAGTAGGCAACGCCCCCGCGATGCAGGACGTTTACCGTCTTGTCCGCCTCGCCGCGCCCCGCTCCGCCAACGTCCTCCTCATCGGCGAAACCGGCACCGGCAAGGAAGTCATCGCCAGGGCCGTCCACAAGCTCAGCAAGCGGGCCGACGGGCCGTACATCCGCGTCAACTGCGGGGCCCTGCACGAGAACCTGCTCGAAAGCGAACTCTTCGGGCACGTGAAGGGGGCGTTCACCGGGGCCGTCGAGAACAAGACCGGCCGGTTCGAGGCGGCCCACGGCGGCAGCATCTTCCTCGACGAGATCAACAGCATCTCGCAGAAGCTCCAGATCAAGCTCCTCCGCGTCCTCCAGGAGCGGGAGTTCGAGCGGGTCGGCGAGAGCCGGACGGTGCGGGTGGACGTGCGGGTGATCGCCGCCACCAACGCCTCCCTCGAACGCATGGTGGAAGAGGGGCAGTTCCGCGAAGACCTCTACTACCGCCTCAACGTGGTGCCCGTCATCCTCCCCCCGCTGCGGGAGCGGCGGGACGACATCGTGCCGCTCGCCCAGTTCTTCCTCCAGCGGTACGGCGAGCAGCAGAAGTGCCCGGTGCCCGACCTGACGCCCGTCGTCGTCGAAGCCTTGAAAAGCCACGACTGGCCGGGGAACGTCCGCGAGCTGGAGAACACCATCGAGCGGCTCATCGTCCTGTCCGACGGGACGACGGTGCCGCCGGACCTCCTGCGCTTCGGCCGCCCGCGGTACGCCCTCCGGCCGGCGAAGGGGGCGACCGGGGGCGGCGGGGACAACGACGTGCGGGCGCAAATCCGCACCCTGGTGCGGTCGGGGGTGCAGTCGCCCCTGCCGGCCGGGATGAAGCTCAACGACTTCCTCGTGGGCGGGCTCGAACGGGAGCTGATCGAGGAGGTGATGCGGCTCTGCGGCGGCGTCCAGGTGAACGCGGCCAAGCTGCTCGGGATCAACCGCAACACCCTGCACAAGAAGGTCGAGCAGTACAAGGAGGACGACGCCCGGGGGGCCGCCGACGCGGCCGAGGCCGAGCCGACCGAGGTCGCGGAGGGGGCGGCGTAGACGTCGCGGAATGCGGTTTTCGCCCGGGTGGCACGGGCGGCTCGCCCGCCCGTGTCGGGGTGGCAAGGAGACCGTCAAACTTGTGGCCCGGGCTACCAAGCCCGGGCTGCTCCCCCGCCAGACCCCGGGCAAGGATGCCCGGGCCACAAGACCGAGTCGTCCGCCAAGCTCCCTGACACGGGCGGACGAGCCACCCGTGCCACCCCATCATGCTCCCACTTTTCCTCAACCTCTCGAACCGACTCGCGGTCGTGGTCGGCGGCGGGGCCGTCGGCCGGCGGAAGGCGGCGGCCGCCCGCGACGGCGGGGCGCTCGTGCGCGTCGTCGATCCGCTCCCCCGGCCGGCCGACTTCGACGACGAGTGGCTGGCCGAAGCGTACCGGGCCGACCACCTCGACGGGGCGGCGCTGGTGTTCGCGGCGGCCACGCCGGCGGTGAACGCCCGCGTGGTCGCCGACGCGCTGGCTCGCGGGCTGTGGGTGAACGCGGCGAGCGACCCGGCGGCCGGGAACTTCGCGCTGCCGGCCGTCGTGCGGCGCGGCGGGCTGACGCTCGCCGTCGGCACCGGCGGGGCGGCCCCCGCGCTCGCCCGGCGGGTGCGCGAGAAGCTGGAAGCGGAGTTCGACGCGGCGTTCGGCGCGTGGGTGGGGCTGCTGGACGAAGTGCGGCCGCTGGTGCTGGACGCGGTGGCCGACCCGGCGGCCCGGCGGGCGCTGCTCGACGGGTTCGCCGACTGGCCGTGGCTCGCCCGCCTGCGGGCCGAGGGCGTGGACGCGGTGCGGGCCGCGATGCGGGCGGCGGTGTATGCGGCAGGGGGCGACTCGGAGGGGTGAAGCGGGAATCGAAAGCCGGGTGGCACGGGCGGCTCGCCCGCGGCGGGGGCGAACCTGAGTGGGAGTCTTGTGGCCCCGGCTTCCGAGCCGGGGTAATGGGTCGGCC
>JANPKP010000249.1:0-6683 GCA_031426095.1 Gemmataceae bacterium
GAAGACGGTGCGGTCGTCGGAGGCGTTCGTCAAGCTGGCCATGATCCACCTGATGCTCAACCGATTGGAACCGAAAGGCCTGGATGCCGAGTTTCACTATCGGGTGGCGGCATAACACCCCTTATGGGACAGTCTTTTAGACGGCAAACGATTCCATTGACGGCATCGGTCGATCCGCGTTGGGAGCAAGATTGGACGAAAGTTCCAATCGAGTAAAGTATAACGCGCCGAAGATCTAGTGGTGTGGAAGTGCGGCCGCGGGATTATTGGCATAGCTGCGGTTTAAGCTCATTTGACCGCTTTGACAGAATCAAAGACGGCAGTGGTCGACGAAAAGGTATTGCCCGAGCAAACGAACAGGCCGATCCGGCTCTTGTCGTCGAAGACGAGGGCATGGGTAAATCGAGGCTCTCCCCAATTTTTGCCATCGGTCGAGGTGAAGACACTCACTTCCGTATCGGTCTGGTGGAGCTTGAGGTGAATCGGCAAGCCCGCCTTTCCGAGATCCTTCTTCCATTTGTCTTCCTGACCGCCGGCTTTGTCCCGCCAGCGGCAGAGGAGATGGCCCTGCACGTCCACCTGAATCAGAAAATACCGACCGCGCGGTTGAGAAGCCGATTCCCGGATCATCAACCCCGAGATCGTCGGCGGTCGCGTATCCCATTTGTAGGCGTTCGGCCCCGAGACGTTCAGGGCCAGACTCGTCAAGCGGGCCGAGAGTTCACGCGCATCCGCCAACGGTTTGCTCACGAACGCCCCTTGATCCGAAACCCGCTCCCAGAACAGGGTCATCCCGTTCCCGCATCCGGTGATGGTGAACTTCCCGTCGGCCGCCACGACCGAGCCCGGGATGGGCGGCGTGTTGATTTCGTTGAAGCTCCAGCCCGCCGGCAGCGAAGAGGGCGTCACCGTGACCTTGCACGACTGCTGCACTTTGCCGATAGTCGCGGTCATGGTGCAGGTGCCGGGCTTTTTGCCGACCACCATGGCGATCTGTTCGCCAATCCGCCGCACCTCGGCGACCGCCGGATCACTGCTAACCCACTTGACCTCCCGTTCCAACGTCTCCGCCGGCGCGACCGATGCGTTGAGCGTGGCCCGGCCGTCGACCGCGAGGCTGATCGCCTGATGGTCGAGAGTGACGCCTGCGACGGCAACTTCGGGCCGGCAGTGGATCGACTCGTTGAGTTCGATCGCGGAAACCTGGGTGCCTTCGCCCGGATTGGCCGCAGTCACCGAGAGACGGTAGATGTTCCATTTCGCCGGCTTGGCGAGGGTGAACTCGAGACGTGACGCCTGCTCGGTGAACGCGGGATTCGCTCGGGTGTCGAGCACGGTCCAGGTCACGCCGCCGTCGTTGGACCCGGACAACTCGAGGGATCGCGGCAGGCGTTGCCCGGCCTTGCACACGACCGCGTACGAATGCACGAGGGACTTCCGGCCGTCGGCATACCGACACTGGAGCCAACTCGATGCGGCCTTGTCCCACCAGCCGCTGGACGATTCATTCTCGGTTTGAAACGCCTTGATCGCCGCGCTGGACGCATCCACCGCACCCTTGCTGGTGATCTGACACATCCCAGCTTCGGCATAATAGGCGGTGTTGAACTTCAGGTTCGTCGGCCTCGCCTTGCCCGCGACCATCAGATCCTCGAGTGCCGACTCGACTTCGGCCTTGGGTCGTTTCGTGTCCAGCACCAAGTAAGAGTGCCCCCGGTCCTCGCCGGGCTTCCACACGTTGACGCCGGTCTTCGGATCGGCGACGTTGACGCCGCCGCTCACGACCTTGTACCAAGGGGCGGCGCCGCGAACGCTCACGAGGACGGAAACCGGATCCCAGCTCAGGCGATCCCCCGCGAAACCCACTCCCGGATAGCGGCGGTAAGACATCGTCAGTGGGCTATGTTCCGGCATCTCGTAGGTGGCTCGCCGACCAGAGCAGGTCGAACCGCCTTCCCCGTTGAACAGTATGGGGGTCGGCCAGTGCGAGCAGACCGCAGCGGTGGAAGGCGCATCGGTGATGAAGTTGGACTCCCCGTCCTTGTCGTTCTTGCTCGGGAAGGGCGGATACTTACCGCCCATGACATCGAGACGCTTCACCTTCTTCGCGAGGAGCGCGGCACCATCCAACGGACTGGCTTCATCCGGGCGGGACTTGAGCAAGTTGGCCATATTCCGCAACTGGCCGACCGCCACGATGACGACGCTGCCGTCGGGCTGTTTCGAGAGGATTTGACGATAGAGTACGATCGAGTCGGGGTAGTCCTTGCCCGTGGCAAACTTGTGCGGGAAGCGCTTGACGATCTCGGCGGTGAAGCCGGGGTTCGGGAAGAGCCCGGCGTCTTTCATCGTGCCGACGGGAATCTCCGGGCGCCCGAACCATGTGTTGATCGCATCCAGACACGGTGCGATGGCGTCGGACGAGGTGCAGCCCATCGTCGCGAGGAGTTTGGCCTCGCCCCGTTCCACGGCCCCGTGCAGCATGAACAAGGCCCCCACGTCGTCGCAGTCGCCGCCCATGTCCGTGTCGAAAATGATGTTCACAGGCGGTTCGGCCGCCGGACACACTCCGCTCGCGAAGTGCAGTGTGGTGAAGAGGGCCGCGAGCAGGACAGCTCGAGCGTGAATCAGCATGACGTCCTCAACTTTGCAAAAGGGCAGCGGTCGGGCAGTCAAGCAGTGCAATTGTCGACGCCGATCAGATTGGCAGGCTCGTGTTCGGAACATCATCAGTCGCCTGTGCGGTCATGCGACGTTTACGGGCGGTGCATCAGCGCACTCGCGGGGATGGATTGTTCGGACAAGCCCGGACCGCTCCATCGAACCTGGAATTCGGAGTATCGATTTTTGTGTTGATGAAAGGCGATGCGGATCGGGTGCAGACCCGCCGCGATCCTTGCCCCGCTCGTGACGGTCTGGGTCTTGTGATACCCGTCATTGTCGACCACCAGGGTGTCGCCGATCCACAACCCGCTGCCGCCATCGCTGGTCAGCGTGAATGTCCACACCCCGTCGCGCGGGACGCGGATGAAGCCGTTGAACTCGACCGCGAAATCAGTCTTGTTTTCCTTCGTCAAGTCGTGCAACTCCGGAACGGATTTGAGTCCGGTGATGACCGGCTTCATCGTCGAGAAGTCCGGGAGCTTCTCCCAAGAACCCAGGTGATACGCGAACTGCAAGCCGGGTTTGACAGCATCGGGCGTTTTCAGTGGAGTTGCGATGGTGATTTCCACCGGCCGCATGAAGCGCCAGGCGCCCCATTTGGTCGGTTGCAGCCGGGCCTCGCTGGGAATGTCGCTGACGATGAGGGTGTCGGCGTTGTTCCAGTACAGCCGTTGAATGGTCTGCGCACCGTCCCCGCGCAGCACCCCCAAGTCGGCGCGGACTTCTTGTCCGAGGACTGGCTTGAGGCCAAGGACGTCGAGGGGTATGCTGATTTCGACGTCGCCCCCGACCTGCTCCAATTTGACGTCCTTGCTCACGTCTACGATAGCGTCGAACCAGACGGACCCGACGGGCGATTCAAACAGTACGCGATCTTTCTCGGGCGTACCCGGCACCACCGCCTTGTAAAGCACCGCTTTCGTCTCGCCTTTCACCGTCGTGATCAGCAAGCGCACATCCCCCGCACCCGGATCGGAACCTTGGCGCTTATCCGGCGCGCCGGTCGCGATCATCAGGTCGATGCAACCGCCGCGCTTGAACAGGAACTTCCCGTCGCCGCCCCCGTTGAGCAGGCATTTCGGATCCCCGGTTCGCCAGGCGGCGTAAAGGTGTTTCGCGCCGACCCGCACCGAAGCGCTTCGACCTCCCTCGATCGGCGCCCAGATCGAGTACTCCTCGACCCGACCATCCACGATCGGCTCGGTACCTCCCACTTCGACCGCGAGGTGATCGAAGGACTGTCGGCGTGCGAGTTTGGTCGAGGTGGCGGGCAGCCCGGCGATCGCGGCGGCATCGATGACGACCGGGTTGAAGGTGCGGCGTTTCACCGAGGCGAAGCCGTCGAGCCGGAAGATCGAGGAATGCTCCTTGCCGGCGACCAAGTAGATCTCGCCCTTGTCGGTCTGGGTGATGGTCGGGTGGAAGTGTTCGTCCTCAAAGCTGACGTGCTTGCCGGGGGCATCGATGACCATCCCGCGCTCCGCCTTGGGAAACCGCAGCAGCGGCGTATTGGCCATGTCGCCTGCGAGGGTTTGCAGGTATAGGCCGTCGCTCGTCATCAGGAAGATGTTGCCCTTCTCGCCGTTGACGGCGAACCAGGTGCCCGCCTCGCCGCTGGCGGCCTTCGCCGGCGGGCCCAGCAATCGGGTCGGGAGGACGATCTCGCCATCGCGCGCCGGTGTAAAACGACCACCGCTCACCGGATACCGCCACATCTGCTTGCGATCCCGCCAACCGGTGAAATTCGAGACGATCCAGCCGTCGCCCATCGGCAACACGGTTTGACCCCAGTACGGGTTGTCTTCCGTGTAGCGGAACATCGGATGCGGCGGTAAGAGGAACTCGGTCTTGCCAAGATCGTAGATCGGGATGCCTTTGGCGCTAAAGGTAGGTGCAGGCACGTGCACGCCCCAATTCGCCGTCATGGAAAGATCCGCATGGACGGCCTCGTTGACGAATCCACCGATCTTCTCGGGCTTGCCGTTCTCGTTGGTAAAGGTGCCGGGCATGTCGCGGAAATTGTACTCGTCGGCGTCCACCTTGTGGTTGCCGTTGAGGTCGGACCAGGCGATCAACTGCTGGCTCGGATCGCCTTTGGGCCGGACGCGGTTGAGATTCTCGTTGAGCTGGGGCGGCCACGAAAAGGAGTTGCCACCGACGCGGGCGACCGGCCACGCGACATGGTCGTCGCCGAGCATCCAGGTATCGCCCGGGCTATTGACGCGCAGACTGCTTTGCCACGAACCCGTAAAGTAGGTGCGTCCGTTGATTCGCGTGGGCCGCTCGTTGACGAAGCCCCGGCGGCTCGGGCCACCCTTCGGATCCGATCCGTATTCAATGCCGAACTTGTCGACGACGTCCGTTCCCCCACTCCAGCCATTCACGCAAATCGCATACGGCTTCGCCGTGCCGGTCTTCCAATCCAGTTTGAATTCAATGAGGCCGTAATAGTCCCTATAGAACATCCGTGTTTTGTCGGTCGGGTCGATCGTGCCGCCGCCCCCGTACGCGGGAGGACCGTAGTTCGCCCTTTTGAAATCGCCGGTCCGGGCATCCCAGAGGCTGATCCGTTTGGGCAGGTGGGAGGCTTCAGCCACCCACAGCTGATTTTGATCATCGATGGCCAATCCGAGCGGCGACTGCATTTTCAGCTCGTCGTAGAGCCCGAGCTGTGCCCCATCGCTAGGTTTGCCGATCACACGCAACGGCTTGCCGTCGGCGGCGAAGACTTTCACTTGGTTGCTCTTGCCGCCGTCGGCCACAAACAATTCGGTACCCGCAGGATTGAAGGCTAAGGTACGTGGATTATCCAAGCCGCGGTCGATTAGCACCGTCCGGTCATCCAGCACGGGAACCGGAAGTTTATCGTCGGTTCCCGGTGCCGGACGCTTCACTGTGAAACGGAGCACTTTGCCTTCGCTGATGACGAGCAATCGCCCCGCAGTATCGAATTGCACTCCCCTGGGCGTGGGCATCGGAATCGTCCCGAGAATCTTCTGCCCAAGGAGATCGGCGAAAACCAGAACCTGATCCGTAGCGGCGGGAAAGACGGCGAGGCCGTCAACCACCGCCAGCGAGTAACTCTCGCTCCCGGTATTCTTCACGACTTCGGCAGGCGTAAAACTGACGATATCGGAACCGTTGCCGTTGACGTTGAGTCCACGGACAAGGATCTTGTTCTGGTTGGGAATCACGACATAAGCGTAGAATTTTGGATCGGCCGCCTTACCGGCGTCTCTGGCCGCCGCGATCCCGCCATCCCACCCCCACACCTGCTTGCGCTGTAAGGTCTTGCCATCGAGGCCGACCCAAACCAAGGGAGCTCCGCATTCCGCGACTTTGGAAGTGAGCAGCACTTGTGCCGCGCCATCACCGTATGGAGAGCCGCATTTTGCAGGGAGAAATAAAGCACCCTGCGGGGCCCAGTGATCCGCAAGCCATCCCCCGGTCTTGTCCGCGGTCGGCCATGGCGGGTTTCCACCGCTGTAAGGAGTGAACTCGTAAACCAGCTTGATGCCATCGTGGGTCAGTCCCCGCGCACGGTAAGTGCCGGGCGTGACTCGCTGGCGAATCAGGTCTCCCGCCGTATTGGTTTGCCCGTCACCGTAGCCGTCCCAACTCAGTCGGCTTCGGCCGGCCGGCAATTGCATCTCAGAAACGAGATTGCGCACCGTCACGCCGTGCGCGTCCTCGATCTTCACTGTCACCAGTTGCGGTTTCTCCAACTCGATCCAGATTGGAAAGTCCGCGACCGCCACCGCAGGAATCTCTCCTGCGGTGACCGGTCCGACCGCGAGCGTGATAATGCAGCCGATCAGGGCGATTGCAACCGGCGACGTGCATTTGGGAAGATGCTCAGATTTCATAGGTATTACCTTGGTTAGCACTACAGCGCGGGTTTAGGGCACACAGGCATTCCGCCGCTTCTTATGCGACTTGGCGGCCTGGGCGTTCCGCCGCTGCTGGTACACGATCACCTCGCTCGTGTGCCGGATCACCCCGACGCCGCGCCGCCGGCG
>JANPKP010000250.1:0-4692 GCA_031426095.1 Gemmataceae bacterium
CGGCCCGTTCGACTTTGAGCGGGCCGGTGCGAGACGACGCCTTCCCGCGCCACGCCCCAACCCCTAAACTGACTGGATGACGACGACCTTACCCCTCCTGTCCACCCGCCCGACCCCCGCCGCCCCGCCGGCCGTGAAGGGGAGCTACGCCTTCGTCAGCCTCGGGTGCCCGAAGAACACCGTCGATTCCGAGCGGATGCTCGGCAAGCTCGCCCAGGACGGGTACGCCCTGACCCCGGACGCCGACGGGGCCGACGTGGTCGTCGTCAACACCTGCGGGTTCATCGAGCCGGCCCGCCAGGAGTCGCTGGCCGTCATCCGCGAGATGCTCGCCCTCAAGGCGAAGGGCCGCGTCGGGGCCGTGGTCGTCGCCGGCTGCCTCGCCGAGAGGCAGCGGGACATGCTGCTCGAAACCGTCCCCGAGGTCGATCAGATCGTCGGCGTGTTCGGCCGCGAGGAGATCGCCGCCGTCGTCGACCGGGCCGTCTCGCAGCGGGACGAGCAGCGGTCGCTCTTCCGCCCGGCCCCCGTGCGGGCGCTCGAAGACACGGCCCGCCTCCGCATCACCCCGCGGCACTTCGCCTACCTCAAGATCAGCGAGGGGTGCGACCGCCTCTGCACCTACTGCGCCATCCCCATGATGCGCGGCAAGCACGTCACCAAGCCGATGGAGGAAGTGGTCCGCGAGGCCCGGGAACTCGCCGCCGACGGGGTCCGCGAACTCATCGTCGTGGCCCAGGACGCCACGTATTACGGCATGGACCTCTACGGCCGCCCCCGGCTCGCCGAGCTGCTCCGCGAACTCGACAAGGTCGAGGAACTGGAGTGGGTCCGCCTCCTGTACGCCTACCCGGAGCACTTCGGCGACGACCTGATCGCCGCGATGGCGGCCTCCCCGAAGGTCATCCCCTACGTGGACATGCCGCTCCAGCACATCAACGACCGCGTCCTGAAGCGGATGGTCCGCCGCGTCGACCGCGCGGCCACCGAGGCGCTCCTGGGCAAGCTCCGCAAGGGCGTGCCGGACCTGGCGATTCGCACCACCTTCATCGTCGGCTTCCCGGGCGAGACGGACGCCGAGTACGAGGAACTCAAGCAGTTCGTGGCCGACTTCGGGTTCGAGCGGTGCGGCGTCTTCCCGTACTCGCGGGAGCCCGGCACCCCGGCCGACCGGCTCGACGGCCACCTGCCCGAGGACGTGAAGGCGGCCCGCGTCGCCGGCGTCATGGAGGCCCAGCAGCAGGTCGCCTTCCGCTGGAGCGCGGCCCAGGTCGGCCGCGAACACCCGGTGCTGATCGACGGCCCGGACCCCGAGTTCGCCAACCACTTCCGCGGCCGCACCTACGCCGACAGCCCGGACATCGACTGCGAGGTCCGGGTGAAGGGCAAGGGCCTCCGCCCCGGCGACTTCGTGAAGGTCAAGGTGACGGCCGCCGACGGCTACGACCTCGCCGGCCGGGCCGTCGGCAAGGCGTGGTAGCCTCCAATTCGGAATGCGGAGTCCGGAATGCGGAATGAAGACGGCCCGGTTCCGCCGCCGGATTCCGCATTCCGAACTCCGCATTCCGCAATCTGGAACGTCCCCAACTACCTGTCGCTCTCCCGCCTGCCGCTGGCCGTGGTGCTGTTCGCCTGCATCGACGGCGGGGCGTGGCTCCTCGGGCTCGTCACCTTCCTTGTGGCGTCCCTCACCGACTGGGCGGACGGCTGGTGGGCCCGCCGGTACGGGCCGCTCACCGCCGTCGGCCGCAACCTCGACCCGCTCACCGACAAGGTCCTCGTCTGCGGGGCGTTCGTCTACCTGATCCCCGTGCCGGCGGCCCACGTCGCCCCCTGGATGGTGGTCGTGGTCGTCGGCCGCGAGCTCATCGTGACCGGCCTCCGCGGCATGGTGGAGGCGACCGGGGCGAAGTTCGGGGCCGACTGGTTCGGCAAGGTGAAGATGGTCCTCCAGTGCGCCGTGCTGATCGGCGTGTTGCTGCTCCAATGGCTACGCTCGGAGCCGTGGGGCACGTCCGCGGTGGGGCTATTGACCCCCGTCCAGGCGGCCCTCCTGTGGGCGATGCTGGCGGCGACGGTCGGCAGCGGCGTCCAGTATTGCGTCAAGGCGGCCCGCGTTCTCGGCCGCTGAAGCGTTACCGAAATCCCCCACTTTTCGCGCGACGCGATTCACTTAACTGCCGGCGATGAAAGCCGTTGCGATTCCCGTCTCGTGGCGATGCGGTAAAATCGAGGTGCGTTTTCTCCGCAAACTGCTCTCGGGTCGGCACATCGGACACTACGGGGGGCGGCTCCCGTAACGACTTACGACCGAAACCATCGGGCAGCGTCCGCAGTCCCGCTTCGACGTAAGTCCCGAATCACTTCGACCCCGTTTCCGCCGCCGTCACCGGCCGCACGGCCATCTGCTGGGCGTCGAGCCCGCCGTCGACGGTGAACACCGAGCCGGTCGAATAGGCCGCCGCGTCCGACGCCAGGAAGACGTACCACCCGGCCACGTCGTCCGCGGTGGCGACGCGGCCGAGCGGGATCTGCCCCACCACCGCCGCCCGCGCCGCCGGGTCGGACCGCAGCCCCCAGTCGGTCAGCGGCGTCTCGACCAGCCCGGGGGCGACGGCCGCGGTCGTCCACCCGAGCGGGGCGAGTTCGACGGCCAACTGCCGGGCCAGGGCGCTGACCGCCCCCTTGCTGCTGTCGTAGAGCGTGTGCCGCGGCTCCGACCGGGTGGCGTTGAGCGACGTGCTGAACAGGATGCGCCCGCCCCGCCCGGCCGCGACCGCCCGCCGCACCACCGCCTGCGTGACGGCGATGGCTGTCCAGACGTTGAGCCGGAACACGAAGTCGAAGTCGTCGCGGGTGAGGTCCAGAAGCGGCGGCTCGCGGAAGGTGCCGAGGTTGTTGACCAGCACGTCCACCCCGCCCATCAGCCGCCACGCCTCGCCGACGAGCCGCTCGGCCGCCCCCTCCTCAAGCAAGTCCGCCCGAAGGTAGTGCGTGACGCCCGGGAACTCGCCCAACACGGCGGCCACGCCGAGGCAGTCGCCGGCCGGCCGTTCGGACGTGAACACGACCCGCGCCCCCGCCGCGGCCATCGCCCGCCCGGCGGCGAGGCCGATCCCCTGACTGCTGCCCGTCACCAGGGCCGTTTTGCCGGCAAGCATGGCGGGTTCGCCTCCAACGGTTCGGGCGGCCGGCCCCGTCACTTCTTCGCCCCGTCGACCGCCTTCCAGAAGTCGGCGGCCGGCTTGCTGTTGATGACTTCCAGAGTCGGGATCGCCCGCAGGACCGCCGCGTCGCGGGTCGGCTCGAACCCACAGTCGAGGTGCCGCAGCGGCATTCCCTTGAGCGGCGTCAGGTCGGTCACTTTCGTGCCGGAGCAGATCACGCTGTCGAGCCTCATCCCGGCCAGCGGGGAGAGGTCCGACACCGGGCACTTCCAGATGTCGATGGCGGTGAGCGGCAGCCCCTTGAGGGGGGAGAGGTCCGACACCGGGCAGGAGGCGCAGCCGAGGAACCGCAGCGGCATTCCCTTGAGCGGCGTCAGGTCCGTCACCCTGTTCCCGCCCAGGAGCAACCGCTTCAGCGGCGACCCGGCGAGCGGGGCCAGGTCGGACAGCGGGCAGTTGTAGAGTTCCAGTTCTTCCAGCGGCAGCCCCTTAAGAGGGGAGAGGTCCGACACCGGGCAGTTGTTGCACGCGAGAAGCGTCAGCCCCGACCCGGCCAGCGGCGACAGGTCGGCCACCCGCGTGTCGCCACACCGGAGGCTCGTCAGCGGCATCCCCCTGAGGGGCGACAGGTCGGTGACGCGGGTGACCGAGCAGTCGAAGCTCTCGAGCGGCAGTCCCTTGAGGGGCGACAGGTCGGTGACGCGGGTGACCGCGCAACTCAGCCGGGTCAGCGGCATCCCTTCGAGCGGGGCGAGGTCGGCCACCGGGCAGCCGCCCACGTCCAGGTGCGTCAACTTCCACCCCTTGATCGGTGAGAGGTCGGCCACCCGGGTGTTGCGCACCCCTAGTTCGGTCAGCGGCAGGCCGGCGAGCGGCGAGAGGTCGGCCAGCGGGCTCGGCTCCCCGCCGTCGGGGCGGTGGAGTTCGCGGAGACGGGGGAAGCCCCGGAGGGGCGACAGGTCGGCGACGCGGGCGAGCGGCAGGTTGAGTCTCACGACCTCGCTGAACTCGAACACGGGCTGAAGTTCGCCCTCGAACCCGGGGTTCAACTCCTTGAGCTTGGCCGCGACCGCCGCCACTTGGTCCCTCACCGGGAGGGCGGCCGTCGCCCGCTCCCAGGCGGCGGCGGGCGACGGTCCGGGGGCCGCCGGCGGGGGTTGCGGGGCGGGCTCCCGGCTGACGCGGACGACCTGCCGGCCGTCCCGCGTCACCGTCACCAGTTCCTCCCGGACGAGCCTGCCGTCGCGGGTGGCCCGGAGGGTGTACGGGCCGGGCTTGAGGCGGATTTCCTTCGCCCCGGCCCCGCCGACCACCACGTCGGCCCCGTCCACGGCGACGCTCACCCCCGGGTCGTCCACCTCAACGACGAGCGTGCCCTCGGGGGAGAAGAAGCGGACGACGGTGCCCTTGATCCGGGTGACGCCGGCCGCCTCGGCCTGCCCCAGCCCGGCGCGCAGGGCGACGGCGAGCAGGGCGGCGGCCGCGGCCCGGCGGCGGGGGGGTCGGGCGGCGCAAACGGGGGCGG
>JANPKP010000251.1:0-15722 GCA_031426095.1 Gemmataceae bacterium
GCCTTGGGGGGGTGGTTGTGGTCGGAGCCCGTCCGGGCTTGGGCGCACTCCGCCGGGCCGATGGGTTAGTAGTTCCGCCACGAGGCCGGGAACCGCATCGGGGTGCTCACCCCCGAGCCGGACGCAGACGACCCCGACTGGGTGAGGGCCATCACCCCGGAGGAGACGGCCCGGCGGATGGCCGGCCCCTTCCTCACCCTGGACGAGTACCGCAAGCGAACGGAGCGGCCATGACCTTCGCCGTCGTCTGGACGCTCGCCGCATTGGAAGCGGCGACGCGGGTGGAGCAGGCTGCGTCCGACCCGGCCCGCGTGAAGGCGGCGCAGGACCGCATCGACTGGGCGCTCCGCCGCACGCCGCGGGACATGGGCGAGTCCCGCGGCCCGGGCTTCCGGGTGTGGTACGAGGACGTTCTGGGCGTGTACTACCGGGTCGACGAGGCGGCGATGCGGGTCGAAGTCCTGTACGCCGGCCCCGCCCGCCGGCGATAATGCGTCCACCCCTTCGGAGGAGCGCGTCATGGTGGTGCTGTACGTCGGCGGGAAGGAAGTGGGCACGCTCGCCGACCTGGAGCGGGTGCTGCCGGCCCTCGCCCCGGACCAGACGGTCGAGTTTCGCAACGAAGGGGGCACCCGACTCGGGGTGTTCACGCCCGAGGCGGACGACCCCGACTGGGTGAAGGCCATCACCCCGGAGGAGACGGCCCGGCGGATGGCCGAGCCGGGGTTCACGTTCGAGGAGATGAAAGCGCGGCTGGGCTGGGAATGACCTACACCGTCATCTGGAAGTTGAGCGCGTCGCAAGAGGTCGCCCGGGTCGAGGCGGCCGCGGACGACCCGGCTCGGGTGAAAGCGGCGTCGGCCCGCGTTGACTTCATGCTCCGCCGGTATCCGCGGGACATGGGCGAGTCCCGCGGCCCCGCCGTCCCCCGCCCGGACCCCGAGTTCCGCATCTGGTACGAGGACGTGCTCGGGGTGTTCTTCCGGGTCGACGAGGCCGCGATGCGGGTCGAAGTCCTGTACGCCGGCCCCGCCCGCCGGCGGTAGCGGTTCGTACAATCACCCGCACCCCCCACCCAGGTGCCCCCATGCCCAGGCCGCTCGGTTTCGCGTTGGTCGGTTGCGGGATGATCGCCCGGTTCCACGCCCGGGCCGTCGCCGAGATCCCCGGGGCCCGCGTCGCCGCCCTCGTGAGCCGGTCGGCCGCCAACGCCGAGTCGCTGCTCCGCGAGACGAACACGCCGCCGTGCCCCGTCTTCGATTCGCTCGCCGCCGCGCTCCGGGAGCCGGGGGTGGACGTGGTCGTCATCACCACGCCGAGCGGGGCGCACCTGGAGCCGGCGGCGCTCGCGGCGGCGGCCGGCAAGCACGTCGTGGTCGAGAAGCCGCTGGAGATCACGCCCGAGCGGTGCGACCGCATCATCGCCGCGTGCGACGCCAACAAGGTCAAGCTCTGCACCATCTTCCCGAGCCGGTTCGCCGACTCGAACGCCACCCTCAAGGCGGCCGTGGACGCCGGGCGGTTCGGCCGGCTCACCCTCGGCGAGACGACGTGCAAGTGGTGGCGGAGTCAGAGCTACTACGACGAGGGCGGGTGGAAGGGGACGCAAGCCCTCGACGGCGGCGGGGCGATGATGAACCAGGCCATCCACAACGTCGACCTGCTGCTGTGGCTCATGGGGCCGGCCACGCACGTCACGGGGATGACGGCCACCCTCGCCCACGAGCGGATCGAGGTCGAGGACACGGCGGCGGCGGTCCTCCGGTTCGCGTCCGGGGCCGTCGGCGTCATCCAGGCCACCACGAGCGTCCACCCCGGGTACCCGAAGACGGTGGCCGTCCACGGCGACAAGGGGTCGGCGGTGATCGAGCAGGAGGACGTGCTGCGGTGGGACTTCGCCCCCGAGACGGCCGACGACCGGGCGGTGAAGGAGCGGTTCGCCCAGAAGGCCGGGGCCAGCGGCGGGGCGGCCGACCCGAAGGCGATCGGCCACGAGGGCCACCGCCGGCAGCTCGCCGACTTCGTGGACGCGATCCGCGACGACCGGCCCCCGAAGGTGGACGGCCGCGAGGGCCGGCGGGCGGTCGAGCTGATCTGCGGGGTGTACGAGTCGGCCCGCACCGGGCGGGTGGTGGAGCTGGGCCGCGGCTAAACCGGGCGGCCCGACCAGCCGACGGCGATCACCCACGCCGCACGGGCCGAGGTGACAACCCGGAACAGCACGGACAACGGCGGCACGAACAGGAGACGGTCGTCGCCGTCCCGCTGTTCGCCCTGGGCGGTCGGGTCGAGGCCCAGGAGCTGATCGACCCGGCGGGCGGCCGTCGTCACCGCGGATCGGTCGGTCGCCGCGACCCGCAAGCCCGCGGGCTGGTCTTCGGCCTCGGGCGTCCAGCGGACGGCGTAGTTCATTCGGCCCCCAGCCGCTCGAGGATTTCGGCCAGCGGCTTGCCGACGCCCCGTGCCACCCGCCGGTCGATCTCCTCCTTCGTGAGCGTAGGTTCCCACGGGCAGATCGGCTCGGGCGTCACGGTGGCGAGCTTCCGCCCACTCGCGTCGTCCCGCAACTCCACCGCCTTGTCCGACCCGAGGAACGTCGGCAGCGTGTCGGCCACCTCCGCCAGCGTCCCGACCCGTTGCCCGTCCACGTACAGCGCGACCATGACCGCTCCCTCCGGGTGAGTGCCCGGTATTGTACCACGGCCGGCGTTCGGGGTATCGTGCCGGCCCGCCTCGGAAGGGAGCCGCCCGCATGCCCAAGAAGCCCCGCAACCCGGCCGCCGACTACGCCGTCTACCTCGCCGTCCGGCTGTTCGTCGCGGCCATCCAGGCGGTGCCCGTCGCCCTCGCGTTCGCCGCCGCCGACGCCCTCGCCTGGGTGGCGTACAAGATCGACAAGCGGCACCGGGCGGTCGCCGCCGAGAACCTCGCGCACGCCTTCCCCGACCGCACGCCGGGGCAGATCGACCGGCTCGTGCGGCGGACGTACCGGCACTTCTTGCGCGTCGTGGTCGAGATGGTGCTCCTGCCGCGGAAGATGCGGATCGGCAACTGGCGGCGGCTGGCCACGGTGAACGACAACGCCCCCACGCTGCGGCAGATGCTCCGCCGCGACCGGCCGATCCTGTTCGTCACCGGGCACCTCGGCAACTGGGAGATGTGCGGGTACACGCTCGGCGTGTCGGGCTACCGGACGTACGCCATCGCCCGGGTGCTCGACAACCCCCACCTCGAGCGCTTCCTCAAGCACTTCCGCCAGGGGACGGGGCAGACGATCATCGCCAAGAAGGACGACTTCGACCGGCTCACGCTCGCGCTGAAGGCGGGCGGCATGGTGGCGACGCTGGCCGACCAGGACGCGGGCCCGAAGGGGCAGTTCGTCGACTACTTCGGCCGGCCGGCGTCCACCCACAAGGCGGTCGCCCTGATGGCCCTGGAGTTCGACGCCCTCATGGCCGTGGTCGGGTCGGTGCGGGTGGCCGAGCCGTGGTACTACAGCACCCTGTGCGCGGACATCATCGACCCCCGCGACTACGCCGGCCGGCCGGACGCGGTGGCGGCCATCACCCAGCGGTACACGACGGCCCTCGAAGGGCTGGTGCGGCGGTACCCCGACCAGTACTTCTGGCTCCACCGCCGCTGGAAGAGCCAGCCCGCGAAGCGGGCGAAGAAGCCGCAGGCGGCGTGACCGCCCCCGGTTTTTACCGCTTTTAAACGGCGTGTTTCGGCGCATCCGTTGGCCGGCGATGGGCTTGTGCGTTCCCGCTCCCACCCCCCCTGGGAAAGAGGGAGCGGAAGCGGATTCCGGGCGGAATCGCGGCTCCAACCCCGCGGCCCGCCGGGCCGGTCACGCGATGGTGAGGGTCACGGTGATCGGGTCGCTGTACTGGGCCCCGTCGAACGCCCGGTACTGGAAGGTGTCGATCCCCGTCTGCCCGGCGTTCGGCCGGTACGTGAAGGTGCCGTTCGAGTTGAGGTAGAGCGTCCCCTTCGTCGTGGTCGACAGGAGGACGGCGTACAGCTTGTCGGCGTCGGCGTCCGTGTCGTTCCCCAGCACGCCGGCCGACGCGATCGTGACCTGGAGGACGCCGCCGGCGGACACCGTGTACGAGTTGTTCACCCCGACCGGGGCGACGTTCTGCACGTCGATGTAGACGGCGTGGGTGGCCGTGTACCCGTGGCCGTTGCTCACCGTGTACTCGAACCGGACGATGCCGACGAACCCGGCCGCCGGGCGGTACTGCATGCGACCGCCGGAGAGGACGGTGAGGGTGTCGCCCGAGACGTCCGCCCCGGTCGCCAGGTTGATCGGCTGGGTGTAGCCGGTGACGGTGAGGGCGTACCCGCCCGGCTTGGGGTCGTTGGCGAGCAGGCCGACGGGGGCCAGCACGTCGATCGTCTTGCCCTGGTGGACGGTGTACGAGTCGTCCCCGCCGGACGTGTCCGGGCCGACGGTGAGGGTGACGGTGGCCGTGGCCGTGCCGCCGAACCCGTCGTCGACCTGGTAGACGAACGAGTCGGTCCGGTGGTAGGTCGACCCGGGGGTGTAGGTGAAGGTGCCTTCCGGGTCGAGGGCGAACGACCCGTGGGCCGGCCCGGAAACGAGCGACACGTCGAGCGGGTCGCCGTCCGGGTCGGAGTCGTTGCCGAGAACGGTGCCACTGTACGTCGAGCCTTCGGACACAGCGACGGCGTCGTCGACGGCGGTCGGGGGGCGGTTGGGGACGTAGCCGGCGTCGAGGTCGGCGAGCGTCTCGCCCGACGCGAGGGTGAAGTCGGCGACCCCGAACTCGTCGTCGGGGTCGCTGTCCCGGGCGGTGAGCGTCCCCTGGTGCTGGAGGGAGTACCGCTTGCCGGTGGGGAGCTCGAAGTAGAGCGAGTAGTCGCCGGGGGTGAGGTCGTCGAAGGCGTAGCTACCGTCGCTCTCCGTCGTGGTGGCGTCGATGAACTCGCCGGACGCATCGTACAGATCGACCGCGATGCCGCCGAGGAAGCTGACCTCGGTGTCCTGGCGGATGCCATCGCGGTTGGTGTCGTCCCAGACGAGTCCGGAAATCGACCCCGGCGTATAAACGCCGATATCAGACGTAGTGACCACCCCGGCGGTCGCACTGACCGATTTCGACGAAGGGCCTGTGGAGAGGAGCGTCCCGGATGGGGGCAGGACCACGAGGGAGTACTCCCCCGGTACGAGGCCGCCGAACGAGTAACTTCCGTCGGCGAGGGTGACGCCGTCCGCAACCGTGTCGCCTGCCATGTCCAAGAGGGCGACCGGGATGCCGGCGTAGGCGTCGTCGCTCGTGTCGCGGACACCGTTGGCGTTCGCGTCCGTCCACGCGGACCCGCGGACGACCGCGGGCGACGACAGAATCAGGCTGGCATCGACGGTGACATCGCCACTACCCGCCGCAACCGCGAAGTGCCCGGAGGAATCGACATCGCTGTCGTCGTCCGGGTGTGCCACGCCGTCGTCGTCGATGGCATTGGTCGGGCTGAATGTGTAACCCGACGGCAGATCGACCCGGACGGTGTACACGGCCGCAGTATCGACGATGAAGTGGTAAAAACCCTCCGCGTCGGTGAGGGCCGTGTTGGCGACATCACCCGCGGCGTCGAGTAGGGTGACGGTCCGGAAGGCGAGCCCACCATCACCGTCGGCGGACTCCCGGAACCCATCGCCGTCCGCGTCCGACCCGACGCGACCCATCACCCCCTTCGGGGCAGCCGGTCCCGGCTCGACCGTGATCACGGTCGACGCGTCCCACTCGCCGTTGAAGATCGAGTCCCGGTTGTAGTCCGCGATGATCCAGTACTTGCCGGCCGGCAGGTTACCGAGGTCCGTGGCCGGAATCGTGCCCTTCGCGGTGGTGACGACGCCACTCTTGTAATTGGCGGGCAGTGTGTTGACCAGGGTGGACCAGTCCGTGAGCGGGGGCGGGGTGGCGGGGCCGTCGGCCGGGACGGGGTACGCGAACAGATCGATCGCTTGGTTGGGCCGGTATTGGGCACCCCCGCTCACCTTGACGGATTCCGTCGTCTTGTAGACCGCCTTCGTGGTGGTGACTGTTTGGGACCAGTTGTCGAGTGCGAACTTGACGGGCTTCGAAGTCTCATTGTGAGAGTTATCGTATGTGTAAACTACACCGAATAAATGCCATCGGGGTACATGGAGTTGGCGTTCGAGGTGGCCGGGACATCACTGTTCCAGGCCGTACCCACCTTGGCGCGAGCGTTCCAGTAAAACTTCCGGTCGTTGACGAAGTCGCCGTCACCGCCTGACGTGAAGGACGTGTTCGTGAGTGTGTGAAAGTAGGGCCCGGTCCAGAGCTTCGAGTTGGCGTCGCGGTCGTTCGAGTAGATGTGCCGGGCCGAGTTGATCGTGGCGACATCCTTCACCGACTTCCAGTGGGGCATTCCAGAAAGGTGGATCGATGTCACGCTCTCCCCGATCTGCTCGTCCGGGTGGAAACCCGGGACATCGGTCGGGGAAAATGAGAATCCGAGGTGATAGGTGCCGACCGGCCGTGTACCGGGGTTGGCCGCGGTCCCGTACAGATCGGTGACATCCGCGATGATGTCAATCATCACGTTGCCCGCCTCCTTGCGGTCGCCGCCGGTGCCATCGAAGGAGGTGGTTTTGGCGTTAAAGCCGACGAGAGGAATCGATCCGCCACCCACCTGTGCGACCGTTTCCTTGAAGTATCTTGCGTTCACCCGCACCCTCTCCGATCCACCGGCTGGACCGTTGACGACCGCGTTGTCTCCCAGAACGTCACTGAGCTGTTTGCGAAACTTGACCTCACCGATGACGGGCTTTTGAGTGTCGTTCGCCGGGTCGAACTCGGACAAAGGATTCAAGTTGGGGGCGAACCAAGTGGCGTGCCCTTCTTGATCGGTGTCGGGCCTGTTCCCACGATCGAGATGCACGTGCGGGAGTATCTCGTTCGCTGGAGTTTTGGCAACGAATCCTAAAAAGGTAGTGACCGTTACCGGATCACCCGGACGGAGGGTTGCGTCGGGAATCACGTGCTTGTAATTCCATCCAGCGTCGCCAGCCAAGTCTTTGATAATAATCCATGAATTATAGCCTAAATCTTTGGAGAGATCGACGATGATGCCCGGCATGACCGCAGTAACTCGCGTCGTTTCGGCTGCGGGTGCTTGGATGTCGATCCCCTCGTGGCCGTGAATTTTCTGATTGAGTCCATTTTGAGTGCTGGGGTTGAACTCCGTGTATTCGGCATAAGTGGTTAGTAATGGCGCTGCGGCCGGGCCGCCCGCGATGGGCCAAACTGCGTAAGGATTCGTACGAGACTCGAGCACTTCCAGCAGGAGCGGAGCGCTCGTGGGACGCCTGCGGTCTTGAGTGCGATTATTGCTGCAACGGGACATAGACATCCTCTGTAGTACAGTATCGATCAACCGACAACGTCCATTTCACACTTGGGCAGGACTAGCGATCCGGCCTCGTGACCTTCGTAGTGTTGGAGATCAACCGCCCCGTCCACGCGTCGAGATCGTACTGCTCGCCGCGGTCGTTTGTGGTGTAGTAGATTTGCAAGTAGACTTCCGAGCTTGCGTCGGTCAGGCTTTTGACTTTGATCTTGTTCGCCGCGAAGTACTCCTCGATCTCTTCCACGTCCAGAGTGATGTTGCTACCGGACACGACGCCTTTCTCGTTCGCCTTGACGAACCACTCCTTCTCGGACAGGTAGGGCGACAACAAGAATGGCGAAGCCGGATTAGTCTTACCCCACCTGTATGCCTTGCCGTCATCCGCGACAACGTACACTGAAACCCCTGTCGAGCCCCTCACGTCATTCTCGAGGGACGGCTCCAGGATGATCAGCGGTTTGCGTGGGCCGTCGTAGGTGATCGTCCAGCCCACGTTTATCTGTGTTTTCGCGTCCTTCTTCGTAAGCTTGGCGCTCACGGTCATCACGGCCCCGCTCTTCTTTTCTTCCTTCCTGCTTAGCACCAACTTCAAGTCTACGGGCAGGGGGGCGCTCTCAGCGGGCTTCGCATCAGGGTTGTCCAGGCCGACTGCGTTCGCGGTCAGAGCCGCCAGGATGATGGCAGCACCCGCGACCGCCACCCGCTTCTGAGATGTAACTCGCACCGTGCGGCCCCCTGATTCCTGTTAGCGCTCCAAGTCGCCAGCGTGCCGAACAAGTTCACCTGGGTCGAAGGCAGAAAGGCCGGCCGCTTCGACTGATCATTTACGGTTAAAACAGATCGGATGAGTGGGTAGAATACTCGCAACACACCCAACTCGGCATCAGCTTGCCAACAATTCTTTGTCCCCACCATCTTTCTGCTCAAAAATTCGTCCGAATCACCCCTTCACCCACGGGGCGACGCGCTGCCAGGCGGCCCACGCCCGGGCCGCCAGGGTGCCGGCGTCGGACGCGACGCGGGCGGCGGCCTTGCGGTAGGCGCGGGCCGCGCCGGGGGGCACGTCCTTCGCGGTCACGGAGCCGGCCGCCGTGCGGAGGTGGTCCTTCGCCTCGCGGAAGGCGGCCGAGCGGCCGCCGGGGCCGGCCCGCTGGACCAGGAGGATCGCTTCCGCGAGGGAGAGGATCAGGCGGACGCCGTCGGGGACCGTGACACCGTCCACCCGGGCGGCGGTGGCGGCGGCCTCCTCCGTCTGGCCGCTCAGGGCGAGGTCGAGGGCCAGCCAGGCGCGGAACTCGGCCAGCAACTCGTCCGGGCCGCCGAGCTTCACCGCCGCCCGGCAGACGTCGTTGGCCTTGTCGTCCTGGTCGATGGCGCGGAGGGCCACCGTCAGGGGGCGGAGCATCCAGGCTTGCACGTCCTCGCGGTCCCGCCAGTCGGCCAGCCACGCCACGGCCAGCGAGTGGTTGCCGCCGGCCACAAGGGCCGCCCCCGCCCGGGCCCACGACGGGTCGCCCGCCCGCAGGATTTCGCTGTACCGCTGCACCGTCCCCTGGGCCGGCTTGTCCGCCTCCACCAGCGCCCAGACGTAGGCGAGGACCACCTCCCGCCCGGCGTCCGGGTGCCGGCCGACGAGGGCCGGGAGCCGCTCCGTGACGGCGTCCGGGCCGCCCGCCTCGATCGCGCGTTCGGCCCACAGCCCGGCCGCGTCGGGGTTCGCGCCGTCGTCGCCGGAGAGGTCCTTGAGGTCGTCGGTGAGTTCGGCCCCCCAGCCGGCCCCGTCGAAGGCGGCGGCGGCCTCGCGGAGGGTGGCCCGGGTCACGTCGGGGTCGGTGGCCAGCCCGCGGAAGTGGGTGCGGGCGTCGCCGAGTTCGCCCTGCCGGCAGGCCACCTGGACGGCCCGGAGCCGCACCACCGGGCCGTCGGCGTGCTCGCGGAGGGCGGCGAGCGTGCGGGCCGCCCCGGGCACGTCGTCGGCGGCCAGTTGCTCGGCGATCAGGTTCACCCCGGCGGCGTCGAACGACGGGTCGGCGTCGAACGCCCGCTGGAAGTCGGCCCGCGCCCCCCGGCGGTCGCCGGCGCTGCGGCGGGCGTCGCCCCGGTAGACGAACGCCAGCGGGTTGTCGGGCTCCAGCCGGGCGAACTGCTCGGCCGCCTCCAGGCACTCCTTCGGCTTGTTCAGGGCGTCGTACCACGCCGCGAGCTGCCGCCAGCCGAGGGCGAAGTCGGGGTCCTCGGCCACCACGGCTTTCATGAGGGAAATGGCCCTCGCGCGGTCGCCCCGCTTGGCCTCCACCCACGCCGCCCGGCCGCGGAGTTCGACCGGCGGCGGGTCGCCCATCTCCGGCGGGGAGCAGGCGGCCAGGGCCTCGTCGTAGCGGCCGGCGCTCGCCAGTTGCTCGGCCTTGCAGTCGTGAAGCGGCATGAAGCGGGGGAAGGCCTTCAGGCCGGCGTCGACGGCCCGGAGCCGCACGTCCGGGTCGGCCTCGGCCCCGTCGGTCGAATCGACCCAGAAGAGGGGCACCCACGGCTGGAACGGGCCGCCCCCCTGCCAGGCGTCGCGGAGGACGCGCAGGGCCCGGTCCTCCCACCCGGCCTCCTTCATCTCGGCGAGCGACGTTTGGATCGGGAACGGCGACCCGCCCGGCCCCTCGCACACCTCGGCGAACGCCCGCACGGCCTCGTCCGCGTCGTCCGTGCGGACGGCGAGCTGCACCTGCTTGACGGCCACCTCGGGGCCGGCCGCGTGCTCCTGAAGCACGGCCAGCACCTGCGTCGCCTCGCGGATCTCGTCGTCGGCCAGGTGCGCGTCGAAGAGGATGGTGGCCGCGTGGGTGAACCCGGGGCTGATCTTCAGGCACTCGCGGAGGTCGGCCTTGCCGTCGTCGCGGTCGCCGGTTTGCAAGCGGGCCTCGCCCCGCATCATGTACGCGACGGGGTGGTACGGCTGGAGGCGGACCAGCTCGGACGCGGCCTCGAGGTAGCCTTCGGGCTTGTTCGTCTCGTTGTACCACTCGGCGAGTTGCTGCCAGCCCCACACGTAGGATGGGTCGACGGCCACGAGCGCCTGCATGGGGGCGATGGCGGCCGCGTAGTTGCCCCGCTTGGCCTCGACCCACGCGAGCCGGCCCTGGAGGACGAACGGGAGTTCGCCCACGAGTTGCGGCGGCTGGGCGGCGGCCCGGGCGTCGTCGAAGCGGCCCATCTCGGCCAACCGCTCGGCCCGCTGGTCGTGGGCCTCCACCATCTTCGGGTCGAGGGCGACGGCCTTGTCGAGGGCCGCCAGCGCCTCGTCGTTGTGCCGCGGGTGGTGCAGGAGGCGGGCCAGCTTGAGCCACGCCCGGGGGTCGCCGGCCCGGTCCTTCGTGAGCGTGCGGGCGAGTTCGAGCGGCTCGTCGGGCAGCTCCATCCGCTCGGCCCAGAGCTGGACCGCGTGCCACGCCCAGTCGTACCCCGGCTCGTGCCGGACGGCGGCCTTGGCCCGGTCTAATGCTTCGCGGGACCGCCCCGCCTCCCACAGCCGCTCGGCCAGGAAGCCGTGGGCGAAGGGGTCCATCGGCGAGCGGACGGCGGCCCGCTCCTGCACGCGGATCGCCTCCTCCGGCTCCTCCGCTTCTTCGAGCGCCTCGGCGAACTCGCGGGCGGCCATCGACCACCCGGGGGCCACCGTCACCGCCTGCCGCAGGGCGTCGAGCCGGCCCTCGGCGTTCTCGGCGGCCTGACACACTTCCGCGAGATCGACCCACAGTTTCGGCAACAGCGGGAAGCGCTCGGCGGCGTCGCGGGCCAGGGCGTGGGCCTCGTCGAGCCGGCCCAACACGGCCATCTGCTGCACGACGGCCGACCACGCCTGCCACAGGTCGGGGCGGTCTTCGAGGAACTCTTCGAGGGTTTCGAGCAGCCGGCCGTGGTCGTCCGGGTCGGTGTACGCCTGCCGGGCCTGGGCGTGGTACGCGGCCAGCCCGTCGCCGGCGTGCGGCTGGCGGCGCAGCTCGTCGGCCACGAAGGCGAGGGCGTCGGCCTTCTCCTGCCGCCCGCGGCTGACCTGCACGAGGTCGCTAATGAGGGCGTCGTTGTCGACGTTGAGTTGCAGCCCCGAGCGGCAGGCGGCGAGGGCGTCGTCGGTCCGGTCGGCCCGGCGGTGGACCTGGGCCAGCACCGCGAAGTACCACGGGTGGTCGGGCTCCAGCTCGCCGGCCCTCGTGATCGCGGCCAGCGCCTCCGGGTGCCG
Organism: Gemmataceae bacterium; assembly: GCA_031426095.1. Classification (GTDB taxonomy): domain Bacteria; phylum Planctomycetota; class Planctomycetia; order Gemmatales; family Gemmataceae; genus JANPKP01. The sequence goes on from JANPKP010000251.1 coordinate 11,627, forward strand.
CTTGCGGTCGGCCAGCACGAGGGCCTTCTGCCGCCAGGCCCAGGCGTCGTGCGGGCACTCGGCGAGGGCGTCGTCGATGGCCCGCACGGGGTCGGCCTCGGCGTCGGCCGAGAGGAACTCGGCCCGGAGCTTCAGCAGCGGGTAGAAGTGCGGGAACCGCTGGCACGCCTGCCCGAGGTGGGCCCGCGCCGCCGCCCGCCCTTCCGTGTCCGTGAGCAGGGCCGTGAGCGCCCGGTGGCCGTCGGGGTTGAGCGGGTCGTGCTTGACGGCGTCGAGCAGGTGGAGGGTGGCGGCGGCGAAGTCGGGCCGCGTCCGCGCGAGCTTGGCGGCGGCCCGGTGCCACCCGGCCGGCGGGGCGAGCGGGCGGGCGGCCTCCAGGTCGGCGTCGGCCGCGTCCCACCGGCCGTTCGCCGCGTGGCACTCGGCGCGGAAGAGGAGCACCTCGGACAGCGCCCCGCGGCCTCGTGGAGGGCCGTTGGCCTGCTTCCCGTCCTCCCCCGTCTCCTGTCTCCTGTCTCCTGTCTCCTGGAGTTTTCGCGCCGCCGCGTCCACCGCCGCCAGCGCCTGGTCGGGCTCGTCGCGGTCGAGCAGGGCGTTGTACAGGGCCTTCGCCGCCGTCGGGCTCGGCACCTCGGCCCGGCCGGCCTTCTGCTGGAACAGCCGCAGCACCTCGGGGGCCTGATCCACGGCCCGGGCGGCCCGCGAGTAGGCGTCGGCGAACTGCTCCTCGCCGTCTTCGAGGCAGGCGGCGAAGCGGTACAGCTCGGCCGCCTCGGGGAAGCGGCGGGCCTCCCACCACTGCGTCCCCAGCAGGTAGTACGCGGCCGCCGCCGTCGGCCGGGTGCGGAGCGACCGCCGCAGGAGCCGGCTCGCGTCCGCCTGCCGGTCCGGGCGGGGGAGGAGCATCTGGGCCAGCGACTGCATCAGCATCGGGTCGGCGTCGGCCTTCGACCCCTCGGCTTCGAGCAGGGCCAGCCGCTCGGGCAGGCGGTTGAGTTCGCGCAGCAGCGACGCCTTCGCCAGCACGAACGACGGGTCGTGCGGGAAGTCGGCGAGCAGGGCGTCGAGGGCGTCGAGGGCCTTGACCGGGTGGGCGTCGTACCGGGCCAGGGCGACCACGGCGAACTTCGTCAGCCGGTGCGTGGGGAAAACCTTCTCCATCGTCCGCAGCGCGATGAGGGCCGCCTCGCGGTCGTGGGCGAGCAGCGGCTTCTGCACGGCGTAAAGCTGCTCGTACTCGTCGGCGTCGGGGAGCGTCAGCCCTTCGAGCCGCGCCGCCTCCGCCGCGGGGACGATGGCCACCGCCCGGGGGCCGAACGCCTTGTAGCGTTCCAGCACGGCGTCGAGCGGGGCCTCGGCCGGGAGGCGGTCGCCGCCGTCGGCCAGGAAGAGGGTGTGGCGGAGGCGGTCGGCCCCGACGGCGAGCCGGGCCTGCCCGAACCCCCCCTCCACGAACGACACCGCGACAGGCACCCCGCGGGCGAGCAGTGACAGGGCGGCGTCACAGGTGAGGCGGAACTCGCGGGCCGCCCACCCGGCGGCCTCGGCCCGCTTGCGGTCGGCCGCGTCCGGCAGCCCGTCGGTGGTCGCGGCGGCGTCCGCCGGCGGCGTCGGCAGCGGGTGGCCCCAGTGCCGGGCGAGCAGATCGTGGACGCCCGGCGGCGAGCGGTGCGAGCCGTTCGAGAGGTCGACCGGGAGCAGGACGCGGGCCGGCGTTTCCGCGTCGCGGCCACGCGCGGATTCGAGCCGCCCCGCGAACTTCGTGAAGAACGCCTCCCCCGTCGCCGCCGCGAACGTGGCGGCCTTCTCCGTGTCGCCGAGGCGGTACGCCGTGTCCGCCCGGCGGGCGGCCAGCCACGAGCGGACTTCCTTCTCCATCCGCGGCGACAGCTCCTCGTAGCGGTCGAGGCTCGCCCACGCCTCCGAGTGCCTGCCGAGGTCGTTCCGGAGGCCCGCGAGCTGGGCGACGACGAGGCCGCTTTCGAGGTGCGTGTCGGCCTCCGCGAGCAGGTCGGCGGCCTCCGCGTGCTTGCCCATGCGGACGAGGGCGTGGGCCGCCGACTGCACCCCGGGGCGGAACCACGGGTGCAACTCCAGCGAGCGGCGGGCGCTGGCCAGGGCGTCGTCCAGGCGGTCGGCGAACTCGTAGGCGGCGGCCCGCTCGACGCACGGCCACGGCCGGCCGGGGGCGGTCGTCTCGGCCTTGTTCAGCCACCGCTCGGCCCGGTCGAAGTCCCGCAGGCGGGCCGCGAGGAAGCCCTGGAGCGCGAGCCGGTCGGCCTGCAACTCGGGCGACGCTTCGGACCAGTCCGGGTTGTCGCGGAGGAACTGCCAGGCCGAGAGCGGGCCGAAGCGTTCGAGCCGGTAGCGGGCGTGGTAGTACACGGCCTCCGGGTGGGCCGGCGTGGCCCGGTAGGCGAGGAGGTGGAGCCGCCGGCCGAGCTTGGGGGCCCCGAGCTGGATGGCGAGCCGGCCGCCGAGGAGCCGGGCGGGGGTGCCGGCCCACGCCCGGAGGTCGCCGAGGGCGGCCGCCGCGTCGTGGGCGTGGCGGTACTGGCCCCGGTGGTAAAGCTCACGGACGCGGGCGAGGTCCGCGGGGGTGATGTCCATGCGGGTCGTTGTCCCGGTCCTTAGGAAGCCGCTTCCGCGAGCGGGCCGATCTGGCTCAGGATGTTGCCGAGCTGGCCGAGCCGGAGGCCGTACCGGTCGAGGAACTCGCCGAGCACGAACTCGTTGTCGAGGTCGTCCGGCGACTCGGCCCGGAGCCGGTCGGTCGTCTCCTTCACGAGCGCCAGGTACGCCCGCTCCAGGGCCGGCAGCACCTGTTTACAGTGCCCGCCGACCTCCGGGAACTCGTCCGACCAGCGGCCGAGGAACGCCCGCCACCGCGACGCCTGGTCCTGCGCCGCCATCTGGGCCTTGAGGAGGGCCAGTTGTTCCCGCTGCACGTCGAGCGTCTGCCGCATGAGGTCGGCCAGTTCGGCCACGGCGGCGCTCACCGGGGCGTCCGGCATCTGGATTTGCGTGGGGGCGACGTACATCGGGGCGGTCATGGGTCTATCCCGGGTGGACGGCGGGGTGCGGCGCTGCCGGCAATTATAGCGACTGCGTCGCCGGGGTGGTGCGGACACGGGACATGAGACGGGAGACACGGGGCGGCGGGACACGGGACACGAGACGGGGGACACGGGAGAAGACGGAGACCGGCACCGGGTTTTCGTCCCGTGTTCCGTGTCCTGCGGAAATGGGTTCGGCCCACCCCGCGGGGGAGCCGGGTGGGCCGAGGGGGGGAGCCGTCAATTTCCTACGGTCGGGGGAGACCGTTCCGGGCCGCGTCTGGGGGAGACGTTCCCGGCGTCTTGCGTTTCTGGGGGAGAACCGCGTTGACGAATAGATGTCAAGCAGCACCCGTGCCAGTCGCCGGCCGCCGCGCCGGTCCGTCGGCGCAACCCCAACGCCGGTGGGGGAATGAAAAATCGCCGGGGGTTGTCCCCCGGCGACGCGGCCCGCCCGGTTGCAATTCCTGCCGGTAACTCTTGCAAGAGTGACACGGTAAATCTTACCCGACCAGCGTGCCCGGCCGGTACTCCGACTCGCGGACCGGCGGCGGGGCGACCACGCCGAGCGCCTCGAGGGCGTCGGCGTGGTCGTACTCGACGCCGACGACGTGGCCCACGTCCACCACCGTGAGCGTCTGCTTCAGGTGCGACTGCCCCATCGTGTCGCGGTGGCGGAGTTGCTCGACCGCCAGCAGGACGTTGTCGTCCTTGAGCAGGCACACCGCGTCGGCCGTGAGCCGGCCGCTGGACACCCGGGGGGCGTACGACTTGATGCCGCCGGTTGCGATGGTGTCGGGCCCCGGCGACTTCACCGAGGCCTCGGCGTCGAGGATCACGGTACACGGCCCGGACCACGCCCGATTGCCGCCGAGCAGGCGTTCGAGGAACCCGGCATCCACGGGGAGACTCCTGGGGGCGAGGGCGTGCGACGTGACGCGCGTACCCAAGCGTAGGACACGCGGGGCGGGGGGGCAAATGACCATGAATGACAAGGTGACAAGGCGAGGGGGTGACACGGTGACGAAAGCCGGGTGTGG
>JANPKP010000252.1:0-7031 GCA_031426095.1 Gemmataceae bacterium
ACGTGTCCGACCCCGAGATCGCCGAGGGCATGGCGCTCCTGGCCCGCACCGAGGGCGTGTTCGCCGAGACGGCCGGCGGGGTGACGGTGTCGGTCGCCCGCAAGCTGCTCGAACAGGGCCGCATCCCGCGGGACGAGGAGATCGTCCTGTGCATCACCGGCAACGGGCTGAAGACCCAGGACGCGGTGTTCGAGGCCCTCGACCACCCGGCCGTCATCAAGCCGTCGCTGGCCGAGTTCGAGGCCCTGGCCGGCGTCGAGGCCCGCGAGCCGGCGCTGGCGTGAGGCGTCGGATGCGGTCCCCGACCCGGAGCCTTTGCTCATGACGCGATTCGTACCTGCCCTGTTGGCGACGGTCTGGCTCTCCACCCCCGTCGCGGCCCAGGCCCCGCCGGCCAAGCCGCTCGGGACGGAGTACGCCGCCCCGAATCATGCCGTTGCGATCACGGTCGATCCGAACCGGCTGGCCAAGTCGGCGAAGGCCGTCGGGCTGCCGGCCGACAAGCTGTGGGCGCAGATCGAGCCGAACACGAAGGTCGATCCGGCCACCTTGGAGCGGGCGACGGTCCTGATCGAACCGTTGCCGGGCGGGAACGTGGCGTTCATGCCGGTCGGCGTGTTCCGCTTCACCGACAAGGTCGACGGGAAGACCAAACTGACGGAAATGCTCGGCGGGGCCCTCACCCCGGCCACCGCCGGCGGCCGGACGTACAGCAAGGGCAACTGGAAGATCGCCGGAACCACTGTCGCCGGGTTCGCGGCCGCCGACGGGACGGTCGTGCTCGGCGTCGCCGATATGATCGAGGGCGTGTTGACGGCGGGGGGTGACGCGAAGCGCCCGCTGGCCGCCGCCCTCGCCGCCGCCGACACGGACCACGACCTCGTGCTGGTCGTCGCGGGGAAGCCGCTGCGGGAGCGGATCGCCAAAGTGGCGGGCGGGGGGAAGAAGCCGGCGGGGATGCCCGACCCTGTCTGGGCCGGGCTGGAGGCGCTCGACACGGCCACGGCGGCCGTCGATCTCACCGCCGACACGGTGGTGCGGGCCGAGTTCCGGGCCGCCGACGCCGACGGGGCGAAGGCCGTCCGCGGGATGCTGGAGTTCGCCCTGACGGCGGCCAAGGCGGCTTACCCGGACGCCCGCAAGGGGATGGAGGCGGGACTGCCGCCGGACGTGAAGGGGCCGACGCTGGCCCTCCTCGACGCGGTCGTGAACGACCACACGCTGGCGACCGACGGGGCGACGGTGGTGATGACCGTGCCCCGCCCGAAGGGCCTGGCGCCCAAGAAGTGACGCGGGGCGAGCCCCGATCAAGGAGACGCGATGGCGATCAAGGTTCAGGTGCCGACGCCGATGCGGGAGCAGTCGGGCGGCAAGGCCGAAGTCGAGGTGAGCGGCCCGACCGTGCGGGCGGCCCTCGACGACCTCGTCAAGCAGCACCCGGCCCTCGGGCCGAAGCTGTTCGACGGCGGCAAGCTCCGGCCGTACATCAACGTGTTCGTCAACGACGAGGACATCCGTTACCTCGACGAGATGGACACGCCCGTGACCGAGGGCGTGATCGTCGCCCTCATCCCCGCCGTCGCCGGAGGCTGAGCGTGGCCGCCGACGAAGAACCCCCGGCCGACAAGCCCGACGGCACGCCCGCCGAAGCGCCCGAGGGGGCGGCCGTGTTCCCGCTCATCCCGGCGGAACTCGGCGTCCACCCGGCGTTCCTGGCGGCCCTGCACGCCTACGTCTTCCTCGAAGGGTCGGAGCCGGCCGTCCTCAACGGGACGGCCGCCGAGGAGGCGATGGAGTACCTCGTGACGTACCTCCAGCGGTACGAGGGGGCCGACCTCCGGCGGTTGAAGGAGGACGTGCGGACGCTGATCGACTTCGCCCGGACCGACAAGTGGCCGAAGCAGCAGGTCCGCTTCCTGCAAGACTTCCTGAAAGACAACGGCATCGGGGCGACATAACCCTTCGTGCCGCTTTTGGAACCCCTGTCGCGATGGGTGCAAAAGGCAAAGCCCAGGGATGGCCATCCCCGGGCTTTCGGTGCCGCCCCACCGACCTCGCGCTCGAACAGACGGAACCCGTGATAATCACCATGAACGACCCCAACCCGCTCGAACGCTACTCCCGCCAGATGCGGTTCCCGCCGATGGGCAAGGCCGGGCAGCAGAAGCTCCTGGCCAGCCGCGTCACCCTGTGCGGGTGCGGGGCCCTCGGCACCGTCCTCGCCAACGTCCTCGTCCTGGCCGGGGTCGGGTTCGTGCGGATCGTCGACCGCGACTTCGTGGAGCCGAGCAACCTCCAGCGGCAGGTTCTGTTCGACGAGGCCGACGTGGCCACCAACATGCCGAAGGCCGAGGCCGCCGCGGTCAAGCTCCGTCAGATCAACTCATCGGTGAGCGTCGAGCCGGTAGTGGCCGACATCGACCGGACGAACATTGAAGCCCTGTGCGACGGGGCCGACTTGATCCTCGACGGGAGCGACAACTTCGAGGTCCGCTACCTCATCAACGACGTGGCCGTGAAGCTCGGCAAGCCGTGGGTGTACGGCGGGGCGGTCGGCAGTCAGGGCATGACCATGACCATCATCCCGGGCGAGACGCCGTGCCTGCGGTGCGTGTTCGAGGCGGCCCCCGCGGCGGGCGAGGTGGGGACGTGCGAGACGGCCGGCGTGCTGGCGTCCACGGTCCAGGTCGTCGCCAGCTACCAGGCGGCCGAGGCGCTGAAGCTCCTGAGCGGGAACGCGGCCGCGGTCAACCGCGAGCTGCTCACTTTGGACGTGTGGGAGAACACCAACCGGCGAGTGAAGATCGCCCCCTTGATGGGCCGCAAGGGGAAGTGCCCATGCTGCGCCCTGCGGCAGTTCGAGTGGCTCGACGGGGCCCACGGGACGCAGACGACGACGCTCTGCGGCCGCAACGCCGTCCAGGTGTCGCACCGGACCGCCGGCAAGCTCGACTTCGACCAGTTGGCCGGCGTCCTGAGGGCGTCCGGCGGGGTGTCGTTCAACAAGTTCCTGCTCAAGTTCCAGTTGGACGAGAAGGGCGACCCGTTCGAGTTCACGGTGTTCCCCGACGGCCGGGCGATCATCAAGGGGACGAGCGACACCGAGAAGGCCCGGACGCTCTACGCCAAGTACATCGGGCACTGACCCGCCGGGCGGTCGGGTCGGTCCCGGTGAACGACCTGCTCTCGTGACCGCCCCCGGCGGCGTGGTACGATTGGCGGCGGAGGTGCCCCATGACTGATCTCGTGCTGACCGAAGAGCAGACGAAGTTGCTGACCACCGCTCCCGGCCCCGTGACCGTCCGCGACCCGAGCGGTGCGGCCCTCGGAATTCTTGACCCGATGGACGCGGCCGCGTTGGCCCGGCACCGGCAGCGACGCGCCGACCCCGGGCCGCGGCTGGTGTATTCGAGGCAGAGTACGAAAGCCATGCTCGACGCACTCCAGGCCGAGCGGGACCGGATCGGGCCGTTCAACGTGGCGTACATGCACGAGTTCGTCCGCAGCTTGGAGGAGTCCGACCCCGAGAGGTACGGCCCGACTCTCCAGAATTCGTGATACTCATGGCGTTCCGGCGAAATCACGACGCGGTGCTGGCTTGGCGTCGCTGGGTCCGGGCGAACGAGGCCGAGTTGACTGCCATCGCCATCCCCAACGAAGTGTGGACGGACGAGATGACGTGGTGGCTTTTCGTGGAGCACGGCTACCACCCCCCAGCGGGTAACCAACGCGAAGTTCGGTTCTCGGTGGACGACCTTCCCGAACCTCAACGACGCCGACTCTACAGATTCCTCCATACACTCCTTCACGAAGCCCGTCGCAGTTCGTCGCTCTGGGTTGTACTCCATAACCAATTCGGGACGACCGAGGGCGACGGACAAACACCATGACCTACCTCGATAACGCGGCCACCAGCTTCCCCAAGCCCGAGGGGGTGTACGCCGCCCTCGACCGGTTCGCCCGCACGTCGCTCGCCAACCCCGGGCGGTCGGGGCACCGCATGGCCCAGGCGGCCGAGCACGCCCTGGCCGACGCCCGCCACCGGCTCAACCGCTTCTTCAACGGCCGGTCGCCCGAGCGGTGGGCGTTCACCCTCAACGCCACCGACGCCCTGAACATGGCGTTCAAGGGCGTCCTCAACCCCGGCGACCACGTCGTCACCACCGACCTCGAACACAACAGCGTCTCCCGCCCGCTCGTGGCGATGGCGGAAGCGGGCCGCATCACCCTCACCCGCGTCCCGGCCGACGGCGGCGGGACCGTCGACCCCGACGCGATCAAGGCCGCGTTCACGCCGAAGACCCGGCTCGTCGCCCTCACCCACGCCAGCAACGTCCTCGGCACGGTCCAGCCCGTCGCGGAGGTCGGCCGCCTCGTGCGGGAGCGGGACGCCCTGTTCCTCGTGGACGCGGCCCAAACGGCGGGCGTCGTGCCCATCGACGTGCAGGCCCTGCTCATCGACCTGCTTGCCGTGCCGGGGCACAAGTCGCTCATGGGGCCGACCGGCACCGGGGCGTTGTACGCCGGCCCGCGGGCCCAGGTGCGGGCGTGGCGGGAGGGCGGCACCGGCGGCGACTCGCTCACGCCGACCCAGCCGACGACCTTCCCGCACTACCTCGAAGGCGGCACCCCGAACGTCCTCGGCGTCGCCGGCCTCGTCGCGGGGCTCGACTTCGTGGAGGAGCGCGGCCCGGCGGCGATCGGCCGGCACGAGGTCGAGCTGTGCGAACGGCTGCGGGCCGCGCTGCTCGACACGCCGGGCTTCGAGGTGTTCGGGCACGCGGACCCGGCCCGCCGGGTGGGCACCCTGAGCTTCCGCCACGAGGCGCTCTCGGCCCCCGACCTGGGCGGCATCCTCGACAGCACCTTCGACATCGCCGTCCGGCCCGGGCTGCACTGCTCGCCGTACATCCACAAGGCCCTCGGCACCGCCCCCGACGGCCTCGTCCGCGTCAGCCCGGGGGCGTTCAGCACGGACGCCGACATCGACAAGTTGATCGAGGCGTTGCGGGAAGTGACCGGCGGTGTGTAATCACAGAACCAGCATGGCGTCGCCGTAGCTGTAGAAGCGGTACGAGTGCCGCACGGCCTCGCGGTACGCCTCGGCCAACAACTCCGGCCCCGCGAACGCCCCCACCAGCAGCAGCAGCGTCGTCCGCGGCAGGTGGAAGTTCGTCACCAGGCCGCCCAGCACCTGGAAGTCGAACGGCGGGTGGATGTAGATGCCCGTCTCGCCGCGGAACGGCTTCAACCCGTCGGGGCGGGCGGCGGTTTCGAGCGTCCTCGCCGTCGTCGTGCCGACCGCCACCACCCGGCCGCGGCACGCCGTGATGGCCTCCACGGTCGCGGCCGGCACCTCGCACCACTCCCGGTGAATGGCGTGTTGCGTGGGGTCGGGGGCCGTCAGCGACGCGAAGGTGCCGAGGCCGACGTGGAGCGTGACGCCGGCGGTGCCGACGCCCTTCTTGCTCAAGCGGTCGAACAACTCGGGGGTGAAGTGCAGCCCGGCCGTGGGGGCGGCGACGGACCCGGCCCGATCGGCGTACACGGTCTGGTAACGCTCGGCGTCGGCTTCGCCCGCCCGCCCCTTGCGGATGTACGGCGGCAGCGGGATATGCCCGCAGGCGGCCAGCACCTCGGTTGGGTCGCCGGGCGGGTCGGGCTCCATGAGCCAGTGGCGGTCGGGCGTGCGGCCGCGGAGCACCAGCCGCAGCGGGCCGGGGTCGACGGCGAACGCCTCGCCGTCCCGGGCGAACCCGCGGGTCTGGGCCAGCATCTCCCACAGCCCGTCGGCGGTCCGCTTGAGGAACAGCCCCTCCCACTTGCCGCCGGTCGCCTCCCGCCGGCCGACGACGCGGGCCGGGAGCACCTTGGTGTCGTTGCGGACCACGAGGTCGCCGGCCGCGAGCAGGTCGGGCAGGTCGCGGAACACGCGGTGTTCGAGGGTGCCGCTGGAGCGGCGGACGACGAGCAGCCGCGACTCGTCGCGCCGCCCGGCGGGCGTCTGCGCGACGAGGTGCGGGGGCAGGTCGTAGTCGAAGAAAGGGGTCATGAGTTGGCGAAAGCCCAGGGATGGCCATCCCTGGGCTTGGAAGATGGGTTTACTTCAGCGCCTTGAGCCACGCCTCGAACCCGGCCTTGTTGGCCTCCACCGTCTTCTCCGGCCCGACGAGCCAGACGTACGCCTGCTGGCCGTCCTTCGTGTCGAACAGGACGTACAACTGCCGCCACCCGGGCATGAGGGTGAACTTCTCGGCCATCGGGAACGGCTTCTTCTTGAACTGCCCCTTCACGTCCTGATAGATCGCTTCGGCCTCGCCGACCTTGAGCTTGCCGAGCGTCTCCTCGACCTTGTCCTTGCCCGGGGCCGGGTCGAACCGCTTCCGCTGGCGTTCGAGGTTCTGCTCGGCCGAACCGGCCCCCTTGAAGATGAACACGGAGACGTCGGCGTCGTCGGTGTCGCCCTCGGCCTTCGGGACGGTGAGCTGGGCCTGCCGCATCATGCCCGGGGTGGCGAGCGGCTTCCACGCGGCGGGCACGGCGGCCTTGAGCCCGGCCACCTCGACCACGGGGCCGGCCTTATCCTCGGCGAAGGCCGGGGCGGCGGCCGTCAGGGCCAGGGCGGCGGCGAACAGCGAGCGCATGAGCAATCCTCCGGTGGGCGGCGAGCGGGGTCGGCACCGGGGGACATTGTACGGGCCGGCTCAGTCGCCGGCCGGCGGGATCGGCGGCGCGGCGGGCTCACCCGTTCCGACCGCGTGGCGGACGGCTTGCTCGCCCGTGCGGATTTCGCCCCCGGCCTGTACGAAAGTCGGAAGGGCCGGCCGGGCGGCGTCCGCGGCAACCGGGGCATCGTCGGATTCCGCCGGCGGGTCGAGGAGCGGCGAGAGGTCGAGGACGTTCACGACCGCGTCGGCCGGCGGCGGGGGAACGGGGTCGGCGACCGCGACGGCCGCCGCGGGGGCGGGCGTGGCCGGCGGGGCGGGCTTCTTCTTCGGGGCGAACGCAAGGACGCCGCCGACCACCGCGGC
>JANPKP010000253.1:0-3475 GCA_031426095.1 Gemmataceae bacterium
GTTCGAGCGTGTTGCGGGTGATGCGGGACACGTCGAGCAGGTCGTCCAGCAGGCGGGCCATCTGGCCGACCTGCCGATCGATCACGTCCCGGCCCCACATCAGTTCCGGGTCTTGCGGCCCCTTCGCCTTCAGGACTTGCACGGCGTTGCGGATCGGGGCCAGGGGGTTGCGCAACTCGTGGGCCAGGGTCGCCAGGAACTCGTCCTTGCGGCGGTCGGCGTCCCGCAGTTCCTCCTCGACTTGTTTGACCCGGCTCATGTCCTGGACGAAGCAAACCCAGGTCGCCGTGTCGAACATGGCCGAGCCGATCAGGACGGGAACCCGGCTCCCGTCCTTGCGGTAGTATTCCTTCTGGAACGTCGTGCAGACCCCGCACCGCTGGAGTTCTTCCACCGCCTCGTCATCGAGCGGCTGGTACTGCGGGGGCGTCATCGCCCGCCAATGCAACTGCCCCGCCTCCAGGTCGGCCCGGCTGTACCCGACCATCTCCAGGAAGGCGTCGTTGGCCTCGGTGATCCGCTCCATGTCCCCGAACATCACGCCGATGATGTTCGACTCCACGAGGCGGTTGCTCCGGGCCGTCTGGCGGCGCAGGGCGTCCGCCGCCGCCCGCTCGTTCGTGGTGTCCCGGACCTCGATCACCGTGCCGACCGCCTTGCCCTCCTTGTAGATCACACGGGCGTTGCACAGGACCGGGAAGAACTCCCCGGTCTTGCGGATGAACACGTCCTCGTGGTCCCGGACCTCGAAGTGTTCCGGCAGCGCCCGGTCGATGGGGCATTCCTGTACCGTGTACGGCCTGCCGTCCGGGTGGTGGTGGTGAATAAAGTCGTGCAGGATGCCGCCCTCGACCTCGCCGAACGTGAACCCCGTCATCCGCTCGGCGGCGGGGTTCATGAAGGTGCAGCGGCTCGCGTCGTCCATCATGAAGATGGCGGTCGTGGCGTTGTCCGTTATGCTCCGGGTCAGGTCGAGTTGGAACCGCAGCGACTCCTCGGCCCGCTTCCGCTCGGTGATGTCGTAGCTGACGCCATCGAACCGCACGGGCGACCCGTCCCCGGCGTAAGTCGCCCGCCCCTCCGACCTGATCCAGCGGGTTTCCCCCGTGGCCGGGTCAACCGCCCGGTGGTCGATGGCGTACAGGGTGTGGTCACGGACGGCGACCTCGACGGCGAGGCGAGTCGGCTCCCGGTCGGCGGGGTGCAGGCGGCTCCAGAACAACTCGGCGGTCGCCTCGACGCCGGGCGGGACGAAGAACAGCTCCCTGGCCCGGTCGTCCCAATCCAGGCTGCCCAGCGGCATCGTGTTTAGCCACATGCCCATCCCGGTCGAGGCGAGGGCGAAGTTCAGTTGGGCCGTCCGGTCCCGCAGCGACAGTTCCGCCGCCTTCCGCTCCGTGATGTCCTGGGCGCTCCCCAACAGGCGAACGGCCTTCCCGCCGTCGCCCCGGATCAGCGTCCCGGACAGGTGGACCCAAATCACCGCCCCGTCCTTGCGGACGTACCGCTTTTCGATGTCGAACGTGTCCGCCCGGTCCTCCGGGAACGGGCGGATCGCTTCGAGGTTCCGGGCCCGGTCGTCGGGGTGCGTGACGTCGAGGAAGGTCATGCCGAGCAGTTCGGCCTCGGCGTAGCCGGTCAGTTGGCAGTAGCGGCGGTTGGCCCGGAGGAAGCGGCCCGTGTCGAGCCGGATTTCGGCGTTGCCGACGCCCGCCGCCTCGAACAGCCAGCGGTACTCGGCCTCGCTGCGGCGCAGGGCCTCAACCGCCGTATCGACCTCGGTGCGATTTGTCATCGTTGTTGCCCCCCCGGAGCGTGCCGCCCGGCTCCCGCAGGGGCGTGACCGTGCCGCTGCACTCAAACCGACAGCCGCCCCCGCCCGCAATGAGGCGGAAAAGGCTGCCGTCGCACGGCGCTGAACCGCTACGGGGGTCGGGCCGAACGTCACCAGCCTGATGCGGAGGCCGTCCGAAGGCGCTATCTGGCCTTGCGGTAAGGGTATTTTACCGAAACCCCTTGACAGCGGTAGTCAACGGGGCGGCGTAAGTAGCGCTGGTCGGCGGTGTTGCGGGAATCGCCGGTCAATCCCTCGTGATGTCGGCACTCCCGAGTTCCTTGAGCATCTCCCTAATCCACCGCTCCCTTGCGAAGCCGCTTCTTGGTCGCCTCTGTGAGGTCCCGCCAGTCTTGCCCCTTCAGCCCCGCCGCCATCGCCCAAAGCAAGTTGAGGCTGGCTTTTGGCTGGTGCTGCTTCACGAGTCGATAAGCGACGACGGGGCCGAGGCGTTCTAGCTCGGCAATCGTGGTGATCCCGGCCTCACGAAGCCATTGGCCGCTCTTGGGGCCGAGGTTGCGCAGGGATTCGATGGGGAGGTCAGCGGTCATCGGCCCTTGAGGGAAGATGATTTGGGCGGTGACTTGCCCATCGTCTTTCTCCTCGTCGCCTTCCTGGAACGGTTGCGGCCTTTAGGATGTACGGGATCAGCCCCTTCCGCAACGCCTCTTCCTGAATATCCCGCTTCAGGAAGCGGGCGTCCACGAGGAAGCCGTTCACCTGGATCATCCAGGCCATCGGGTTCGGCTCGGTTCGGCTCGGTTCGGCTCGGTTCAGCTCGGTTCGGCTGCGGGGCGACCACTCCGGGTCCATTGGCCTGATCTTCAGCGTCTTGCGGGTCAGCATCGACTTGCCCGGGGCGGTGCTTTCGCCGACCCCGAACGCCCTGGCGATGGCCGTCAACTTCAGGTGCGGCATCTGGCTGCGTTCCTCCAGGTAGTTCATTCCCATAAACGATCCGGATGGCACGGCGACTATCGAAGACGTCCAGAAGCTCGACATCCGGGTGGGGCGGGTCGTCGAGGTGCAGCCGTTCCCCGAGGGAAGGTACTCGACGCACGTCCTCATGATCGACTTCGGGCCGGGCCTCGGCACGTAGAAGTCGCTGGCGAAACTGGCCCCGAACTACGAGGGTACTGAGGTCGTCGGACGGCTGGTGCTTTGTGTCGTGAACGTCCCGCCCCGGCGGATCGGCAAGCACCAATCGGAAGCACTGTTGCTCGGTGTTCCCGACGAGGCGGGTAACGTCGTTCTCCGGCGTCCCGACACCGATGTTCCCCTCGGCGGGAGGCTCTACTGATGCGACCCACGACTACGGTGCTGACCCTCCTTTTCGCCGGCCTGTGCGCTTCGGGTCAGGACACGTCCAAGCCGGACAAGGCCACGCAGCAGAAGCTCCGCCAAGCCGCGGTGGACCTGTCCGCCGCCCAGAACGCGGAGGACGAGGCCGAGGTCAGGAAGGCGGCGAGGCGGGCCGTCGAACTGCTCGGAGATCAGGCCGGACGGCCCGAGGTCGCCGACGAGTTCCGCCCCGTCCCCGAGGGCGCCAAGCCACTCGCCCCGGATGAACTCGCCACCGCCTTCGACCCCTACATCGGCTACATCGGGCGGCAGAAGTGGTGGGCGGTCGGCCTCGACCCG
>JANPKP010000254.1:0-8565 GCA_031426095.1 Gemmataceae bacterium
TAGTACTACAGTTGTAGATGATCATCGGGGCGGGTCTGCCCCGCGTGCGCGGTAGTGGCACCGGCGGGCGTGATACTGGTGGGCCCGCCGCCACGCCGACCACCCGAGTACGGCCTCGACCGACACGGTCGTGGCCCACACGAGCCGGAGCAGGAGCACCCGCACCTCGGGGACGGTCAGCTCGATCAGCCGCCGCCCCCCTTTTTGCGGCCCCCGGCCGCCTTGATCCGCACCGCCGCCAGGACGGCCAGGGCCCACAGGCTGAGCGTCACGTGGCGGTGCCACCCGACCCACGACCGGACCTCGTACTCGTCTAATCCGCAGTCGCCCTTGGCCCTTTCAAAGCATTCCTCCACCGCCCACCGAGCCCCGGCCACTCGGACCAACTCCCGCCACGGCGTGTCGGCCGGGCCGCGGCACAGGTAGAACGCCCGCTCGCCCGACTTGTCCCGGTGCCGCCGCACCAGCAGCCAGAGCTGCCACCCCCGGTCGTCGACCGGGCCGTGGGCCTCGACCG
This sequence comes from Gemmataceae bacterium, assembly GCA_031426095.1. Classification (GTDB taxonomy): domain Bacteria; phylum Planctomycetota; class Planctomycetia; order Gemmatales; family Gemmataceae; genus JANPKP01. Next base: position 518 of record JANPKP010000254.1, read on the forward strand.
CCCAGTCGAACCACCGCGGCCCCTTCGCCCCGGCCCCGGCGCTCGCCCGGTGCCACGCCCCCGGCGGCACGTCGGCGGCCAGGGCGTCCACCCGCCGCTGTACGAACCCGACCCACAGCCGCTGCCCGGCCTGCACCGCTAGGACGTACGGCTGCCCGGCCTGTTCGAGCGACCGCCGGAATGCCGGGTCGTTCCCGTACACGGCGTCGCCCGTCACCCACGCGGCCGTTACCCCCAGCCGCCGGGCCCGCCCGAGCATGGCCTCGGCCAGCCGCGGCTTGGTAGCGAACGCGACGCCCTCGGGTATCCCGGCCGCCTCCCGCCGGTCGGGGTCGGCGGCCCAGTCCTTCGGGAGGTACAACGTCCGGTCGATCAGGGCCCGCCCCCTGCGGCCGGCGAACGCCAGGAACACCCCGACCTGGCAGTTCTCGACCCGCCCGGCCGTGCCCGAGTACTGCCGCCCGACGCCGGCCGACTTGGTCCCCTTTTTGAGGAAGCCGGTCTCGTCCACCACCAGCACGCCGGCCGGGTCGGCCAGCTTGCGGTGGGCGTACCGGACGAGCTCGTCTCGGACGTCGTCGGCCGACCAGTCGGCCCGGCCGAGCAGGTGCTGGACCCCGTACGGGCGGGCGTCCCCGGCCCGCTCGGCGAGCTGCCACCCGTTCTTCCGGTCGACGTCCGAGAGCAGTCCGCGGACGTACTCGGCCGCCCGCCGCCGCGGCTCGGACCGGGCGAAGTGCCGGCCGAGCAAAGCCGCGGCGGCGTCCAGTTCCGCCGCCCACCCTTCGACGTCGGCCGCCACCGGGTTCGATGCCATGTCCCGCCCCCGCACGTAAGTCGTGACGGGGACAGTGTATCAATTACAACTGTAGTACTAGTGCGTACACCCTGCGAGGAGACGTGGCCCCATTTGCCGTCCGCGGACCGGTACTCGGACCGCCGCGTCCGGTCCCCGAGCCCCAGCGGGTGGGTGTACTCGAACGTGAACTCCACCCTGAGTCGGTAGCCGTCGCCGTCGCGGGTGTAGGCCAGCGGCCGGGCGCGGGTGATCCGCCCGGGCTGTTCCCGGAAGTCGTCGTTGTCGGCGAGGTCCGGGATCGCGTCGAGGTACTTCCCCGCCATGAGTTCGTCCAGCCTCTCGGGGTACGTGCCGCGTGCGGCCTTGTAGGCCTCCAGCGCGGCGATCACCGGCGTGGCCTTCGCCTGCCGGCTCGCGACTTCGGCATCCTGGTCCTCTCGGGAGATCACCGGGCATCCGCACCCGCCGCACAGGCACCCGCACCCGACCAAAACAGTCAAGACTGCGAATGAGAGCCTGCGCATGGGTGTTCCCTCTCTTCGTCCGGCGCCGTCACGCTGCCCAGGTGTTTGCCTACCACCAACAAGCCGCTCGCTCTCCCATCGTGCCACTGGTGGCATTTGGCGGGAGGTGTTTAGGTTCTGTCTGACAGGGCGGCGCAAATCCGTTTCAGGTACATCTTGATGGCCAACACATGGACCACCGCCAGGTAGCTGACGGCCAACTCCTCGTACCGGGTGGCGATCGCGTGCCGCAACGAGCGCCACCAAACGATCGTCCGACCGGCCCGGCACGCCGCCCTCGGCCCCGCGGGCGTTTATTTCTTGCGTCTCACGAACGTCATGAGACACGCCCCGTCCCCCTTCTTCGGGGTGAAGGTCTTCGGCCGTTCCACGGACGGGTCGTTCGGGAGGCACCGCTGGAACCGGTTCGCGTCCGTCAGCCGCCAGATTTCCTTCCGGACGAACTGTCGATCCGGGGGGCGTGCCGAAGTCGGTGGATCTCTTCCCCACGACGCGGACATCAACCTTGTGATGATCGCGTCCGGCCTCGACGACCGAGAACGTTCCCGTCTCTTCCGTCAGGGCCACGAGGTTCGAGAGGAGGTACTCGAACTGGTTGCCCTTGATGTCCAAACGTACCCAGTCACGGATCGCGGGGTCGTCGATCGTCCGGCCGTCGGACTCGAGCGAGCGGATGGCCCACTCTCCGGCGAACCGGGCGGCTTCCTACGGCAAGCCCCCGCCCGCCTCGGCCGGCCCCTGCGAGCGGCCGGTGACCGGCACCGCGAGGAGGAGGAAGACAACCGCGCGTGTGAGCATGGACATCGTCGCTCCCGGTGTGTGGGAACCCCGCCCACCGCCGCGGTCCACTCACTCCAGCGTCCGGACCCGGCCCGTCCGCTCGAGCGGTTCATCGGCCGGCCGCCGTGTCCCACACCTTGATCGTCTTGTCACGACTCCCCGAGTAGAGCCGCATGCCGTCCGGCGATACCGCAAGGCTGGTGACAACGGCCGTGTGCCCGCGGAGGGCGCGAATCTCCTCGCCTGTCTCCGTGTCCCACGTCCGGATCGTCATGTCCCAGCCCCCCGAGTGGAGCAACCCGCCGTCCGGCGACAGCGCCAGGCTTTGAACGCTCCCCGCGTGCCCGAGCAGGGTGCCGATTTCCTTACCGTCGCCCGTACCCCACACCCGGATTTCCTCGTTCCCCCAGCTCCCCGAGTAGAGTCGCTTGCCGTCCGGAGACAGCGCCAGGCAGCTGATGGGCTTCGTGTGCCCGGAAAGGGTGTGAATGTCCCGGCCGCTCGCGAGGTCCCACACCTTGACTGTGTTGTCCCAGGCCCCCGAGTACAGGCGCTTGCCGTCCGGCGACAAGACCAGGACGCTGACCTCGGCCGTGTGCCCCTGCAGGGTGCGGGCTTCCCTGCCGCTGCCGAGGTCCCACACCCGGACCGACTTGTCCTCACTCCCCGAGTAGAGGTGCCTGCCGTCTGCCGACACGGCAAGGCTGCAGACACGGCCCGAATGCCCGAGCAAGGTTCGGACGTCAGTGCCGGTCTCCGTGTCCCAAACCCGGATCGTTCGGTCCACGCTCCCTGAGTAGAGCCGCTTGGCGTCCGGCGACAGGGCCAGGCCGACGACCCTTCCAGTATGCCCCCGCAGGGCAAGGGATTCCTTGCCGGTGCCCAGGTCCCACGCCCTGATCGTCTTGTCGTCGCTTGCCGTGTAGAGCCGCCTGCCGTCCGCTGACAACCCCAGCTTGGTGACGCCCGCCGCGTGCCCGCAGAGGGAGAGCGGGTCCGCGTTGCTCGCGAGGTCCCACGCCTTGACCGTCTTGTCGCTGCTTCCCGAGTGGAGCCGCCCGCCGTCCGCCGACAACTTCAGGCAGGTGACAATGGCCGTGTGCCCGAGCAGGGAAAGCGTTGCCCGGCCGGTCGTGAGGTCCCACACCTTGACCGCAAAGTCGGCCCCCCCCGAGTAAAGCCGCCGGCCGTCCGCCGACACCGCCAGGCTGAGGACCGCCCCGGTGTGCCCGCTCAGGGAGCCGACCGCGTCGCCACTGTCCAGGTCCCACACCTTGATCGCGGTGTCATTGCCGCCCGAGTAGAGCCGCTTGCCGTCTAGTGACACCGCCAAGCATTTCACGCCTCCCACGTGCCCGGGCAGGGTGCCGAGTTCCTTGCCGCTGTCCGCGTCCCACGCCCTGATCTCGTAGTCCCCGTAGCCTCCCGAGTAGAGCCGCCTGCCGTCCGGCGACAGCGCCAGGCAGTTGACCGGCCCCTTGTGCCCGGTCTGGGTGCGGACGGCCTGGCCGGTTGAGAGGTCCCACACCTTGATCGTGGTGTCGCTGCTACCCGAGAAGAGCCGCCGGCCGTCCGGCGACAGCGCCAAAGTTTCGACGGTTCCCGCGTGCCCGCGGAGGGTGCGGGCTTCCTTGCCGGTCTCCAGGTCCCACGCCTTGATCGCACTGTCCCAGCCCCCCGAGTAGAGCCGACCGCCGTCCGCACTTAATGCCAGGGAACTGACCCCAGATACGTGCCCGCGAAGGGTGCGGATGGTCCGACCGGTGCCCGCGTCCCACACGGTGATCGTCTTGTCTTGCCCCCCGGAGTAGAGCCGGTCGCCGCCCGCGCCCGCCGCCAAGCTGAGGACGCCCTGCTCGTGCCCCCTCAAGGTGAGGGCCCCCCGGTCACCGCCCAGGTCCCACGCCCGGACTGTTCCGTCTTCACTCCCCGAGTAGAGCTGATCGCCGCCCGCGCCCAACACGAGGCCGACGACCCAACCCGCATGCCCCCGTATGTCGAGGGTTTCTCGGCCGGTGTCCAGGTCCCACACCTTGATCCTCTGGTCCCACCCGCCCGACACGAGCCGCTTGCCGTCCGGGGACAGCGCCAGGGCCGAGACGAAATTCGTGTGCCCGCGGAGGGTGAGCGGGCCGCGGCCGCCCTCGAGGTCCCACACCTGGATCGTCGTGTACCCCCCCGCAACGAGTCGCTTGCCGTCGGTCGACACCGCCAGGCTGTTGCCGCCGCGCACCTCCCCGCGCAGGACGCCGACCTCCCGGCCGGTCTCCAGGTCCCACGCCTTGATCGTTTTGCCGGTGCCCGAGTAGAGCCTTTTCCCGTCCGGCGACACCGCCAGGCTTCGGACACCTTCCGCATGCCCGCGGAGGGTGCGGGTTTCCTTCCCGGTCTCCGTGTCCCACACCTTGATCGTGAAGTCCGCACCCCCCGAGTAGAGCCGCTTACCGTCCGCCGAGAGCGCCAGTCTGAAGACCGCGCCCGCATGCCCGCGGAGGGTGAGCGGGTCACCGCCTCCCTCGAGGTCCCACACCCTGATAGTCGCGTCCTTGCCCCCCGTGAAGAGCCGCTTGCCGTCCGCACTCAGTGCCAGCGCGTGGACCCCGTCCGTGTGCCCCCGGAGTGTGCGCACCTCCGTGCCGGTGGCCTGGTCCCACACCCTCACCACCCGGTTCGCACCGGTTGAGTAGAGCCGCCGACCGTCGGGCGACAGCGCCAGCCCGCTGACCCCCCCCGCGTGCGACCCGAGCGTGCGAGCCTCGGTCGACAGCCGGTTGGCGACGTAGTTGTGCTCGGGGCCGCGCAGGTCCCAGCGACAGCCTTCCAGTTCATCGCGACAGCGGACGTAGTCGCGGCCGAGCAGGTGGCCGTGGGCCTCGCGAATCTTCATCTCGTAGACCATCCGGTCGGCCCGCATGAGCTCCGCGGCGGCCTTTGCCTCCGCCCCCTGGGCTGCGATGCGTGCCCGGTCGGCGTCCTGCTTCTCGTCCAACGCCTGCTGGCGTGCCCCGAGTGCCGCCCACTTCTCGCCCTCGGCGACCCGGCGTTGGTCGGCCTCGCCGGCCGCGGCGGCGCGGGCCTCGACCGCCTGCCAGGCCGCGACCGCCACCCCCGACACCAGGGCCACGACCGCCGCCGCCAGCCCGCCGCTCAGCCCCTTGTTCCGGAGCACCCACTTCGCCGCCCGCCCGGCCGCCCCGACCGGGCGGGCCAGGATGGGCTCGCCGCGGGCCCACCGGTCGAGGTCGTCGGCCAGGGCGGCGGCCGACTCGTACCGCCCGGCCGGGTCCTTCGCCAGGCACTTCAGCGCGACCACCGACAGGTCTCGGTCGGCCCGCGGGTTGACTGCCCGCGGGCTGGCCGGGTCCCGCTCCAGCACTTGGAGCAGGGTGTCCAGCGCGCCCGCCCCGCGGAACGGCGGTCGGCCGGTGAGCAGCTCGTACAGGATCGCGCCCAGCGCGTACACGTCCGCCGCCGTGGTCAATTGCCGTTCCGCCCGCGCCTGCTCCGGGGCCATGTAGCTCGGCGTCCCGACGATCACCCCCGGCCGCGTCAGGTCCGGCGGCCCACTCGTCCGTTTGGCGAGCCCGAAGTCCGTCACGTACGGCGTCCCGTCCGCGTCCAGGAGCACGTTCCCCGGCTTCAGGTCCCGGTGCAGGATGCCCCGGCGGTGGGCGAAGTCCACCGCCCGGCACACCTTGGCGAGCACCGCCGCCGCCGCCCGCGGGTCCCGCACCAGCCCGGCGACCCGGTCGGCCAGGCTGCCCCCGGGGACGAGCTTCATGGCGAAGTACTGCTGCCCCTGGTGCTCCCCGACCTCGTAGATCGGCAGGACGTTCGGGTGGTCCAGGTTGGCCGCCGCCTCGGCCTCGGCCCGGAACCTCGCCACGTCGGCGCCGCTGGCCAGCTCCCCGGCGAGAATCATTTTCAAGGCGACCGGGCGGTTCAGCGACACCTGCCGGGCGCGGAACACCACCCCCATCCCGCCGCGGGCAATCTCGGCGAGGAGCTCGTAGTCGCCAAAGTACCGAACGGACCCGAGGTGCCCGTCGGCAAGCTCCGTGGTCTGCGTTGCGGCAGAAGTCGCGGTCGGGTCGAAGGACGGCGGCAGGGTGACCGTAACGTTGCCCGCGCCGGCGGACCTCGCGGAGGTGTCGGCCGGTTCCGGGCGCGCCGCTGGGGGCGGGCCGGCGGCGGGGTCGAACGCGGCCTTGTCGGCCAGGAACGACTCGAGCTCGGGCCGCAGGTCCGGGAACCGGGCGAGGAGTGCGGCCGGGTCCGGCGGCCCCCCGGACTCGGCCGCCCGGTAGTACCACGCCACCGCCTCGCCGACCCGGTCCTCGCGGTCCGACATGTGGGGCCCCGCCGGTGAGTAAGAGAACGGGGAGGCGCCACCGCCCCGGAGCTGGGCGTCGCCCGGCCGCGGGCCGGGCGCGCAAAAGTTCACCCCCCCGGGGGCGGGTCGGCCATCCGGTCCCGCCGCCGCCGCAACCCCCGCTTCAACAGCCCGCCGACGGCCGCCGGGGTGCGGCCGAGCCGCTCCCCGACCTGGGCCACCGTCAGCCCGTGCCAGTGCTGGAGGACGAGCGCCTCCCGCTCGGCCGCGGGGAGTGCGGCGAGTGCGACCGCCAGCCGCATGGCCTGCTCGTGGCGGTTGGCCTCCTGGGCGGGCGACGGGCCGGGGGCGGCGGCCCACAGCCCGAGCCGGGCGGACGACTCGGCCAGGGCGGCGTCGAGCGACACCTCCCGGGCTACGTCCCGCTTGGCCCGGCCGCGGGCCCGGCACGCGTCGGCCAGGTTGTGGGCGAGGATCCGGCGGAGCCACGCCGCCCGCTCGGCGTCGGTGGTCGCGCGGCACGCGGCGTACCCGCGGTGGGCGTCGAGCAGCGTCTGCTGGACGACGTCGGACGGGTCGGGGTCTGACCGGTCGCCGAGTTGGAGGCGGGCCAGTAAATGGAGGTACGACCGGAACCGGGCCAGGTCCGGGGTCGGGCATTCGGGACGACTCATGCTGGGCACCCGAATCGCCCGCGTACGGCAGCCCCACGCATCGCACCCTCGACCCCGCGGCCGGTGGCCGGGATCGCCCCGCGGAGCGTGGGACAATCGCTTGCAATGCCTCGGGTACCGCTCACGGAATTCCCCCACGACCCCATCCAGCCGCTCGTCCAGCGTGGCGAGCGTCCGGGTCGCAATGTCTCCGGGCGCGACACTGGTGAACGCCTCGGCGATCGCCCGGCCATGCACGCGATCGCGTCCTTGTCGCCGCCTGCGCGGTCGCGTTGGGGATGGCCTCGCGCGCCCCGGCCGGGGCGAGCCAGGCCACCACCCCGGCCCCGGGGGTATGCCCGGGCGTCGGCCGACTCCCCGGCTGCGACCAGGACCGGGCCGGCGGCGACTCACCCGCGGCGGACAGCCGGCCTCGAATAAATTGGGCTTTCTCCCGGCCCCCGGGCCTGCCCTGTGGGCATCTGTGCCCTTCGTCACCGACCCCCCTGGGTCGGCAGCACCAGGTTGAAGTTCTTGTCCCCGAGGTTCGTCCAGAACGTCCCGGGGCCGGTCTGGAACACCCGCAGCCGTAGCGTCGGGCTCAAGCACTGGGACATGGTGTAGCGGAGGAAGGCGTCCGCGTCGTTCGCGAAAACCGCCATCTGCATCATGTGCAGCCCGCCCTTCGCCGTCTCGACCAGCGTCTTCGACTCGGCCCTGGCCACCCCCAGCAGTTCGCTCCGCTGGGCGTCAAGGATCGTGATCCGGGCCGCGTACTCGTCTTTCAGCTTGTTGACCTCGGCGCTGTTGACGGTGCCGAGGTTGCGGGCCTCCTGCTCGATGGCGGCGACCATCTTCTCGGTCGGCCGTCGTCCGTCAGGGCACTCCGCACGGCCGAGCAGTACCCGCGGACCACCGCCGCCTCGGGGTCGTCGCGGCCTTCCGTCCGCCGCTCGATG
>JANPKP010000255.1:0-5340 GCA_031426095.1 Gemmataceae bacterium
CCAGGCGTTGCCCGTGTGGCTGTCGGGTATAAAATCACTGGGTGACATGGTGTGGGGGGTGACTGGGTCACACCGGCCTTTCTTTCGACACCCTCTCACCCCCTCACCTTGTCACCCTGTCAGAGCGGCCGGCGAGCAACCGCTTAACGCGGACGACTTCGACACGAGGGGGAGCAGTGCGGCGGTTCTGGATTCACCACGTCCTGCCGGTCGCGTTCGCCGCCGTCCCGCTGCTCGGGGCCGGGCTGGTGTTCGCCGCCGTCCCGCCGGACGCCCGCGGCGAGTACTTCAAGCGGCTGCAAACCTCCGCCATCGACTGGATCATCCTCGCCGTGGGGTTCGCCCTCTTCTTCACGCAGACGCTGCTCGCGTGGCGGGCGTTGCGGTGGCAGGCGGCCGACTTCGACAAGCGGCCCGACCGCTGGCTGTCGCACCTGTCGCAGGCGGCCGAGTGGTTCCCGCTGCTGGGCCTCATCGGCACCGTGGCGGCCATCCTCCAGACGTTCACCTCCATCGGGGCGATGACGACGCCGGACCCGAAGAAGATCATCGAGCAGTACGGGCCGGCGATCACGGCCACCGGGAGCGGGCTGTTCATGGCCCTGGCGAACATCCTGCCGACGTGGGTTGTGGCCGTCGGCCGCGACCTGATCGCCGGGCTGGCGGGGGTGGCCCCGCCGCCGGAGCCGGGGGAGAAGGCGTGATCCACCCGCCCCGCCGGTCCGTCACCCGGTTCTTCATCCCGCTCATCGACGTGCTCATCCTCCTCTTCTGCATCTTCCTCCTGATGCCGTTCGTGAGTGCCCCGCCGGCCGCCGAGCCGGAGAAGACGGCCCCCGAGCTTCCGCCGGTCTCGACCGACCTGACCGAGCTGAAGCGGCAGCTCGCGGAGGCGAAGTTGCGGCTCGACCGCGTCCAAAAGGAGCGGGCGAGCGTGGCCGACCGGATGAGCGTCCGCGTGCTGGAGATCGACAAGGGGACCGGCGGGCTGTTCTACTTCGACCCCGACCGGCAGGAGGTGAAGACTGCCTCCGACGCCCGCCGGCTGATCGACCGCCAGCGGCGGCAGGCGGGGGCGAAGGACTTGTTCTTCCTCATCCTCTACCCGCGCGAACTCTCCGGCTTCCCGCTACAATCCCAGGTCGACACCTACCGGCAGTGGTTCCACGACGTGCCGGTCGGGTTCGACAATCCGCTCTCCGGCTCCTGACGCGAGAGGCCCGCCGTGCCGCTGTTCTTCGGGCTCTCGGCCGAGAAGATCACGATGTTCGCGGTGAAGTGCCTCGCCGTCGGCGGGGCCTTCCTGCTCGGCTACCTCTTCGCGGGGGGGGTCGCGGCCTTGCTCGACCGCGGGCTGTTCCGCCGCCGCACGCCGCCGGGCGTGAAGAAGGTGGCCAAGCTCCTCGGCGGACTCGCCGCGGCCGTGCTCGCGGCCCTCGCCCTGTTCGGCAGCGGCGGCGACGGGCTCCTCGGCGGCGGGGCGGGCGACGGCCCCGGCAAGGTGGACGGCCCCACCGGCACCGGCACCCCGGCCGCGAAGGACGACAGTAAGACGCCGGTGCGGCCGCCGGACGTGCGGCCGTCCGAGGGCGAGGTCCGCGTGACCGTCCTCGGCGGCGACGACGTGAAGGGGAGCCGCTTCTACCTCGTGGACGACGACGCCACGCCGAAGACGTTCGAGGAGTTGCAGGCCGCGATCACCGCCCGGGCCGGCGGCGAGAAGCGGCCCGAAGTCGCCGTCCTGTTCCCGAGCCGCAACGCCGTCGCCCAGGACCACCCGGCGGTCACGCGGCTGGTCCGCTGGGCCCGCGAGCGGGCCGGGTTGAAGGTCACGTTCCCCGCCGCGAAGTGACATGCCCCCACCCCCGCCGACGCCCGCCGCTACTCCCCCCCGGGTCGTCCTCTTCGGGCGGCCGGGGGCCGGGAAGTCGTCGCTCCTCGGGGCGCTCGTCCAGGCCGGGTTGAGGCAGGGGGCGGCGCTCGGGGCCGAGGTGGTCGACCCGTCGCGGACGCTCGCCGCGCTGCGGGACCACGTCTACGCCGGGACCGCCGAGGACGACCCGCCGGGCGAGGTGACGGCGTACCCCGTCCGCCTCCCGCCGTGGCGGGTCGGGCCGAAGCCGGCGGCGGACCAGCGCGAAGCCCTGTTGTGCGACTGCGACGGGTCGGCCGCCGACGTGCTCCTGCGGCACCCGCACGCGGTCGCCGCCGGCACCGCCACCAGCCCGCTCGCCGAGGCCGTGGCGGACGCCGACGCCCTCCTGCTCGTCGTCTCCGCGGCGGCGGACGAGGCCGAGTTGCAGGCCAACTTCAAAGACTTCCGCGCCTTCCTCCGGGCGATGGAGACACGCCGCGAGTACTCGCGGGACGTGGGCGGCCTCCCCGTCGTCCTCGTCCTGACGCAGTGCGACCGGCTCGCGGAGGCGGGCGACACGAGGGCACGGTGGCTGGCGAAGGTGGACCGCCGCAAGGCCATCGTGCTGGGAAAGTTCGCCGACTACCTCGCCGGCGACGCGGACGGCGGCTCGCCGTACCTCGCGTTCGGCAGCCTCGAACTGGAGGTCGCCGCCGTCGCGGTGTGGACGCCGCCGCTGGCCGACGCCGTGGGCGAACCGGACGAGCCGTTCGGGGTGGCGGAGCTGTTCCGCGACGGGTTCGAGTCCGCCGCCGAGCACCAGGCCCGCGTCGCCGCCGCCGACCGCCGCCTCGGCCGCACCGTGTGGGGGGCCGGCGGCTTCGTCGGGGCGTTGCTCGTCGGGCTGCTCACCGTCCTTGCCCTACAGCCGTCCGCCGGCGGGCCTGACCTCGAAGACCGCGTCCGCACTTTCCAGCGCACGGAGGGGGACGCGGCCGCCCGCCTCGCCGCGAAGAACCTGCCGCGGCACAAGCGGACGCTCGCCGCCTTCCGCGACGCCGCCGGCTTCACGAGCCTGCCCGCCGACCTGCGTTCCTACGTGGACGGCCGGCTCCGCGAGGCCGACGCTTACCAGGCTTACGCCGCGAAGGTGAACGCCGCCCCCGCCCCCGCCGACGCCCGCAGCCTGGACGAGTTGGCCCGCACGGAATCACTTCTGAAGACCGACCTCGCCCTGCCCACGGAGTACACCTGGGGCGAAACGGAGGCCGCCGTCCTCCGCGACAAGTGGCTCGCCGACGTGGCCCCGGTCCGCGACGCCGAGCGGGCCGCCACCGACTTCTACCGCGACCTCATCCGCCGGGAAACGGCCCTGTCGTTCGTCGGCACCTTCGAGGGCGACTGGCGGTCGCGGGCCGCCGACCTCGTCCGCACGGCCGACGGCCCGCCGTTCAAGCTCGCCGACCCGCTCCCCGGGTCGCGGGCGGTGCCGAACCGCACGCGCGGCGGCGTCGTGACCTACGCGGTGCCGTTCGAGTTCGACCGCGTGTACCAGGCCCGCCGCGACTGGGAAGCCGCCCGCGACCGGCTCGCCAACCTCCGCGACCTCGCCGACGCCCTCGGCCTGACGGCCGGCCCCGGCCGCCCGCCGGCCCCCCTCGACCTCCCCGAACCCGGCCCGGCCGACGACCCCGCCGCCCGGTGGGCCGAGTTGCGGCAGGCGTTCCCGAAGCCCGACGCCGACTACCCCGGGTGGGGGCTCCGCAACTTCCCCGAGCCGGCCCGCGTGGAACTGGAGCGCCGCTTGCGCCGGTCGTTCGAACGCGGGGTGCGGAGCGTGCGGCCGCTGGTCCTGGCGAAGCTCGGCGGGGCCGACACGCCGGCCGGCTGGCGGGCGGTCGCCGCGGCGCTCGACGACCCGCCGTTCCGCGACTGGGAACGCCTCCTCACGCTCCTCGCCCGCCTGCCGGATGCGAACGCCCCCGACCCGGTCGCCGAACTGGCCGACTTCCTCACGCGGGACCGCTTCGACCTCACGCTCGGCGGCTTCGAACTCGCCATCCCCGACGACCTCCGCGACCGGCGGGCCGCCCCGGCGGGCAAGCTCGCGATCACCGTCGGCGGCGCGACCCCGCAAGCAATTACGCTCGCCGTCGAGGGCGAGGGCCGGCGGGCGAACGGCGTCACCACGTACCGCCTCGCGGCCGAGGGGAGCGGCAAGCTCACGGTCCGCCCCGGCGACCCGCTCGCGGCCGAGTTGCCGTTGCGGGCGGGGGCCGACGAGTTTACCCTGGCGTGGACCGACAGCCGCACCGCCGCGTTCGCGTGGGAGAAGTTGGCCCGCGGGGCGACCGTGGCCACGCCCGGCCGCCCGCCCGAGCCGGCCGTGGGCGTGACGCTCACGCCGGGCGCCGGGGCGGTGCTGCCGCCGGTGCCGGTGCTGCTGCCGGACACGCGGGTTCGTACAACGCCATGAAGCCGGCCCACGAGACGGAAGCCCACACATGCACATCCAGGACATCTTTACCCGCGACCGGACCACGTTCAGCTTCGAGTTCTTTCCCCCGAAGACGGACGAGGCCGGCGAGGACCTGTTCCGCAACATCGCCGCCCTCCAGGCCCTCAAGCCGTCGTTCGTGTCCGTCACGTACGGGGCCGGCGGCGGCACCCGCGAACGCACCCACGACCTCATCATCCGCATCCAGAAGGAGACGGCCCTCACGGCCGTGTCGCACCTCACCTGCGTCTGCCACTCGCTCGAAGAAATGACCGCCATCCTCGACCGCTACGCCGCGTCGGGCGTCGACAACGTCCTCGCCCTGAGCGGCGACCCGCCCAAGGCGATGGGCAACTACGACCGCACGAAGGACGCCTTCCAGTACGCCGAGCAGCTGGTGACGTTCATCCGCTCGCGGACGAACGCGGCCGACCGGCGGGGGTTCGGGGTCGGCGTCGCCGGCTTCCCCGAGGGGCACCCCGGCTGCCCGAACCGGCTGGCCGAGATGGACCACCTGAAGCGGAAGGTGGACGCCGGGGCCGACTACGTCTGCACCCAACTCTTCTTCGACAACCGCGACTTCTACGACTTCCGCGAGCGGTGCGAGCTGGCCGGCGTCAAGGTGCCGATCGTGGCCGGGATCATGCCCGTCACGAGCCGGCACGGGATGGTCCGCATGGCCGAAATGGCGCTGGGGGCGAAGGTGCCGGCCAAGCTCCTGAGGGCGGTCGGCCGGTGCGGGGACGACGAGGAGGCGGTCAAGCGGGTGGGCGTCCACTGGGCGACCGAGCAGTGCCGCGACCTGCTCGACCACGCCGTCCGGGGCGTCCACTTTTACACACTCAACAAGTCGGACGCCACCCGCCAGATTTACGAGAACCTCGGGGCGAAGGATTCGGTGTCGCTCCGGGCCGGGTGACGGCGTGTATTTCGTAGGGTGGGTCGAGTCTTCGAGGCCCACGTCAGCCACGCTCGACTCCCGGACGTG
>JANPKP010000256.1:0-22098 GCA_031426095.1 Gemmataceae bacterium
ACCGCCCGACCAGCTTCCGCGTCCGGCCGTTGTTGATCACCCGGTCGGTGCCGGCCAGCATGAGTAGCGTGGGCACCGACACCCGCTTCACCGCCCGCCGCAGGTACACGTCGAGTGCCACGCTCTGGAACAGAAACCGGGCGGTCGCCTCGCGTAGTCCGAAACGGTCTGCTGCGATGAACCGCTGGGCCGCCGGGTCGGCGGTGAACAGCTCCGGGGCGTTGAGCGGGATCGGGAACAGTTTGGTCGGCCGCAGCCGGCTGGCCAGCAGGATGCGGAGCCGCTGGACGAGCGTGGGGGCGATGAGCGGCTTCAATCCCGGTGCGATCAGCACCAGCCCTTGCACCAGACCCGGCCGGCGGTAGGTCAGCCCGACGGCCGGCTTGCCGCCCCAGGAGATGCCGACCAGCACCGTCGGCAGCCACGGCCGCGACCGGCGTTCGTGTTGGACGTATTCGGCCACGTCGTCGAGCAGCCGGCGGAAGCTCGGGGCGTCGCCGCGGCGGGCGGTGTTGAGGCCGCTGCCCCGGCGGTCGAGGAAGTGGACCTCGAAGCCCGCGGCGGCGAACGCCCCGCAGGAGCGGGTGTACCAGCCGCCGTGGCTGCGGACCCCGTGGACGAACACGAGCCGGGCCTTCGGCCGGCCGGGTGGCGTGTACCGGCGGACGTAGAACGGGTAGCCGTCGGACGCCCGAAAGGTCAGCAACTCAACCAAGCAGGGACTCCTTACGCCGCGTCACCCACTCGACGCGGGCCGGGTCGACGGACGCGCCGAGCCCGCTGCCGACGAGGATCGGGGCCGAGCCGCCGCGGCGGAACGTCAAGTCTTCGACCGTCAGCCGCTCCCAGACGAGGTGCCGGTCGTAGCTCCCTTCGAGGTAGCGGATGCTCTTCACCGCCGTGGCGAAGTGCCGCCCCGCGGCCGACAGAATGCCCGTCTCGCCGACCTGGCAACCGAGCTGGTAGCCGAGGCCGTTCGCGGCGGCGAACTGCGCCAGCCGAAGCGACGGGATGAAGCCGCCGCACTTCGAGAGCCGGAGGTTGAACAGGTCGCACCAGCCGTCGCGCACGGCCCGCTCGGCGTCCACCATGCCGCAGAGCGACTCGTCGAGCATCACCGGCGTTTTGATCTGCTTGCGGACGGCGGCCAAACACGCCACGTCCTCGTGCCGCACGGGCTGCTCGACGCTCGTGATGCCGAACGGCTCCAGGGCGCGAATCTTGTCGGCAACCTCGGCCGGCGACCACGCCTCGTTGGCGTCGAGCCGGAGGTCCATCCCCCGCCCGAGCCAGCGGCGGGCGGCGGCCGTCCGCTTCACGTCATCGGTGCCCTCGATGCCGACCTTGAGCTTGACCTGTCGGAAGCCGGCGAGCCGGTAGACGAGCGGGTAGAGCCGCTTTTTGACGCCCTTCGGGTTGCCGATGACGCCGCTGTAGCGGACCGCCTCCCGCGGCTCGTACAGGTCGGGGGCGAGCATCTTCGCCACGTTCATCAGCGGCTCGCCGAACGACCGCCCGAAGGCGTCGAGGACGGCGAGTTCGACGGCACAGCGGGCGGCGTTGCCCTGAATTTTGCGGTCGTCCCCGGGCACGTCCGCGAGCGCAATCCGCTCGGCGACGGCGACCGCCTCCGCGAAATCGATGCAGGGTTTGAGTTGGGCCGGGAGGTCGCTGCGTTTGAGGAGGTCGAGGGCCGAGTCGATCGTCTCGCCGGTGACGTAGTCGCGGGGGACGCCCTCGCCGTACCCGGTGCTGCCGTCGGCCAGCTCGACGCGGACGACGACGTTGTCCGTCTCGGTGCGGACGTGGGAGGCGTGCGTGACCTTCCGGCGGAGGGGGATGCGGACGTGCCGGGCTTCGAGTTCGACCACGCGCATGGGATCATTTCCCCGGTTCGGGTTCCACGTTCCAAGTTATACGGGCGGGGAACGCCCCCGCCCGCGACTCGAAACGGGGAACCCGAACCGGGGGTCGCCGCGTCACTTCTTCGGCGTGGTGTGCCCGAGCGTCATGAGGGCGTACCCGGTCCCTTAGTTTCTTTGTAAACTGGCCTTCATCAACACCCCCTTGCGGGAGTTAGGTCAGTGCCAAATCTCTACCTCTACCTGCGTTTTTCTACTAAATCCCAAGAGAATGGGAACAGCGTCAAACGTCAAACGGAGTTCGGAGCGAAGTACGCCGAGCGAGAGAAACTCACCCTCGACCGCACCTTCGGCGACGAAGGCGTCAGTGGCCACAAAGGACGACACCATCATGGCAACCGCGCCGGCGGCCTCGCCGAGTTCCTGTCGCTCTGTCGTTCGGGGGAAATCCCCCGTGGGTCGTTCCTGTTGGTCGAGTCGTTCGACAGGTTGAGCCGCGAACACCCACTGGACGCGATGGAGCTTCTCCGTCAACTCCTCAACGATCACGGTGTCGTCCTCGTTGTGATGCGGCCCGAGATGCGGCTGACGGGCCAGACGCTCGGCCAACTTGAAGGGATCATGGCCTTCATCGAAGCCCTTCGTGCTTACGGTGAGTCGGCCCGCAAGAGCGATCTGTCGCGCTACAACTGGGAGGAGAAGCGGAAGAAGGCCGTCGCGGGGACGGAGATCGTCGGCTCGCGGGTGCCGGGTTGGTGCTTGGTGGAAGACGGGAAGATCAAGGCGCACCCAGAACACAAGAAGACGGTGCAGTTGATCTTCGAGTTGTGCCGGAAGGGGTTGGGCCAGGAACTTATCTGCCAGGAACTCATCAAGCGAAACATCTCGGCATTCAACCGTTCTGGCCGCTGGTACGCCGTCTACGTTCGGAAGGTGTTAAACAGCCGGACGGTTCTGGGCGAGTGGCATCCGAGGATGCTGGTGAATGGGAAACTGGTCCCTGTCGGCGACCAGCCGATCAAGGGCTACTACCCGGAGGTGGTTACGGAGGATGAGTGGAAAGCGGCGCGGGCCGCGACCCTGTCCAGGCATCGGCGGAACGGCAAGCCGTCTGTGAAGGCGGTGAATCTCTTCACGTCGCTGGTGTACGTGGGCGGGCAGCCCGTCGTCTTCCGGTCGAAGGACGCGGTGAAGTATTACTGCCCAACGGACCTCTCCAACCCCGGCGTCAAGCTGGAACACGTCGAACGCTGCCTGCTCTACTGGCTGTACGAGGTCAAGCTGACTCTCAAGCAGGACGACGGCGACGATGTCCTGCGGCTGCGGGAAGCGGAACTCGCCAACTCCGCTCGCAAACTCAAGACCAAGATCAAGGCCAACCCGTCGCTGGTGGACATGACTGAGACGGTGTTGCTATGGGAGGCGGAACTGGCCGAGGTCCGAAAGAAGTTGGAAGCGTCGGCCGTGCCGATGCAGTCGTCGTTCCTACGGTCGCAAGCCCTGATCGAGAAACTCCGCGCCAGTCAAGAGGACGAGCGGATCGCCCTGCGGCGGGAACTGCGTCAGTCGATCCGGTTTATCATCGACCGCATCGACATCGGCGTGGCGGGCGAGAAGTTCAAGGCGAAGAAGGTGGACATCATGGTCACCATGCGTGACGGCACACAGCGGGGGCTGTACTACGAGACAGACGGCAACCGCATTACTGCGTGCGGCCTGCTGTACGCGACGTTCCACGACAAGAACCTCAAGTCGTCGTCGGTGGTCGAGAACTTCCCGGCATTCGTCTGTGATCCGGCCCCCTTCCGCCGTCGCGGGATGTTCTCCGACAGGGGGCCGGGGATCGTCGCCACCGTGGACGAGATGAAGGCGAAGGTGAGGGAGCTTCACGCGACCGGGCTGTCCGCTCCGAAGATCGGTGAGCAACTGCAAATCAGCCGCTGGACCGTGTACAACTACCTGAAGTCGTAGACGTGGCAGCCGCGTCAAGCAGCCTGCTTGCCCAGGTATCGAAAGACGGTTCTTTCGCTCACACCTAACGCGGTGCTGATCTCTGCGGCGGTCAGCCCACGGTCGCGGAGTTCAAGTGCCCGCTCGGGCTTCTTCTTGGTGCTGCCCGGCACCCGGCCCTTGTACACTCCTTGCTTCTTGGCGACTATGATCCCGGCGGCTTGCCGCTCTAAGATGTACTCGCGTTCGATCTCCGCGAGGCCGAGCATGATCGCGGCCATCATCCTTCCCACGGCCCCGGACAGGTCGATCTGTTGAGTGACGGACACAACCCGAACGCCCCGCTCGCACCAGTCGCTCAGGAGGCCGACACCGTCCTTCAACCGCCGCGACAGCCGGTCCAACTTCCACACTATGACAGTGCGAACCTCGCCATCGAAGATGTCCTTCTGGAGCTTGTCCATCGCCGGCCGCTGAAGTTTGGACCCGGACTCCTTGTCGGCGTACCAGCGCACCTGGGCGGGATCGAAGCCGTTGTTCGTCAGCCACCGCTCAACCTCGGCCTTTTGACCGTCGTGCCGCTGGCCTACCGAACTCACCCTCAGATATGCCGCCACAGTCATGGTCGCGCCCTCGTCGTGTGAAGCACCTCCTGATTGTACGCACCATGACATCAAGGGTACGGTCTATTTGGCAGATTTCACGGAATTAAAAACCCCGCACGAAACGGCGGGGTCGGAGAGCGAAAAGTGCGGCGATCCTATTTGTCAGTCGGGCTGGTCACTTCGGCATTGGGGCTTTCTCCGCTTCGCCCGCCGACAGCAGCCCGTCGCCGTCCGCATCCAGCTTGCGGAACACGTCGAGGTCACCGACCCATTCCTTGATCGACACATCCCCGTCGCCGTTGCGGTCCATCGCCAAGAACCACTTTGGTCCCGTGCGAACGGGCTTGCCGATAGTCGTCAGCGGGTGGCCGTGACTGACCGCCGCGAGCAGTTGGCGCGGCATCTTGGTCCGGTCGAAGCCTTTCTCTGTCACGCAGCCCGCTTCTTTCAGTCGCCCCCACGCCGCGTGGAGTTCGCGGACGGACAGGGAGCCGTCGTGGTCGTCATCGAGCAACTCGAACAGCCCCATGCCGTGGTCGAGTATAGACACCATGACGTGACCTTTGGCGATCTGCTCCTGAAGGTCGAGCCAGCCCGCGAGTTCCTTCTCGCTCAGTTTGCCGCCGCGATCCACGGCCATCTGTTGGAGCGGCCCGGCCTTCGGGGTGGCGATCTCCGTCTCATCCAAGACGCTGTCCGAGTTGGCGTCACACTCCGCGAAGAGGGCCGTGAATTGCTTCCGCGCGGCGGCGGTTTGCTCCCTCAATTTCCCTTCGGCAGCACGGAGTACGAGTCGAACGCCACCGGCTGAAAAATGGAGGCGGGCGTCCGGAGGTGGCTGCCCGCCCGTCGCTTGGAGCAACGCCGCGTCCTTCTTCCGTTCGCCGAGTTTGACGTTCCACGCTGCGGCGGGTGCGTCCTTCCGCAGCGCCCCGAGGGCATCCGGGGCGACCGCAGCGACCTTTAACATCTCTCGACGGTCGGCGACCGCGGACACCCAATGCGTGTCCGCGGTGCGAAGGGGGAGAACGACCACCGGCAGCGCGTCGGTCGCCGGTTCAGGCGCACCCTGCGACGACGGCGCGGAGTAGAGGACGGCCCCCGTCGCGCCGGGGTAGCTCATCTTCGCGACTAACTCGCCCGGCCCGATCAGTTCGTCGTCGTTCTTGTCCAGTTTCCGCAGGGCGGCGGGCGCGGCCTTCCACTCGGCCTCATCCACTTTGCCGTCCTTGTTCGCGTCGAGGTGT
Organism: Gemmataceae bacterium; assembly: GCA_031426095.1. GTDB lineage: Bacteria > Planctomycetota > Planctomycetia > Gemmatales > Gemmataceae > JANPKP01. Next base: position 5,665 of record JANPKP010000256.1, read on the forward strand.
TTCAACAGGGCGTCGGTCAGTTGCTCGGTCCCGGGAGGTTTGCCGACGCTCACGAGGACGCCGCCCAACCCGGCGCGGCGGTAGTAGTCCGCCAGTTCCGCACCGTCGGCCTTGCCGTCCGAGTTCAGGTCGAGGTCGGCGAACGCGGGTGGAGGGCCGGCGTGCGGTATGATTTGCCCCCACAACACCTGCCGTAGCGCAAACGCCGACGGCAGCCGCCCCGCCTCGGTCTTGGTGAGAACCCCGTCCCCGTCTCGGTCGTAGTATGCGAGTATCGTGGCGAACGTCTCGTCCCACACGGCCGGGACCGACTTCCCATTGATCTCGACTCGGAGTTCGAGGCGGGCGGGCTTGTCACCGAGGACGAGCAAGTCCAGGGCGTCCGTGCGCGGACTGGCCTTCGACACGTCGGCCGCGGGGGTCGGCTTGACTAGCGCCGCGAGTCCGACGGCCAGGGCGAATGCCGCGGGAGCGAACCACCGGCTCATAGCAGTTCCTCAATCGGCTTGGCGTCGGGGTCGGCGACGCGGATCGGACGACCGACGTTCGACATGTTCTGCTTCTTGGGGTCGATGCCCGCGGCCTTCGCCACGGTTGCGATCAGGTCCGGGACAGTGACCGGGCGGTCCTCGACGGACGTGCCGTCGGCGCTCGTCTTGCCGACCGCTACCCCGGTCTTGATCCCGCCGCCAGCGAGGGCGACGGCCCACGACGCCGGCCAGTGGTCGCGGCCGGTTTGCTCGTTGATTTTCGGGGTCCGACCGAACTCGCCCTGACACACGACGAGCGTCGAGTCGAGCAGCCCGCGATCCTTGAGGTCAGACAGAAGGGCGGCGAACGCGGCGTCGAGCGAGCCGCACAACTCTTTCACCCGGTCGAAGTTGTTCTGGTGGGTGTCCCAACCGTCGAGTGCGACCTCCACAAATGGCACGCCGCGCTCCACCAACCGCCGGGCGAGAAGGACGCCCTGGCCGAACATGCTACGACCGTAGGTATCGCGGGTCTTCGCCTTCTCGCCGCCGAGGTCGAACGCGGCGGCGGCTTCGGGCCGCATCAGGCTGACGGCGCGGGCGGTCGCGGCCTGGATGCTCTCCGCGACCGGCGCGGCGTGACCGCCGGTGAACCGCTTGTTCATCCCGCCGAGTAGGTCGAGCCGGGCGGTCTGGGCGGCGTCGGACACGCCGGGGGTGCGCGCCAGGTCGGGGACGTTGAGGCCGTTGCCGGTGGCGTAGCCGCTGCCCTCCGCCCGCTCCCCGATGCCCAGGGGGGCGTACTTCGGCCCGAGGAAGCCGCCGCCTACTGCGGTTGCCCCACGGCCCGGTGAGATGCTTACGAAGTTTGGGAGGTCGCTGGACTCGGAGCCGAGTTCCTTCGCCATCACCGCCCCGACCGCCGGGAACTGGATCGCGCCCACGGGCGTGTACCCAGTGCGGAGGAGGAAGTTGGCGCGGCCGTGATCACCCTCCTTCGTCGCCATCGACCGCACCAACGCCAGTTCCTTGCCGTGTGCGGCCAACTTCGGCAGGTATTCGCCGATCTTCAGCCCCGGAACCGTGGTGCCGATCTCCTTGAACGGCCCGCCGTTCTTGTGACCGGGCTTCAAGTCCCACATGTCGATGGTCGCCGGCCCGCCGTTCAGCCACAGAACGATGACGGACTTGATCGGCTTCTTCGGGGCGTCCGCCGCGAGCGCCCGTAGCCAGCCGGACGTGGAACCGGCGGACACGCCGAGGCCGACCGCGGCCCCCCGCAGCCAGTCGCGGCGGGTGATGGAACTCTGGAATCGCATCGTGAACTCCATGATTACGGGAGGATGAAGTCGATGGTGTTCGATTGCTCTCGGACGGTCGCCCGCAACTTGGTCGTCTTCGGGTCCGCGTGTTCGCGATTCAGACGGTCGGGGGGAATCGGCTCTTCCTCGGCCGTCAGGTCGGCTTCTTTCCCCTTCGCCCGCTTCGACGGCCAGTAGATCGTGACCGCGTACTCGCCGGCCGGCACGCCGTCGCCGGACGTGTAGGTAGTCAGAGCGAACCGCCCGTCCTTGCCGGCCGTCGCCTGTGCTTTCAAGGCGCGGGGGTCGGGGTCGTTGAGCGGGTGGAACGAGATCATTGCCCCGGCCATCGGTTCGCCCTTCGCGGTCGCCACGCCGGACACTGGGAACACCGGCTTGCGGCCGTCCGATTTCCCGCACCCGAGGGCGGCAAGCAGAGTAAGAAGCGCGAGACGGCTAGAAGTCCGAGCCATTCACCACCTCGCCGTTGTACGGGGTCGTCACCGCGTAGAAGACGTAGTTGTTCAGGCTCGGGGTGACGAACTTGACCGACCCGTCCATCATCGCGATGTTCGCCCCGTTGGTATGGAACCCGTAAATCCCGTCGGCGTTCGTGCAGTTGACAACACAAGTGCCGGGGGCGGTCACCCCGTCCGCCGAGTGGCCGCGGGACTCGATGTGGTTGTGGGTGTGTGCCCACGGCCCCTTCACGCCGTCGTTCTGAATCTGGCCGGTGTCCTTCCCGGCCCGCCAGCGGTTCGGGCGACCCGCCATCTCGACCACAGCGAAGGTGGTCGAGGTGCCGTCGGTGATGTCCGTGATCTTGAGTTCGATGCCCTGCATGAACACCCCGTTGCGACTGGTGGTCGCGGGCAGCCAGCCGAGGGTCATGAGGTTCGGGGCCAGACCTCCGTTCGCGCCGTAGTCGCTGATGCTCGCCGTCCATGTCGCGGCGGCGTTGGTGGCCGTCCGCTCCGGGGACGACGGGCACTTGTACGGTTTGATCTTGGACGTAACGGCGGGCGCGTTCAGTGGGTCACGCCAGTCGGTGTCCTGGCGGTACAACTTGAAGACGTTGTCCTGCTCGACGTAGGGGAGAATGAGCGTCCCCCACGACGCCCCGGTGCCCGGCAGCGCCCGCGGCGGGAGTTTGCTGTTCGCGTTCTCGTAGTTGTGGATCGCCAGGGCGATCTGCTTCATGTTGTTCTGGCAACTCATGCGCGCCGCGGCGTCGCGGACCTTCTGCACAGCCGGCAGCAACAGCCCGATCAGGATGGCGATGATGGCGATCACCACCAGCAACTCGATCAGCGTGAAGGCGCGGCGTGTGGTGTTTGGCGAATGCACTCGTGATCTCCGGGAGGGGGTCAGTGGTTGGTGCTAAATTCGATGCTGTTGAGAAGCGCCCAGAACACGTCGGAAAGCGCCTTGCCCTGGTCCCCATCGGCCCCGCCCTTCTCGACGTACTTGACGAGCGGTCCCGACTCGTCGTCGGTCGGCTTGCGGCCGATGGCGGCGAGGTACAGGGCTTCCACCTTGCCCTTCGTGTTCAGAAAGGGTGCGTCGGTGACGGCCCGCAGCGTCGGCGTTGCCCCGACCGTCGTGAGGTCGGCAGTCATCTTGCCATTCATCAGCGACAGCGTTTGCAGGATCGACCGCTCTGCCGCCCCCGGCCGCTCGACGCGGAACTTGTCGGCGAACCGCTTGCGATCCCGCATCGCCGCAGCTTCGAGGTCGTCGCGCTCGGCCGGCATCCCGGCCGCGACCCGCAGGCTGTCGTAGAGTTGTTCCCCGGTCAGGCCGCGTACCGCGAAGCGAGCGAACAGCCGCGGGTTGGCGCTGCCCCCGGGGGTTGTTGACGACAGTTGATACGCCTTCGTCAACACGACAGCAGTGGTCAGATACTTCAGATCGCACCCGCTGTCGGTGAACGCCTTCGCCAACTCATCCAAGAGTTCCGGGTGGCTCGCCGGGTTCTCGCCGCTCAGGTCATCGAGCGGTTCGACAAGGCCGGTGCCGAACAGATTGGCCCACACTCGGTTGACGGCGTTCTTGGCGAAGTACGGGTTGTCCTTCGCCGTCACCCAGGTCGCCAGGATCGTCCGCCCGGTGTCATCCTTCAGCAACTCGGGCCACTGCGGTTGTGGATCGGTGAGCAGTTGTGGGGTGACGGTCTTCTTCGTGTTCGGAATGGTCAGTTCAAGTTTCCCGGCAACCGCGCCGGCGTTCGACACAGGTCGGCCGAAGAAGGCGGCGGTCTGCCAGAATTGGTCGCGGGTCCATTTTGCGAACGGGTGGTCGTGGCACTGGGCGCAGTCGAGGTTGACACCCAGGAAAGCGCGGGTGGTGTTCGCGGCGAGGTTCTCGACCTTATGCTCGTTCGCGATCAGGAACGTGGTCGGCGTCACCGACCCCTTCGTCCGCTTCGCCGTCATCAGTTCGCGCACGACGCGGTCGTAGGTCAACCCTTCGTGGAGCTTGGTCGCGAGCCACCCTTCGATTTCTTCGGCAAGGCCGGCGTACTCAGGTGTGTCCGTTTGGGGAACCCACTCCCGCCGCCAGAAGGTCGCCATGTGCCGGGTATGACCGGCGGACTCGACCAGTTTGGTGACCAATTTCGCCCGCTTGTCAGGAGAGTTGTCGGCGATAAACCCGCGGACCTCGGCCACAGTCGGGATACGTCCTGTGAGGTCGAGATAGACGCGCCGGACGAAGGTGGCGTCATCAGCAACGGTAGCGGGTGTAATCTTCTCGGCCTTCCAACGAGCCGCGAGGTGTTTGTCGATCCGCGCCGCGAGTTCGCCAGGATCAGGCGATGCGGCGGTGGCCGGAGACGACACACCGAGCAAGCACGGGATCACCAGCCAGAGGCTCGGTAAACAGCGTCCATGTTTGGGCATTGTGTCCAACTCGGTGAATACCGCCAGCCCCGGCCTTCTGATGCCGAGCCGCGAGAAGACGAAGTAACGGAACAAGTACAACCTGTTACCACGCTGCAAATCGCGCACCAAGCGATAAGTGGCACAAGGTGTGAGAATGGGCGAGCTTTTACCAGACTCCGGCCTTCGGCGGTGGTCGCCCCGTAACCGATGCAGGTCACGATTTGACCAGCAACACGCCGAACGGTGTCTGACCAGAAGCAGAAAAGGGGTGGGCGGGACCGTTGCCAGTCCCGCCCACCCGTTTCTACCGACAGTCTTGCCGTTCAGTTGTCGCCGGCCACGGCGTTCCGCAGCCGCCACGTCACCACATCGTATGCCGCCTGCGTGCCGAGCAGCGGGTGGCCCTTGTGCTTGCCGCAGAAGCCGACCAACTTGTGGATCGGTGACTTGAACGGCGAGAACTTCCGATTCACCTGTTCCACGGTGCGGCACCCGCCCGCGTCACGGGCCTGTTCCAGCAGCGTGTTCAGTTCCGGTTCGGCTGCGGCCAGTTGCCGCCACGTCACGCCGAACGCCTTCTCGTAGGACTTGTAGCTTTCGTAATCGATCATGGTCCCTCCCTTTGGGTGTGTTGAAATTGATGGTCTTGGGCGTCGAGGATGGTCACGGTTGGGTTCCGCCTCGGAACCCGGACGACCGCGACCAGCCCGGCCCGCTCCAGGGCGCACAAGCCCCGGTACTTGGCCTTGCGGTCCTGCACGCCGAAGCGGGTCAGGATCGCCGTTGTCAACGTCACAGTCATGGACCGCCGCCGGCCCGCCTCGAACCAGAGGGCCATCGCCACGGCCAGCGGCGACTTGCCCGGCAGCCTTGACGCGGTAGTCAGCCACGGCAGCGGCAGCGGCCCTTTCACGAACTCGCCACGCACGCGCCGGCCGCGATCAGGTTTCGCGGTCGGTCGCACCCCGGTGGGCACGGCGGTGCCATCTTGTGCGAGGCGCAGACGGTCGAGATCAGCGAAGAAATCAGACATCCGTTGACCTCCCGCACAGCCGCATGACGGTGTTCCACATGACCTCGCCTCGCGGGTCGGAGTACCGCTCCGGGTGGCGCACGGTCTTGCTGTCTGTGCGGAGGGAGAAGCCGTTCAGGACGACCTCGCTCGCCTGACGCATGATGTCTTGGGTGCGGCCGACGGCGGCGTCGATGTCGTACTCGTCAGCCTCGACAAGCAGTGCGTCATGAACCGGGCAACACAATCCGATCCCGGCTTCGGTGGCGAGGCAACAGGCAATGCGCATCATCTCCCCGCCGCCGCTCTGCATGGGAAAATTGCGGAGGCTTCTAGGGTTGGCGTCCTGGCCGACGTGTGCCTGCCACCCGAACACGGAGGTCAGCTTGCCGGCCAGCATCCCCTCGTCCTGCACCGTGTCCGACCACCTCCAGAACTGCCGGAACACTTCTCTGTGCATTCGCAAGAGGTCGCGCCCGTAGGCCGTGGGCAGGCCGAGTTTCAACGCCAAGCCTTCAGGGGCGAGGCCGTACAAGACGCCGAGGCTGACGGTCTTGAACTGCTCCCTCTGGACCGGGTGCGACTTCTTGGTCGCGTCCGGCGGAACCGCGCCCGCCATGCGCGCAAATGACAGGTAAAAATCGCCGCTGGTGTAAGCCTCCATCATGTTCGTGTCGCCGGACAGCGCGGCGGCGATGGCGAGTTCTTGCTGCGACCAGTCGATGTAGCTGATCGCCCGGCCCGGCGGCGGTTGGATTAGGCTTCTGAGCCACGCACTCGGCCCGAAAATGAACTTCGAGTTCGACGGCTGGTTTCTTCCGGTCTTCGAGCCGAAGGGCGACAACATCACCCGGTTCCTGCCGTCCGACCCGACCGCCAACTCGTTCAGCTTCAGTTGCGACAGGGACGCCCGCAGTTCCCGCATCGGGGCGACCGCAGGGTACGACCGCGACATTTCGCGGAAGGTGTCGTCGTCCAGGGCGAGGTTGCCGCTCGGCAGTCGCGGCCACGGAATGTTGTTCGCCGCGAGCCACGCCGCCCACCTGTCCGTCTTGAACGTGCGACCCACGTAAACGCCGAAGCCAGCGTCAATCTCCTCGATCAGCCGGCTCTGGATCGTCGTCCAGTTCGCCCGCAGCAAGCCGAGCGTGTCCACGTCGAGAGGAACGCCGCGATGCTCCATTCGGGCGACGGCGTTGATGTACCTACCCCGCAGCAGGGCGCGGGGCGTGTCGATCTTCGGCAGCATGGCCGGCAGCAGCACCGCCAGAGCGTCCACATCGCTCTGGCAGTAGTCGAGGATGGCCTTGCGCTCCTCCCCGGTGTAGTCGCCGCCCCGAAGGATCAGATCGCGCATCGCGTCCTTCTCGGCGGCGTCGATCCCGCCCAGGCCGTGGTACGCCAACGCGCCAAGCAGACCCGACCCGCACGGGGTCGGCAGCCCTGAAGTCAAGCACTTGAACTCGGCGTACAAGTCAAGCACCCGCACCGGCAGCGCCCACCCCAGAGCGAGGTGGCACGACAACTCGGCGGGTGCGTAATAGGCTACGAACAGCACGTCCGGGCCGGTCGGGTATGGGGGTGTGGCGCGGTTGATGAACTCATCCGCCCAGAGCCGGATCAGTCGGCCTGAGCGGAGTTCGCGGGCGACGACGCAGACAGGCGTCGGCCGCTCGCCGGCCGACGCCCGGAACTCGTAGTCCACACACCACACCTCCCGATACCACTGGTACAGGAGGTCAAGGTTCATCACGCCTCCCCGCGCAACCGCTTCAAGACCGGGTGGTCAACGCTGGTGATGTGCTTGTCCCTGAACGCCAGCCGCAGGACTTCCTTGAGCGGAAGATCAGGCCATTCGGGTTCGGCCCACTGTGCTGCCGCCGTGAAAATCTCGTAGGCACCCAGGCTCCGGTTGCTCTGCACCCGGCACCACTGCTTCGACGCGAACTCCGCCGCCTCCAGCGACGACCGACTCCAGTCGTCCAGGCGACCGTCCGGCCCCGGCAAACGCACAGGCCAGATGAAGTTGACGGCCTGCTTGTTCTGGGCCAGGAACAGCGCCCTGGCCCCAAACGTGGACTCGCCCGACAACTCGTCCCACAGGCTCGGATCAACGAGGTAGACTTCGCTGTCTTCCTTGAGTTCGATCACGCACGTCTCGATCTTGTGCGACGGGTGGACGCGGACGAACCACTCCTTGCTCGGCTTCTTGACGGGGATCGTGGTGAGTTGCTTCTTGACCGCCGCGCCCGCGTTCAGGCTGCCCGACAGCCGTAGGCGACCGAGGTCGAACGGGTCCGGCGCGGTTTCAGAGTGCGCCGGGCGGGAAATGATGGTCGCAGCTTCGGTAAGATCGAGTGCTTCGACCGTAGATACGTTCAGTTTTGTCTTCGACATTTTTCTCCAAAGGATTGATGTGGCCCAAGCCGCCGTTCATACCGGCGGCTTTCGCTTTAATGCAGTTCGTCGCCCGTCACGAACGGGGTCGGAACAAGGTTGGTCCGGGCAAGGTCACGCACCGCCCGGACGGGTACTCGGCGGGATGTTCCCAACTTCACACTGGGCAGGGTTCCCATCCGAATGAGCGTGTAGACGAAGCTTTTGCTGACGCCCAGGTACTTCGCAGCGTCGGCCACACGCTCCAGGCCGTCGCGGAAGATGTCCGGGTCTTTGGGATCACTGTTCATGAATCACCTCCGACCCACATAGAGTCTCACCCGCGATTTTTCTGAGCATGGGCGGCGTTTTTTTCTTTGGCGTGTTTTTCAGCCGCCGGCCACCGCTTCGTGAAGCGATCAAGTCGGCCTTACGGAAACACTCCCACGCGGATGGCAATCCAGATCGAACTCGCCCGCACCAGCGGCATTCGCGTCGGACACGCTGACAAGAAAAGAGAGCAAAGGGGTGAACCCAAGCCAGCGGAGATGGAACCACTTTCCAGGGATTCGCAAGCCGATTTCACCATTGAAGTTCTTCAAACAGGTGTTTGGCGAAGTCCAGAAGTGAACTATTACCCAGACAGTATTGAGGAGAAAGAGGAGAGGGGACGCATGGGTCACGGCGACCCGGTAGCATGTCGCGTTACAACCCGTTCGGACTTGATGCCTTCCCGCCCGGCTTCGCCGGGCGGTGGCGATTATTATCCGGTTCGGTTGTTCGCCCATCGCCACTCATCGCGTCGGGGGACAAGTAAAACATGTCATTTGTCCGAGAGCCGGCGGCGCTGTGCGTGTGTCAGTAGAGGGCCACATTCACTGTCACGCCGGGGACCGCCACATGACCACCATCGTCTACCAGTACCAGCCGCCACCGCACGACCGCCGCCTTCACCGCTGGCTCGGCGATAACCCCGGCCCGGTAACGTTCGTCGCCGACACCAGCCCGCGCCGGCCCGAACTCCTCCACGTCCTGACCCGGATCGCAGACGGGACACTTGACCGACTCGTCGCCCCGCGCCTCGCCGACCTGGGCTTCACCGCCCGGCGGTTGGCCGACTTCCTCAACGACTGCCGCAGTCACAACGTCGCGGTCGTGTCGCTGAAGGAATGCTTCAACCTGTCCGACGATCACGGCGTCAAACTGGCTACGTTCCTGGCAGGGGTCGCCCAAGACGAACGCGGCGTGCAGGGCGAGCGCCAGCGTGATGGCATCAAACAGGCAAAGGCCGCAGGTCGGCGTTGGGGCGGCAGGCCAGTCGGAACTCGCGTCCGTGTCTCATGTGAGAGCGAGCGGCGCATCATCACCATGCTGGCCGAGGGTAAGCCGATCCGCGAAATCGCCCAAGCGGTCGCTCTCTCCGTTCGCACCGTGTACCGCGTCATCGCCAAGCAGGACAGCACCAACGGCTGATTACCTGTTCGGCCGGGGCCGCACCGCGGCCCCGGCCCTTTCCTCACTCACCTGATCGGAGAACTCGATGCCCACGACGTACTACGTCCGCTACCTCGGTCAGCCGCGCTTCCGCACGATGCTGATCGAGCGGAGCGACGACAACAAGTATTGGGGCGGCGACACCTGGGTCGAAGAGGTCGGGGACGCCGTGCTGTACAAGTCGCTGGAAGATGCCCACCGGGACGCGAACGAGTTCCAGCGGCGGGAAATCGAAAGCTTGGCCCGCCGGGAGATGACGTGCGAGTTGCGGGTGGTCGTGTACGGCGAGGCCGGCGCGACGGTGAGCGTCGAAGACGTGATGGCTTACCTGCGGAAGCAGATGCAGATCACCATCGACTACGAGAGCGTCGAGGCCGACAGCCCGCTCACCGACTGTCACGTCCGGTGCGAGGTAAAGGTGGCCGGGTTGAAAGACAAAAGGAGCCGCCGCCGGAAGTCGTGAACACGAAAGAATGAGCAAAGAATGGCCGGTGATGGGCAGAACGTGACCAGAGACGGGCCGGCCCGTCTCTGGTGCTTCAGGTTCAGCCTGTTTGGATGAAGATCACTACTTTTTCTTGGGTTGGGTGTAGGACAGTGCTAAAAGGGCGTAGCCGGTCACGAGGCCGGGGTCGCCCTCCATCCAGCGGTCGTTCTCGTTCACCCAGCTCCCGTCCGGCTTCTGCCGCGACACGAGGGCGGCGGTGATGTCGGCCCGCCAGTCGTGCTTGACCCCCTTGCCGTCGCTAAAGCTGTCGGCCCCGAGGGTGTCGAGCGACTTGGCCATCGTGTGCAGGTAGTAGTAGAGGCCCTTGCGGGCCATCTGCGGCGGCATCCCCGGGTTGGCGTCCACCGTGTAGTTGGCGGCCGCCCACTCCAGGGCCTTCTTGAGCCGCGGGTCGTCCTTGCCGACGCCGCAGTAGATCATGCTCTTGATGCCGGCGTAGGTCATGCTCCCGTACCCGCCCATGTCCTTGGTGTCGGCCTCCCGCCGGTTCTCGCCGCCGTTGGCCCCGGTGTAGACGAAGCTCCCGTCGTTGTTCTTCTCGGCCCACGGTGCCGGGTTGTGCTCGCTCTTGAAATTCTGGCACTTGCTCACGTACACGGCCGCCTTCTTGAACGCCTCGTCGTCCCGGCTGACACCGGCGGCGGTGAGCGCGTCGAGGAAGAACTGGGTGTTCGACAGGTCGGGCCGGCTCTTGGGGCCGCCGTACCCGGCCCCGCCGTAGTAGTCGTCCTTCGGCGTCTTCCCCTGGTCCTCGTCCCACTGGTACTTCTTGAGGAAGGCGACGGCGTTGCCGATCACCGGCTTGTACTTGGCGTCCTGGCCGGCGGCGGCGAGGGCCATGACGTTGATGCAAGTGACGTAGTTCGGCAGCCCGGCCCGCGGGTCGTTCCCGGCGATGTGCCCCTCCTTCTCGTTCACCAGCGACTCGATGAACTTGAGCCCCTTCGCCGCCGGCTCGTCGGTCACGCCCACGCCGTTGGCCAGCAGCCCGGCGACCACGATGCCGGTGACGCCCCGGTTCTGCGGCTCCTTGCCCCAGCTCCCGTCGGCGTTCTGCGTGGACTTCAAGAACGCGACGGCCTTGGCGACCGCCGCCTTCTTGTCCACGGAGGGGTCGGCAGCGCGGACGGCCGGGGCGACGGCGAACGCCGCCGCGAGTGCAACGAGGGGCCAGCGCGAGCGGGTGAACATGAGGAAACCTCCGCGGGGGTAAGGGGTCGGACCAGTGGTCATCGTACCTGGCAAACGGGGTGCCGCACGCCGGAAAGCCCCGGGACGGCCGCCCCGGGGTTGTGACCGACCAACTCACGCCCAGCGGTGTCCACCATCTGCCCACCCACTCGCCGTTGACCCCGCCGGCCGATTCGTGGCATAACCCCCCGTCTTGCCTTCCCGGAGACGGCCCCATGCCGCAGGCCGACGAGCCGCCACCCGACCGCCCCGCCACCGCCCTCGGCTGGCTCCCGCACCTGTGGGCCACCGTGCTGTTCCCGGCGGCGGCCGACCCCGTCACGCGAGTCCGCCGGCTGTCGCTGCTCGTCGTCGTGTTTCTGCCGGCGCTGCTGCTCTACCCCTGGCTGTCGTTCCACCTGCTCGAACCGGACGAGGGCCGGTACGCCCAGATTCCGAAGGAGATGCTCGTCCACGGCGAATGGGTGGTGCCCACCCTCCAGGGCGAGCCGTACCTCGACAAGCCGCCGCTCATGTACTGGCTCGTGGCGCTGAGCTACCGCGTCTTCGGCATCTCGCCGGAAGCCGCCCGGCTGGTGCCGGCGGTGTGCGTCCACCTGACGATCCTCGCCGTCTACTGTCTCGGCCGACGCGGCATCGGCGAACGGGCCGCCCTGTGGGCGGCGGTCCTGCTCGCGGTCGCCCCGGGGTACGTCGGCGTCGCCCGCTTCCTCCTGCTCGACGGGCTGCTGACGCTCTGCGTGACCACGTCCGTCCTCGCCGGCTTCGAGGCCGTGCGGACGGGCCGGTTGAAGCTCGGCTGGTGGCTCCTGTCCGCCGTCGCGTCCGGGCTCGGGTTCCTCACGAAAGGGCCGATCTCGGAGGTGCTGCTGTTCGTTCCATTGTGGGCGTTCGGCTGGCTGAGCGGCTCGACGGCCCGCGTCCGTTGGCACCAGTATGCGCTATTCGTCGCCGTCGTGGTGGCCGTCAATCTGCCGTGGTACGTCGCCATGTATCAGCGGGAGCCGGCGTTCCTGCGGCACTTCTTCTGGGAACACAACGTCCTCCGCTTCCTCCAGCCGTTCGACCACCTCCAGCCGATCTGGTACTACGCCCCCATCCTCACGCTCGGCCTGCTGCCGACGGCCGTGCTGCTCGCCGCGTACCTCTGGAAACTGGCCGTCGGCGGCCCCGACGCCGCGGTCGTGCGTTCGGCGGCCGGCGGGTTCTGGCTCCTGGCCGGCGGGTGGTGCGTGTTCTTCTTCTCGTGCGCCGGGAGCAAGCTGCCGACCTACGTGCTGCCGGCGTACCCGTTCCTCTGCCTCGCGGTCGGCGAGTTCGTCGCCCGCAGCCGGTGGAACGCCGCCGCGTCCACCCGCGTCATGGTCGGGGCGGCGGCGGCACTCGTGTTGGCCGTGCACTCGGTGGGGCTGCCGTGGTACGCACGTGAGCGGTCGCCGTTCGGCCGGCCGGACCTCGTCGGGCGGTTCGTGGCCGACCGCGACACGGCGGTCGTCTGCTTCCCCCGCAACTGCGACTCGCTGGCCTTCTACAGCGACCGCGACGACCTCCGGGCCGTCCGCACGAAGGACTCGAACCGGCTCATGGTCGATTGCCACCACCGGCCGCGGACGGTCGTGCTGTTCACGCACCGCGACTCGCTGGCAGGGTTCAGGAACACGCTGCCGCAGAGCCTGGAGATCGTGGAAGTAGCTACGCTGCGGCGCAACTACGGCGGCCCGGCCGTGTTGAACAAGGTGTTCGGTGCGACCCCGTGGGGGCTGTGCGACGTGGCCGTGGTGGTGCCGAAAGGCGGGCCCCACGGGGCCGCCCGCGTTGCCGTTGCACCGGGGCGGGAACACGCTACACTCGCAGCCCGCCGGGCGGCCGGCCCTTCGACCCCCGCGACGGATGAGAGTGACCTGGAGAACCTGCCATGAAGCTGCGAAACGCGGCGGCCCTCGCCGCCCTGTCGTTGTTGACGCTGACCGCCTTGCCGGCCCTCGCCGGCCCGCCCATTTCCATCGGCATCGGCATCGGCGGCCCGCCGCGGCCGTACTACGGCGGATTCGGTTACGGCCCGCCCCGCCCGCACTACTACCCCTATCCCCGCCCTTACCCTGTGTACGGCTACTACTCCCCGCCGCCGGTGGTGTACGTGGCCCCGCCGCCGCAGGTGATCTACACCCAGCCGCCGGCCGTGGTCTACCAGCAAGCCCCACCGCCGCCGGCTTATGTGCCGCAACCCGGCACCTACCGGGCCCCGCCGCCGCAGCCGACGTACGCGCAGCCGGCCCCGGCTCCGACGCCCTGACGGACGAGTCGCCGCGACGTGAACCCCGCGTCGCGGCCTCGCATTAGAGCCCGTTCAACACCGCCAGATACTGCGACGCGATGCGGAAGATGGCGATCACCACCAGCAGCCCCACACACCCGTAAATGGCGAACGTCGTGAGGCGGGCCGCCTGCTTCAGGTTGCGGGTGCCCTCCTCGCGGTAGGTGTCGGCCAGCCGCTCCATCACTTCGGACAGCTGACCCGTCACTTCCGCCACCTCGACGGCCGCCAGGAACGTCTTCGGGAACGGTGCCCCGCTGCGGGCCAGGGCCGGGGCGATCTCCTTCCCCTTCATCACCACCCCCACCGCCTCACTCTCGCGGCTCATGAACGCGGCATTCGCCGTCGCTCGAAAGCCGTAGTGGACGCACCGCGGGGCCGGCATCCCGGCCTCGCCCGACACCCGCAGCGCCAGGCAGAAGCGCTGCAGAGCGAACGGCAGCACCACCGCCCCCCACCCCGGCACCCGCAGCAACACGGCTTCGAGCGTCGCCCGGTGCTTCACGCTGTCCACCACGTACCGGGCCGCCAGCATCGCCGCCACGCCCAGCCCGCCCATAACGGCGAGGAAGGTGATCGCCCCCGACACCCCCGTGAGCCCGAGGCCGATCGGGTCCGGGGCTTCCTCGCCGCGGCCGCCGGCGAGTAGCCCGAGGACGACGATGAGCAGGGCGATCACGCCCGTGGCGGCGACGAACTGCGTCGCCGGGTAGATCATCTGGCGGATGAACTCCTGCCGCGTCCGCCACGCCGTCTCGTAGTAGCGGGCCAGTTCCGCGAACACGTCCTCCATCCGCCCGCTCTGCTCGCCGACGGCCGCTAGTTCCAGGAATAGCGGGGGGAACGAATCCCGGTGCGGGGCGAGGGCGTCTTCGAGCGAGTCGCCCGCCTCCAGCCGGTCGGCCACGTCGGCGGCCACGCCGCGGACCGCCCGCGGGCCGGACTTGGCCTGCTGGCGGAACACCCGCACCGGCGACAGCCCGGCCCCGAGGGCGTGCTTCAACGACCGGCACCAGGCCGCGAGCGCCGGGAGCGGGCAGCGGGACGACAGGAGGGCCATGGCGACTCGCTCGGTAGGATGACGCGGACGGGACGGACACTCCCCAGGATACGCCGATGCGCGGGCCGGAAGAATACGACGCCCGCTACCTCGCGGGGATCGCCCTGTTCAACGCCGGCGAGTACTTCGACGCGCACGAAGTGTGGGAGGAGGTGTGGCGCGACTGCCCGGCCGCGGACCGCCGCTTTTACCAGTCCTTGATTCAGGCGGCCGTCGCCCTCTACCATCAATGCAGAGTGAACGCCGCGGGTGCCCGCCGGCTGTTCCACTCGGGTAGGAGCTACATGACGCCGTACCGCCCTCTCTATCGAGGCTTGAACGTGGACGCCTTCTGGGCCGCGGTCGAATCCCGACTTGCCCCGACGCTCGCCGACCCACCCGCCGCGGGCCCCGCCCCCGGGCCGCGACCGACGATCACCCTCGACCCGCCCGCCCTGGCCGACTCCCCGCGGGGCTCGCCATGACCGACGACCAGGAAGCCCTGGCGAACTTCGGCGGGCTCGCCCGCCTGTTCCCGCTCCCGAACCTCGTCCTCTTCCCGCAAGTCGTCCAGGGCTTGCACATCTTCGAGCCGCGTTACCGCCAGTTGATGGCCGACGCCCTCGCCGGCGACATGACGCTCACCCTCGTGCTGCTGAAGCCGGGCTGGGAGGACGACTACGACGACCGCCCGGCCGTCGAGCCGGTCGCGTGCCTGGGGAGGATCGCCTGGCACGAGAAGCTGCCCGACGGGCGGTACAACCTCCGCCTCCGGGGGCTGGCCCGCGTCCGGCTCGGGGACGAGTTGCCGTCCGACAGGGGGTACCGCTCGGCCCGGGCCGAACTGATGCCGGACGTGGTGGCCGACGACATCCCCAAGCTCGCCGACCTCCGCCGGAAGTTGGCGGCGGCCGTGATGACCCGCTTCCCCCAAGAGGGGCAGGCCCGCCAGCAACTCGTCGACCTCTTCCAGGGCGAAATGCCGCTGGCCCACGTCTGCGACGTTCTGGCCTATGCCCTGCCGCTCCCGCTCGAACTCAAGCAAGCCCTCCTCGCACAGCCACACGTCCACACCCGGGCGGACATGATGATCCAGGCGATGGCCGTCCCCGACGCCAAGGCCGACAGGCGTTTCCCACCCGACTTTAGCCCGAATTAACTAAGTTACGGGTTACGCAGTTGCAATCTGAGGCAGTCGGTAGAGCGGTTGTTCGAGGTAGTGGCGGACGGCCGCCCGGACGATGGCCCACTTGGCGGTGAACCACCCGACCCCGGTCGTGAACCGATGATACTCCAGCCGGACGAACGCCCGGATCGCGTACCCGATGTGGTTGCGCTGGCCCCGCTCGGCCCGGACCTGGCACCGCTCGACGCCGGTGAACTGTTTCGACCCCCGGTGGTACTCCTCGATCGACCACGACGGCTCGCCGAACATCAGCCGGGTCGGCCCGTCCATGCCCAGGTCGTTGGTGGCCCAGTGCGTCGTGTCGCCGTTCGGGGCGACCACCCGAAACACCCGCACCTCCCCGTACCCCGGCAGCCACACCACGGTCCCGGTCGCCGCGACCGGCTGGTCGGCCAACGCGGTCGCCTCCCCGCGGTCGATCCGCACCCTCCGGTTGCCCTTGAACCGGGTCACGAAGGTCCACCCGATCGCCCGGATGGCATTGTGGTTCTCGACGCGGGCTTACCACCCGTCCAACAGCACCGCCCGCGGCCGCAACCCGCGGGCGTGGGCCGCGGCCAGGAGGTCGGCGAAGTGGTCGTTCTTGGTCTTCCCGTCGCCCGCCTTGTGGTACACCCGGTAGTCGCACGGGTACAGGCGGTCGCCGTCGGACCACAGGGCC
>JANPKP010000257.1:0-5697 GCA_031426095.1 Gemmataceae bacterium
CCCGCCGTGCGTTCCTCGCGTCCGCCGGGGCGCTCGCCCTCGCCGCCCGCCCGGCCGCCGCCCTCGCGGCCAACGAGAAGCTGAGCGTCGGCCTCATCGGCTGCGGCAACCGCGGGAAGACGATCATCACCGAGGTGCTGAAGAACGGCCACGACGTGGTCGCCCTCGCCGACGTGGCCGGGTTCCGCCTCGACAACCTCACCGAGGTGGTGACGAAGGCCGGGCAGGAGAAGCCGAAGGCGTACCCCGACCACCGGGCGCTGCTCGACCACGCGGGGCTCGACGCGGTCGTGATCGCCACCCCGGACCACCACCACAAAGCGGTTCTCCTCGACGCCATGGCGGCCGGCAAACACGCCTACTGCGAGAAGCCGCTCTCCCGCACCATCGAGGACGGCAAGGAGATGGTGGCGGCCGTCCGCAAGGCCGGGAAGGTGGTGCAGGTGGGCAACCAGCGGCACAGCGGGGAGCACTGGAAGAAGTGCCGCGACGTGGTCCAGTCGGGCGACTTCGGCGACCTCGTGTGGGCGAAGGTGTGGGACTGCCGCAACTGGATCAAGAAGGACCCGTTCGCGGTGCCCAAGACGTTCACCCCCGAGCACCAGGCGTCGATCGACTGGGCGGCCTTCCTGGGCACGGCCCCGAAGCGGGCGTTCGACCCGGTCCGGTACTGGTCGTGGCGGTGGTACTGGGACTACGCCGGCGGGCTGATGACCGACATCGGGGCCCACCAGTTGGACATCGTCCAGTGGCTCGGCGGGGTGGACGCCCCGAAGAGCGTGACGGCCAACGGCGGGGTCTACCACTTCAAGCACTGGGAGACGCCCGACGTGCTCCACGGGGCGTGGGACTACGGCACCTTCACGGCCACCTTCGCGGTCGAGTTCATCAACGGGTCGGACGGCGTCGGGGCGGCCTTCTACGGGACGAAGATGTCGCTCGTGGCCGACGCCGACGCGGGGGGCGAAATCCGCCTGTACGACACCATCGACAAGCCGCGGCCGGGGCAGAAGCCGAAGGACGCCTGGAAGGTCGAGAACGAGACCCCGGCCCACGTCAAGAACTGGCTCGACTGCTGCAAGAGCGGCAAGGACCCGAACTCGCCCATCGAGTTGGGGCACAGGGTCATCACCGCGGCCCACCTGGCGAACCTGTCGTTCCGGACCGGGAAGAAGGTCCACTGGGACGCCGAGAAGGAGATGGTGGTCGGGGGGTGAGCGGCACCGGCGGCTGGCCCCCGGCGGGTGCGGCCGTATCATGCGGGGGCGGGTCGGCGGCCGGTCGCCGCCGCCCCCACGAACCCCCTCCCAAGGTGCCCCGATGGCCCGCCTCCTCGCCGCCCTCGCCCTCGCCGCGTTCGTCCCCGGTCTCGCTCAGGGGGCCGACGCCCCCAAGCCCACGGCCGAGGCGCTCGCCGGCAACTGGAAGATGAGCAAGTCGGCCTCCCCGCTCCCGCCCGGGGCGACGGCGGTGCTCGCCATCACCGCCGACGGCAAGTTCACGATGGTCCTCGACTTCATGGGCAAGAAGACCGAAATCCCCGGGACGTGGGCGCTCGACGGGGCGAAGCTGGCGACCGTGATGAAGGGGCCGGCCGGCCAGGAAAAGAAGGAAACGCTGGAGATCACGACGCTGACCGCCGACGAGCTGGTGACGAAGGACGAGAAGGGGATGGTTGACGAGTTCAAGAAGGTGAAGGCGGAGACGAAGTGAGCCGAAGCGGGTACCCATGTAGCCACGACCGAAATCAGTCGATGGCGCTGGCCCCGGCCGTCGATGTCTTCCAATCCCGAAGGGGTATCCGTCAATAGCCAGGGGTGTGAACCCCTGGACCCACCCCGGCGAAAAGGATGGAACCCCGAAGGGGTGGCAGTAAGCCCTGCGTGGGTTACTGCCACCCCTTCGGGGTTCGGCCCATTGGGGGTGGGCTTCGGACCAGGGGTTCACACCCCTGGCTATTGACGGACACCCCTTCGGGGTTGGAAAACGGGCGAGCTTCGACATCGCTGAACTGGCTGCGCCGGCTGGGGCTCACTCCCCCGCCCGCGTCGCGGTCACGAAGAACGCCCCGCACACGTCCTTCCCCTCGCCGTTGCGGAACCACGCCTTCAGGGTCGTCTTGCCGGCCGGGAGCGTCACCCGCACGACCGCCCCCATCGCCTTCGGGTCGGCGGGCGACGTGCCCTTCACGCCGCCCGCCTCCACGAACGCCGTTGCGATCCCGGGGAACGCCCGCGTGGCCGCCGCCTTCGGGCCGCCGGCGGGGTCGTCGTACTTCGCGCCGAGGGCCGTTTTCACCTGCTCCGGCCAGCGGCGCAGGGTGAACTCGTACGCCCCCGGGCGGTCCACCTCGACGTGCCACACGCCGCCCGTCGGGCCGCCGACCGCGGCCCGGACGAAGCCGATGTTGTCGGCGTAAATGTTGGCCCAGTCGCCGCTCGTCAGCTCGACCGTCGGCTGCTCCTTCGCCCCGAGGTGGATCGGCACGAAGTCGCTCACCAGCGGCTCGACCCCCTTCCACCACTCGGCGTAAGCCTTCGCCATCGCCGCCACCACGTCGGGGTTCGCGGCGGCCACGTCGGCCTTCTGGCCGCGGTCGGCGGCCACGTCGTACAGCTCCTTCCCCTTCACCAGCCGCCACTGCTTCCAGATCACGCAGCAGTCGTTCGCGGCCGGCGTCTGGCCGTACTGCACCACCAGCGTGCGGTCGGGGAACTTCGCCGGGTCGCCGCGCAGCAGCGGCACGAGGCTCGTGCCGGCGTACAGCCGCGTCTCGTCGGCCGTGATCCCGGGGCGGACGGGGGCGGGGAGGCCGCACAGGTCGAGGAGCGTCGGAAGGAGGTCGGCGTTCTGCGTCGGCACGTCGATGTCCCGCGGGTCGCCGAGCTTGCCGGCCGGCCAGCGGACCCAGCACGGGACGCGGTGGCCGCCCTCGTAGTACTCCGTCTTGTGGCCCCGCAGCCCGGCGTTGAACGTCGGCACCCCGGCCGTGCCGCCGTTGTCGGTGGTGAAGACCACGACGGTGTTGTCCCGCAGGCCGTTGTCGGCGAGGAACTTGTCGAGGTCGCCGAACCGCCTGTCGAGGTGGGCGATCATGCCGAAGAACCCGGCCGGCCCCTTCCCCTTGTACGGGTCGACGTACTCGGGCAGGTCGAGGCAGGGGGCGTGCGGGGCGTTCGTGGGGATGTAGCAGAGGAACGGCTCGCCCTTCGCCTTCCGCTCGCCCATCCAGGCCAGGGCCTTGTCGAACCAGGCGTCGGTGCAGTGTCCCTTGAATTGTTCGGCGACGCCGTTGTGGAAGTACCGGCCGTCGGTCAGCGGGTTGCCGACTTCGGGCGTGGACTGGAGCATGCCCCAGCCGAGGTGGTACGCGGCTTCCTGAAAACCGCGGTCGGTCGGCCGGTTCGGGAAGGTGTCGCCGAGGTGCCACTTGCCGAAGAGGCCGGTCTTGTACCCGCCCTTGGCGAAGAGTTCGGGCATCATCGGGAGCCCCGGCCGGACGAACGTCCGCCCGGCGGTGACGGACGTGGCCCCGTTGCGGAGGCCGGCGAGCCCGGTGAGGAGTTGCCCGCGGGTGGGGCTGCACATGGGGGCACAGTGGAAGTCGGTGAGCCGCACCGACTCCCGGGCGAACTCGTCGAAGTTCGGCGTCTTGAGGACGGGGTTGCCGGTGAACGAGAAGTCGCCGAGGCCCTGGTCGTCGGTCATGACGACGACGACGTTCGGCGGCGCGGCCGCCGCCGGGCCGGCGATCAGGGCCGCCGCGAGGAGCGTGAGGGTTCGCATGGGGGCACCGGGGGAGGGGGTTTCGAGTGTGCGGCGCGACGCGGATTAATGTGGGCGGAAAGCCCACCCGTGGCAACGGGCGGGTCGGGGCCCGACCCGCGTGACGCCGTCACACGACGGATAAGATTTGCCCGACCGCCGCCGCGAGGTTCACCGCCACAATCACCTCGTTCCCGAACCCGTCCGCCGTCGCCCCGTACCCCGTCCGCACCAGCACCGTCCGGCACCCGGCGGCGGCCCCGGCTTGGAGGTCGCTGGGGCGGTCGCCGATCATCCACGACTTGGCGGGGTCCAGGCCGAGGTCGGCGGCCGCCCGGAGAAGCATCCCGGGCTTCGGCTTCCGGCACCCGCATTCGACGCGGTAAGGGCCGACGCCGGCCGTGGGGTGGTGCGGGCAGACGAACCAGCCGTCGATCCGTGCCCCGGCGGTGGCGAGGAGTTCGTCGATGCGGGCGTGAATCTCGAAGACCCGTTCGAGGGGGAACATACCGCGGGCGACGCCGGACTGGTTGGTGACGACGACGACCGGCCACCCGGCCCGGTTGAGCCGGGCGACGGCGTCCGCCGCCCCGGGCGTGAGGCGGACGCCGGCCGGGTCGGACAGGTACTCGGCCTCCTCGATGAGGACGCCGTCGCGGTCGAGGAACACGGCGGGTCGAAGTTCTGTCATGGATTGCCGTCCGTCAAGCAATCGGGGCGGAATTCGCGGCCGCTCCCGCTTTCCCAGGGGGGCTGGGAACGGGAACGCGGAAGCGTTGAGCAGGCCAGGGGATCGGGCCGAACGCGCCGTTTAAAAGCGGGAGAAAGTGGGACCTCTACTTCGCCAAGCCGCGGATCGCGGCGGCCGCGTGCGCGCACTGCTCGCGGGAAACGTCCAGGTGGGTGACGGCCCGGAGCGTCTGCTCGCCGAGGGCGGCGACCAGCACCCCGCGCTCCTTCAGGCGGGCGGCCACGTCGCGGGCGGTGCCGAGCGCCGGGTCCACCTCGAACCAGACGAGGTTCGTTTCCACCCGCGGCGGGTTGAGCGATAAGCCGGGGGTTTCCGCCACCGCGTCGGCGATCAGCTTCGCATTGGCGTGGTCGTCGGCCAGCTGCTCGACGTGGTGGTCGAGGGCGTGGAGGCAGGCGGCGGCGAGGATTCCCGCCTGCCGCATGCCGCCGCCGAAGAGTTTCCGCACCCGGCGGGCGTGGGCCATCAGGTCGGCCGGCCCCACGAGCATCGACCCGACGGGTGCCCCCAGCCCCTTGCTGAAGCAGACGGCCACGGTGTCGAAGTGCGCCCCCCAGTCGCGGTAGCCGACGCCGCTGGCGACCGCCGCGTTCCAGATGCGGGCCCCGTCGAGGTGCATCGCCAACCCGTGGGAGCGTGCCCACGCGGCGATGGCGGCCACCGTTTCGAGCGGGTAAACGGTGCCGCCGCCGCGGTTGTGGGTGTTCTCCAGGGAAACGAGCCGGGTGCGGACGTAGTGCCCGTCGTCCGGCCGCACCTTCCCTTCGAGTTGCTTCACGTCGAGTAGGCCGAAGTGGCCGGGAATGGTCCGGCACGTCACCCCGCTCAGGGCCGCCGGGCCGCCGGCCTCCCAGACGTAGACGTGGGACGTTTCCTCGATCAGAATCTCGTCGCCCGGCCGGCAGTGGACGCGGACGGCGATCTGATTCGCCATCGTGCCAGAGGGGACGAACAGCCCGCCGGCTTTCCCGAACAGGGCTGCGACGCGGGCTTCCAGCTCGTTCACGGCCGGGTCTTCGCCGAAAACGTCGTCGCCGACCGGGGCGGCCGCCATCGCCGCCCGCATGGCGGGCGTGGGCTTCGTCACGGTGTCGCTGCGGAGGTCGATCATGGGGCGGGGGCCGGGGCGGGAACGGGGGCGGGCACCGGCTTGTCCTCGGTGAAACGGTTCTCGATGAACC
>JANPKP010000258.1:0-15211 GCA_031426095.1 Gemmataceae bacterium
CGACGCGAGTCGCGACGTTCGCCTGCGGGAGCGACGAGGCCCACTTCCCCGGGGTCGTCACGGTCGGGTACGAGACGCACTGCCACACGCTCGAACACCAGGGGAACGCTGGTCGTGTGGAGGACGCCGACCCGATCTCCCGCGAGGCCCTGCGGCAGATCCACGCCTGGTACACGAAGCTGTTCGCCGAGATGGTCCGCACGATGAAGGGGATCGACGAGGGCGGGTCGAGCCTGCTCGACAACACGCTCCTGCTCTACACCTCGTACATGGCCGACGGCGGGCACGGCACCCACGACTACCCGGTGGTGCTGGCCGGCAAAGCCGGCGGCACCCTCAAGTCGGGCCGGCACGTCGCCTACAAGCCGAAGACGCCGGTCGCCAACCTGTACGCCGAGGTGCTCGACCGGATGGGGGCGAAGCCGGCCAAGTTCGGCGAGAACCTGTCGTCCCAGCACCGCCAATACGACGGCCGGTTGCCGGGGTTGAACGGCTGATTTCCGGGTTCGCCCCAACCAACCCAACCACCATGCCAAAATCTCTCTTCCTCGCGGTCGGTCAGGACGGCCTTCGGCTCACGTCCGCGGACGGTGTGACGTGGGGCCACGCCCAGACCGGCAAGGAGGGCGAGACCTACCGTGCGGCCGCGTTCGGCAACGGCCTCGGGGTCGCCGTCGGCGGCTACGGCGGGGACAACGTCCTCGCCTCGACGGCCGACGGGGCGGCGTGGAAGGCAGCGAAGCTCGAAGCCAAGTACGTCCGCTATGTGCGCGGGCTGGCGTTCGGCAACGGCTCGTTCCTCGGGCTCGGGGGCGAACCCCTCTCCGGCGGCAACTCGAAGCCGTTCGTCGTCTTCTCGAAGGACGGGCTGGCGTGGGACGCGCCGGTGGACGTGCCCGGCAAGCACATGCTCCGGCGGGCGGCGTGGGGCGGCGGGCGGTTCGTGGCCGTCGGCGACCGCGGCCGGCGGGCCGCGTCGGTGGACGGCAAGGCTTGGGAGGACGCCCCGGCGGTGAAGGCCATCGACACCCTCGTGGACGTGGCGTTCGGCAACGGCGTGTTCGTCGGCGTCGGACTCCACGGCTTGCGGATGGCGAGCAAGGACGGGCTGGCGTGGACCGACCGCCAGACGGGCGAGGAGGGCGAACACCTGAATTCGGTGCTGTTCGCCGGAGACAAGTTCGTGGCGGTCGGGGCCGGGGCGACCTACACCTCTGCCGACGGGGCGAAGTGGGTGCGGACGCCGAACGAGAATGCCCCGCAGGCGGCCGCGTGGGGGAACGGGGCGTTCGTCGGGGCGGCGTGGAAGGGGCGGCTTCTCGTTTCCGCCGACGGCGTCAGTTGGCGTGAGGTGTACAAGGCCGACCGCCACGTGCAGGCGGTCGCGTGGGGACAAGTGGGCTAAAAGCCCACCCGTTGCCACGGGTGGGCATGGCCTACACCACCTTCACGCGATCACCCCCGTCGCCACCTCGCCCTTCACGTCGGTCAGCCGCATGTCGCGGCCGTTGTGGCGGAACGTTAGCTTCTCGTGGTTGAGCCCGAGCAGGTGCAGCACGGTCGCGTGCCAGTCGTGGACGTGGGTGCGGCCCTCGACGGCCTCGAAGCCGTAGTCGTCGGTCTTCCCGTGAGTGAACCCGCCCTTCACGCCGCCGCCGGCCATCCAGATCGAGTAGCCCTTGTTGTTGTGGTCGCGGCCGTCGCCGCCCTGGGCCGTGGGCGTGCGGCCGAACTCGCCGCCCCACACCACGAGCGTGTCCTTCAGCAGCCCCCGCCGCTTCAGATCGGCCAACAACCCCGCGATCGGCTTGTCGATGCCGGTGCAATTGCGTTCGAGGTCGGTCTTGAGGTTGCGGTGCTGGTCCCACCCGCCGGCCGTCACTTCCACGAACCGCACGCCGGCTTCGAGGAAGCGGCGGGCCAGGAGGCACTGCTTGCCGAAGCGGTCGGTTCCTTCCCCGCCGACGCCGTACATCTCTTGCGTGGCCTTCGTCTCTTGTGAGAGGTCCATCACCTTCGGCACCTCGGCCTGCATCCGGAAGGCGAGTTCGTAGGCCTCGATGGCCCCCTCCACGCCGGGGTTCGCCCCGTCGGCGGCGAGCAGGTCGCGGTTGAGCGACTGGACGAAATCGAGCTGCACCCGCTGGGCTTCCGCCCCGCGTCGGGGGTTCTTGAGGTTGCTCACCTGCGTCGTGTCGCCGAACCGGCCGAGGCCGCCGGCCCCGATCTTGGTCCCTTGGTAGATGGCCGGGAGGAAGCTACTGCCGTGGTTGGCGGGGCCGCCGTTGTTGGCCGGCGGCGACAGGGTGACGAAGCCGGGGAGGTTGGCGTTCTCCGTGCCGAGGCCGTAGAGCACCCACGCCCCGAGGCTCGGGCGGGGGGCCTGGAAGACGCCGCAGTGCATCTGGAGGAACGCCTGCGGGTGGCTCGGCAGGTCGGTGGCCATGCCGTTGAGGACGCACAAGTCGTCCGCGTGCTTGGCGACTTCGGGGAACAGGTCGGACACCCACAGCCCGCTGTTGCCGCGCTTCTTGAACGCCCACTGGGAGGCGAGCAGCTTGGCCCCGGAGAGCCGCCCGCGGTTGAACAGCTTGCCGTCGTCAACGGTCAGTTTCGGCTTGTGATCGAAGGTGTCGACGTGACTCGGACCGCCCTCCATGCAGAGGAAGAGGACGCGCCTGGCCTTCGCCGGGAAGTGCGACGCCTTCGGGGCGAGCGGGTCCTTGGCG
This sequence comes from Gemmataceae bacterium, assembly GCA_031426095.1. Classification (GTDB taxonomy): domain Bacteria; phylum Planctomycetota; class Planctomycetia; order Gemmatales; family Gemmataceae; genus JANPKP01. Next base: position 2,730 of record JANPKP010000258.1, read on the forward strand.
GCCCCGGGCTCCTTCGCGGCGGCTTCGTGGGCGAGGGCGGCGAACGCCAAGTAGCCGAACCCGGAGGCGGTGCCCTGGAGCATCGAGCGGCGGGAGAACATGGCGACTCCGCGTGGGGGGTGGGGGCCGTGGGTTCGGGCGTTAGCGGCGGTACTGGAACTCGGCGCTGGCGAATAGCGCCTGGGCGAAGGCCGACCAGACTTCCCTCTCGCCGCGAACGGGGGTTTGCCCGCCGCCGAACGGCCGGCCGAAGCCCCCCGGCCCGCGGCCGCCGAACGGCCCCCGCGGAGGGCCGGCGGCCGGCGGCCCGCCCTTCGCGGCGACCTTGCGGTACTCGGCCAGGAAGGCGTCGGCGACTATCAACTCTTTCTCGACCGGTGGCCGGCCGTAGAACTTGAGGTACGCCGCCCGCACCCGCTCGCTGTCTGTCGTCGTTTCCTTCAGGAGCGTGTCCGCGACCGCGTCGGACGCCTTCAACACGAACGGGTTGTTGAGCAGGAACAAGCCCTGCGACGGCACGTTCGTGGTCGGCCGGTCGGCGACGATGAGGCTCGGGTCGGCCCCGTCGAACAGGGCCAGTGACTCGGGCAGGTTGTCCCGCACCACCGGCAGGTAGATCGACCGGAACGGCGTCTCGGCGTCCGGCCGCACCCCGCCCGCCGGCCCGAGCCGGGGGCGGTTCGAGGGGCCTTCGCCGGCCGCCGCCACCGGGGAACCGACGGGAGGTTTGGCGTCGAGCTGCCCGCTCACGGCGAGAATCGAGTCCCGCAGCACCTCGGCCTCGACGCGGCGGGGCGTCGCCCGCCACAGCAACGTGTTGTCCGGGTCGGCCTCGACGTTCGCGGCGTCGTGCTTCGATGAGAGCCGGTAGGCGTGGCTCAGGACGAGCGTGCGGACGAGCGTCTTCACCGACCACCCGCCGTCCGCGAACGACACGGCGAGGCGGTCGAGCAGTTCCGGGTGCGTGGGCGGTGCCCCGCCGACGCCGAAGTTGTCAGGCGTCGCTACCAGCCCCCGGCCGAAAACGTGGAGCCAGACGCGGTTCACCATCACCCGGGCGGTGAGCGGGTTGTCCTTCGACGCGATCCACTCGGCCAGTTCCTTCCGCCCGCTGCCGGAGCGGATGACGGGCTGGTTCGTGCCGACGACCCGGACCACGCCGCGGGGCACGACCTCGCCGGGCTTGTCGACCTCGCCGCGGGCGTACACCGGGCTGTTCGCCGGGCGGAACCCCTCCCGGGCACCCATCGCCAGGAGCTTCGGCGTCCCATCCTTCTCGTACAGGTCGAGCTTGGAGCGGGCGAGTGCGAGCTGGGCCGACGTGAGCAGGCGGGCGATGATGTCCCCCTCGCGGAGCTTTACCTGCAGCTCAGCGATATTCTTCTCGGCCGCCGCACGCTCCGCGTCGGTGAGCTTCGTCGTGATCGACGCCTGGGCCGACCCCTGCGGGAGCGTGACGAGGGCCGACGGCCGCTGCGACTGGACGAAGCGGACGGTGCCGTAGCACGTCTCCGTGCTCTTGAAGACGCCGGCGAGGGCGTAATAGTCGCGCGTCGGGATGGGGTCGAATTTGTGGTCGTGGCAGCGGGCACAGGCGACCGTCAGGCCGAGGAAGGCTTGCGTCGTCAAGTCGCTCTGCTCGTCCAACAGGTCCATCAGACACTGCAATCCGTTGCGTGCGTTCAGGGCCTTCGGGCCGACGGCCAGGAAGCCGGTGGCCACGGTCCGCTCGGCTTTCGTCGTCGGGTCGCCGCCCGGGAGGAGGTCGCCGGCGAGTTGCTCCTTCACGAACTGGTCGAACGGCTTGTCGGCGTTGAACGCGGCGATCACGTAGTCGCGGTACCGCCAGGCGTGCGGGTAGTTGAAGTTCGTCGTCTTGCCGGTCGTCTCGGCGAACCGGGCCACGTCGAGCCAGTGGCGGCCCCACCGCTCGCCGAAGCGGGGCGACGCGAGGAGCCGATCGACGACCTTCTCGAAGGCGTCCGGGGCGCGGTCGGCGGCGAACGACTCGACTTCGTCGGCGGTCGGCGGCAGGCCGGTGAGGTCGAGGTACGCCCGGCGGATCAGGGTGCGGGCGTCGGCGTCGCCGACGGGCTTCAGGCCCTTCGTCTCCAACGCGGCGAGGACGAAGCGGTCGACCTCGGACGTGGCCCACGCGGCGTCCTTGACGGCGGGGGCGGACTTGGCCTTAGGCGGTTGGAAGGACCAGTGCGAGCGACCCTTTTCGATGTCGATGGGGGCCGGCTTCTCGACCGCCTTGCGTCCGCCAGCCTCGGTGCGGGGGTCCGGGGCACCCATCGCCACCCAGCGCTCGAAGTCGGCGACGACCGCGTCCGGGAGTTTGCCCTTCGGCGGCATCTTGGTCGTGGCGTCGAGGTAGCGGACGGCTTTGATCAGCGGGCTCTTGTCCGGGCTACCGGGCAAGACCACGGCCCCGCCGTCGCCGCCCTCCCGCACCCCTTCACGGGTGTCGAGGGCGAGTCCCCCCTTGAGCTTGTCGGCGTCGGCCGAGTGGCACTTGTAGCAGTGTTCGACCAGGGCCGGGCGAATCTTCTTCTCGAAGAACGCCGCCTGCTCGGTCGTCGGTTTGTCGTTGAACTCCATCGCTGACGCCGGGGCGGCCAGGACCGACACGAGCAGGCCGGCTGCGAATCTGAGGCTCACGGCACTCCTCCGGTCGGGTCTCGGGTCTCGTCCGAGTGTACCTTATCCGCGTGCGGTAACAACGCGGCCGACCGCAGGGCATTACACCCTCTCACCTCATTTTCATCGTCCCGGCGGCCGGCTTGGTCCTGTCCCGCCGGCCGCCGGTGGGTTACCATGCCGGCTCGGCCGAAGCCACCGGCCACACCGATTGGGAGACGGCGATGCGATTTTACGTCGGGCTTGCGTGCGTCCTCGTCGCCTCCGCCGGGGGCCACGCTCAGCCAATGACCGACTACGGGCCGGCCGTCGCCCGCCTCGAAAAGCTCATCGAACGCGAGGTCGCCGACAAGAAGCTGCCGGCGCTTTCTGTCGCGCTCGTGGACGACCAGCGGGTCGTCTGGGCGAAGGGGTTCGGCCACCGCGACCGGGCCAAGACCGACCCCGCCACCCCCGGCACCGTGTACCGCGTCGGGTCGGTGTCGAAGCTGTTCACCGACGTGGCCGTGATGCGGCTGGTGGAACGCGGCGTCCTCGACCTCGACGCCCCGGTGGCGAAGTACCTGCCCGACTTCAAGCCGGCGAACCCGTTCAACGCCACGCCGGTCACGCTCCGCATGTTGATGGCCCACCGCTCCGGACTGGTCCGCGAACCGCCGGTCGGGAACTACTTCGACCCCACCGAGCCGCCGCTGGAAAAGACCGTCGCCAGCCTCAACGGCGTCGATCTCGTCTACCCGCCGGGTGAGCGGATCAAGTATTCGAACGCGGCAGTGGCGGTTGTCGGAGCCGTCCTCCAAAAGACGCAGGGGGAGCGTTACGAGAACTACGTCAAGAAGCAGGTTCTCGACCCTTTGGGGATGGGTGGCAGCGACTTCTCGCCGACGCCGGCTGTTCGGAAGAACCTCGCCGACGCGGTGATGTGGACATACCACGGCCGCGAGTTTCCGGCCCCCACGTTCGAACTGGGCGAGTCGCCGGCCGGGTGCCTCTACGCCCCCGTCACCGACCTGGCGAAGTTCGCCTCGTGCCTGTTCGCCGGCGGAAAGGCGGGCGGCGGGCAACTCCTCAAGCCCGAGACTGTGGACGCGATGCTCTCGCTCCAGTTCGCCAAGCCGGACGACAAGGCGGGGTTCGGCATCGGCTTCATCGTCGGCGACCTCGACGGCCGCAAGCGGGTCGGGCACGGCGGTGCCGTTTACGGGTTCGCCACGGAACTCGCCGCGCTGCCGGGCGACAAACTCGGCGTGGTCGTCGTCTGTTCCCGCGACGTGGCGAACGCCGTCACGAGCCGCCTGGCCGACGACGCCCTCCGACTCATGCTCGCCGCGAAGGCCGGGAAAGACCTGCCGACGCCGACCGAGTCGGAGCCGCTGCCGGCGGCCGAGGCGAAGGCGCTCGCGGGGCGTTACCGGGCGGGCGAGCGGTGGATCGACTTCACCGGGTCCGACGGCCGGCTGTTCGGCCTCACCGACCGCGGCAACTTCCGCTTGCAGTTCCGCAAGCACGGCCCCGACCTGATCGCCGACGACGTGCTCGGGTGGGGCAATCTCCTCACCCGAAAGGGCGACCGGCTGGTGATCGCCGGCACCGAGTACGAGCGCGAGGAGCGTACCACCACGCCGCCGGCCGCGCCCCCGGACGCGTGGCGCGGCTTGATCGGCGAGTACGGGTGGGACCACAACACGCTCTTCATCCTCGAACGCGAGGGCAAGCTGCACGCCCTCATCGAGTGGGTCTTCCTCTACCCGCTCGCGGAGGTGAAAGAGAACGTCTTCGCCTTCCCCGATTACGGTCTGTACCACGGCGAGAAGCTAATCTTCAGCCGCGATCCATCCGGCCGGGCGACGAAGGTAGAGGCCGCGAAGGTGGTGTTCGGGCGGCGGAAGATCGACGGCGAGGGCGGCGAGACGTTCCGTGTGCGACCCGTCCGCCCGCTCGCCGACCTCCGCAAGGCCGCGCTCGCCGCCGCCCCGCCGGTGCAACACGCCGACCTCCGCAAGCCCGACCTCGTGGACCTCGGCACCATGGGAGATGGCTTCAAGTTCGACGTGCGGTACGCCACCGCTAATAACTTCCTCGGCACGCCGTTCTACACTTCCGCGAAGGCGTACGTCCAGCGGCCGGCGGCCGACGCCCTCGGGCGGGTGCGGGCGGCCCTCAAGCCGCTCGGGTATGGGCTGCTCGTCTACGACGCCTACCGGCCGTGGCACGTCACAAGGATGTTCTGGGACGCGACGCCGGAGAAGTTTCACAACTTCGTGGCCGACCCCGCGAAGGGATCGCGGCACAACCGCGGCTGCGCGATCGACCTCGGCCTGTACGACCTCGCCACCGGCAAGCCGGTCGAGGTGGTGAGCGGGTTCGACGAGTTTTCCGACCGGGCGTTCCCCGACTACCTCGGCGGCACGTCCCGCCAGCGGTGGCACCGCGACCTCCTCCGCCGGGCGATGGAGGCCGAGGGCTTCCGCGTGTACGAGGAGGAGTGGTGGCACTTTGACTACAAGGACTGGGCCAGCTACCCGGTGATGAACGCGACGTTCGAGGAGTTGGGTAAAAAGTAGCTACCTGTCCGAAGCGCGAGCGAGGGCACCCGGCCCTCGCCCGCTTCGGGCCGAGTGCTACTTATCGCCCGCCAAGTCGGCCGGCTTCACGCCCTTCTTGAACCCGCCGAACTTGAACGGCAGCGGCTTGTACTCGCCCACCAGATCGACCGGCGTCTTCTCGGGAATCTTGTCCTCCAGCCCGGCCGCCCACAGGCAGCCGTTCACGATCAGCCGCCGGGTGCCCTCGGAGGCGAGGTCGGTGGAAGCCCCGGTGGTGGTGGTGAACACCCGCCCGCTCTTGCCGCCGGCGGCCGCGTAAGTCTTCGTCCACGCCACCGGCATCATCGGGTCGTTCTTCTTCCCGGCCACCGGCTTCGAGTCCGGGGCGAGCGTCTCCGTCACCTGCCCGAGGACGAGTGGCAGGCTGTCGCCGGGGAGGGGGAGGTTGACCGTGTACACGTCGGACGTGGCAAAGATGTCGCCGTCCTTGATGCCGCGGAGGATCGGGTTCGACTCCTGCCCCTTCACGACCAGCCCCCGGGTGCCCTCGACGGCGTGCTTGCCGTGGTGGTTCACCCACGTCTCGCCGAGGACCTGCTTGCCGAACCCCTTCTCGTACCCCTTCTCGCTGCCGTTGTGCGAGAACTTCGAGTACGTCTTGCCCTTCGGGATGTTGAACGAGTGGGTCGCCGTCCGCAGGCCGACTACCGGCTTGCCGGCGTCGAGGTAGTCGGCGACGTGCTTCATTTGGTCGTCCGGGAGGTCGCGGAAGCGGAGGGCGACCACCAGCAGGTCGGCGGTATCGAGGGCTTCGAGGCCGGGGATGTTGTTCTTCACGTTGGGGTCGATGTCGCCGGTCTTCGGGTCGATGGCGAACAGGACGGTACACTTGAAGCCGAGGTGCTTGGCGAGGATTTTCGCCAACTGCGGCAGCGCCTCCTCGGAGCGGTACTCCTCGTCCCCGCTCACGAGGACGACGTGCTTGCCCTTGCCGGGGCCGTCGCCGGTGCCCGCGACCACGAGCCACGGGTCGGCGGCCGGGGCGGGCGTGGCGATGAACAGCAAGGCGAGGGCGGCGGCGAGGCGGGTTCGTGTCATGGCGTCCGAGGGGGAAGGGGGAGGGTCGGGGCGGCGGGCGGCGTCAGTATACGGGCGGGGGATTGCCGGCGGAAGCGGGCGGGTTAGAACGGACCCGTGCCCGCCGCCCCCGCGAGGTGCGACATGACCCGTTCCGCCCGACCCGTGTTGCTGGTGTTAGCCCTGATGACCGCCCCCGCCGACGCCGACGGCCAGACCGCCTACCGCCGGCCGCCGAAGGCCGTGACCGACATCCTCGACGCCCCGGCCCCGCCCGGCGTGTCCGTCAACCCGTCCCGCGACTACCTTCTGCTCGTGACGGCCGACCGCTACCCGCCGATCGCCGACCTCGCCGAGCCGATGCTCCGCCTCGCCGGCCTGCGGATCAACCCCAAGACGAACGGCCCGGCCCGGGCCCCCCGTATTACCGGCCTGTCGCTGCTGTCGCTCTCCGAGCCAAAGGCTCCCCCGCGGTTGATCGCCCTGCCACCCAACCCGCGGCTCGGCGGACCCGTCTGGAGCCCGGACGGGACGCGGTTCGCGGTCGGCCACACCGCGGACAACGCCGTCGAACTGTGGGTCGGCGACGTGGCGACCGCGAAGCTCGCGAAGGTTCCGGGGGTGGTGTTGAACGCCGCCATCGGTTCGAGCTTCCAGTGGATGCCGGACGGCAAGGCGCTCCTGTGCGACCTCGTGCCCGCGAACCGCGGTGGGCCGCCGGCCGCCCCGCCGGCCCCGGCCGGCCCCACGGTGCAAGAGTCGAGCGGCAAGGCGGCCCCGGTGCGGACCTTTCAAGACTTGCTCCAAGGCCCGCACGACGAGGCCCTGTTCGACTACTACGCCAAATCGCAGCCGTCCCTCGTGGACCCCGCGGCCGGGACCGTCAAGCCCGTCGGCAAGCCGGACGTTTACCTCGGCTTCGACCCCTCGCCGGACGGAAAATCCTTCCTCGTGACCCGCGTTCGAAAGCCGTACTCGTACCTCTACACGCTCTCCGCGTTTCCCCGCACGATCGAGGTGTGGGACCGCGAGGCGACGGCCGTCCACGCCATCGCAGAACTGCCGCTGGCCGACACGGTGCCGATCGAGGGTGTGCCGACCGGCCCGCGGTCGGTGAGGTGGGTACCGACCGCCCCGTCCCAACTCGCGTGGGTGGAAACCCTCGACGGCGGCGACCCGAAAAAGAAGGTACCGCACCGAGATCGGCTGGTCACGATGGAGGTGGCCGAAGGGCTGATGATCCCGCCGCGGCCGTCGCTCGAACTCGAACATCGCTTCGCCGGGCTCAGCTTCTTCGAGAAGGGCGCTTGCCTCGTCTCGGATTACGACCGCGACCGCAAGTGGGGCCGCACCTTCCGGACGTCCTTCGGACCGCGCGGGGCGGCCGACCCGAAGGAAGTGTTCAGCCGCTCGGTGCAGGACCGCTATAACGACCCCGGCAGCCCGGTCCTCAAGCCGCTGCCCAACGGCGAGCGGGTGCTGCGGACGGTGAACGGCTCGCTCGTCCTCGAAGGCCCCGGGGCGTCGCCGACCGGGGACCGGCCGTTCCTCGACCTGTACGACCTCGAAACCAAGACCGCCAAGCGGCTCTTCCAGGGCGGGGCGGACGAGTACGCCACCGTCGCCGCCATCCTGGCCGACGACTGCTCGAAGTTGCTGATCCGCCGCGAGTCGCAGGCCGAGCCGGCCAACTTCTTCCTCCGCAGCGACGGCGTCGAGACGAAACTCACGCACAACGCCGACCCGGCCCCGCTCCTGCGGCAGGTCAAGAAACAGCTCGTGACCACCAAGCGGCCCGACGGCGTGGCGATCACGTTCACCCTCTACCTGCCGCCGGGCCACAATGAGGGCGAGCGGCTGCCGACTGCGTTCTGGGCGTACCCGCGGGAGTTCAACTCGGCCGACACGGCCGGACAGGTGAGCGGGTCGCCGCAGCGGTTCACGAGCGTTGGTGGGTACTCGCACCTTTTTTTCCTCACGCAGGGGTATGCCGTGATGGACGAGGTGAGCGTGCCCGTCGTCGGCCCGCCGGAGACGGCGAACGACACCTACCTCGAACAGCTCGTGGCGAGCGCGAAAGCGGCCATCGACAAGGCGGTGGAGATGGGGGCCGTGGACCGCGACCGGGTCGGCATCGGCGGGCACAGCTACGGGGCGTTCATGACGGCGAACCTGCTCGCCCACTCGGACCTGTTCCGGGCCGGCATCGCCCGCAGCGGGGCGTACAACCGCACCCTCACCCCGTTCGGCTTCCAGAGCGAACGGCGGACCTTCTGGGAGGCCCCCGACGTGTACGCCAAGATGTCGCCGTTCAACCACGCCGACAAGGTGGACGAGCCGCTGTTGGTCATCCACGGGGCGGCCGACAACAACCCGGGCACGTTCCCGATCCAGAGCGAGCGGATGTACCAGGCCGTCCGCGGCACCGGCGGCACCGCCCGGCTCGTGTTGCTGCCGCACGAGTCGCACGGGTACGAGGCCCGCGAGAGCATCGAGCACGTCCTGGCCGAGCAGATCGAGTGGTTCGACAAGTACGTGAAGAACGCGAAGCCGCGGGTGAAGTGAACGCTCACGCCGCCCGGTTGAAGCGCGGGTAATCGCCCGCCTGCTCCGCCACCCATGTGGCGCAACGGGACCAGTTCCGCACGTCCCCCGGCGACAGGTGCCCACTGGCACGAGCGGCCCCCGCCCCCGTCAGGAGCGGCAGGTTCGCCGGCACCCCGTCGAAGAGTAGAGCGGCCAGAATGGCCGCCCCCGCCGCGTTACGGGCCAACGGCGGTGCCCCCACTTCCTCCAGGCGGACCGGCGGTGTCCCCTCGAATGCCTGGGCGAGTAATTGCCACAACAGGCCGTTCCGGACCCCGCCGCCGCTGACGAAAACTCGCCGGGGGACCGTCGGAGCGGGGAGCCACCGCCCGACGCCATCGGCCAGCGACCGGACGAGGAAATGCGTAGCCGTGCAGAGCAAGTCGGGTAGCGTGGCGTCGAGTTGACGGGCGGCGTCGAACGCGGCGGCCACGAACGCGGGACCGAACGGGTCGCCGGCCGGCCGCGGCGGCTTGCGGTGGAGGAAGGGGTGTTCGAGCCAGCGGAGGAGGAGTGCATCCCGGCAACAGCCCTGGACGGCCCGCTTGCCCCCGGGGTCGCTCGCCTCCCGGCCGCGGGTGCCGTGCGTCACGAGGGCGTCGAGCAGCCCGTTCCCCGGTCCGCCGTCGAACCCGGCGACGGCCGCCACGTTCCCCCCGGCGGGCAGGAGGACGGCCGACGCGACCGCCCCGAGGTGGACGAGCAAGCGTTCCTCGGCCGGGTCGCGGAACAGGAGGAAGTCGGCGGCGGGGGTGATCGGCCGGCCGTTCCCGCCGGCCGCCCGGTCCCTGCCGCGGAAGCCGTGGGCGACTGTGAGCCCGGTCTGGTCGGCGACCCGGTCGGCGACTTCGAGCCAGTCAGGGGCGGCGGACGCCGGGCCGGGCCGCTGCGGGTCGAGGAGGCCGACGGCGAAGACGTCGCGGTCCGAACGGTCGGCTTGCGACGCGGCCCCCCGGACGACCTGGGTGGCGACCTCGGCGAGCCGGCGGGTGAGTTCGGCGTTCGCGTTCCGGGCGGGGGCCGTCCCGGCCGGCGGGCGGAGGAGTTCGCGGACGGTGTGCGGGAATGGGACGCGGGTCGCCCGCTCGACCGCGGCGGTGAGGTTCAAACCGACGCCCCGCGTGCGGACGACGGCCGCGTCCACCCCTTCCAGGCCGGACCCGACCGCCAGCCCGATGAACGTTCGAGTCATTGAAGTGCTGAGTGTAGAGTGCTGAGCGAGAAAGGCCGGTACTCAGTACTCAGTACTCATTCCTGAGCACTCGTGACGATGTCACGCCGCGGCCAGCGCCCCGTCGGCGTTGCGTACGGCGGCCTGTACGAAGCACTCGAAGAGTTGCATGTCGAGGGCCGAGGCGGTGTCCGCCTCCGGATGCCACTGGACGCCGACGCAGAACCAGTTGGCGTCGGTCGATTCGATCGCCTCGACGACCCCGTCCGGGGCCTTCGCCCCCACCCGCATCTTCTTCCCGACCGTGTTCACGGCCTGGTGGTGCAGGCTATTCACCCGCAGTTCGACCGTCCCGTAAATGTCGTCGAGGCGGGTGTTCGGTTCGAGCTGGACCATGTGCCGGTGCGGGGCACCCGTCGGGTCCGAGTGGGGCATCGCCTTCGGGTTCTCGGCCGGCAGGTGGAGGAAAAGGGTTCCGCCGGCGAAGACGTTGAGCTGCTGCATCCCGAGGCCGATGCCGAGAACCGGAATCTTCCGCTCGAAGACGCGGCCGAGCAGGTGGCGGTCGGCGTCCTCGCGGCGGGGGGCCATCGGGCGGACGGCGGCGCAGGTGGCGGTGCCGTTGCGGCGGGGGTCCATGTCCGGCCCACCGGTCAGGATGACACCGGCGACCATGTCGAGCAGGGCGTCCACCTCGGCCACGTTGTCCTTCGTGAGCGGCGGAATGAGGAGGGGCAGCCCGCCGGCGGCGAGGACGGCGTCGAGATACCCGGCGTCCAGCCGTGCGTACGGGACGCCGTTCTTGGGGGCCAGGTAGTCGGTGTTGATGCCGATGAGCGGGCGGGGTTGGCCGGCGGCGGGGGCGGGCGTCTCTTTGCGGGCGGCGGTGGCGGCGGGCATGCGAGAAGTCCCTCCCTGGACCAAGTGATCGGACCTGTCCCGGGCCGTCGAATCCGTTCGAGACCGTACCGGGGAAAGGCACTGTAATGGGTTTCGCGCCGGTCCCGCAAGGGGGATTCGGGGAAAGTCCGGGTCGGGCTTGGGCCCCCTCTCGGTCAACTGTCGAAGTAAAGCGCGAACTCGTAGGGGTGCGGCCGCACGCGGATCGCGGCCACCTCCTCCTTCCGCTTGAAGTCGATCCACGTCTCGATCACGTCCTCGGTGAACACGCTCCCTTGCAGGAGGAACTCGTGGTCCTTCTCCAGGGCCGTGAGGGCGTCGTCGAGCGTCTGCGGGGTGGTGGCGAGGTCGCCGAGTTCCTCGGCCGGCATGTCGTAGATGTCCTTGTCGAGCGGCGGCCCGGGGTGCGTCTTGTTGCGGATGCCGTCGAGCATCGCCATGAGCATCCCGGCGAACACGAGGTACGGGTTGCTCGCCCCGTCCGGCACCCGGTACTCCAGCCGCTTCGACTTCGGCCGCGGGGAGTAGACGGGGATGCGGATCGCGGCCGAGCGGTTCCGCTGGCTGTACGCCAGGTGCACCGGGGCCTCGAAGCCGGGCACGAGCCGCTTGTAGCTGTTCGTCGTCGGGTTGGTGATGGCGCACAGGGCGGGGGCGTGTTTGAGCAGGCCCCCGATCGCGTACATGGCCGCGTCCGACAGGTTCGAGTAGTCGCTGCCGGCGAACAGGTTGGTGCCGCCCTTCCAGAGCGAGGCGTGGACGTGCATGCCGCTGCCGTAGTCGTCGAACAGCGGCTTGGGCATGAAGGTGGCCGCCTTCCCGTGCTTGCGGGCCACGTTCTTGACCGCGTACTTGTACTTCAGCACGTCGTCTGCCATCGGCACGAGGTCGGCGTACCGGACGTTGATGGCGCACTGCCCGCCGGTCGCCTTCTGGTGGTGGTGGCTCTCGACGGTCAGCCCGCACTGGCCCATCGCCAGCATCATCTCGGAGCGGAGGTCGTGGAGAGAATCCGTCGGCGGGCACGGGAAGTACCCCTGCCGGGGCGGCACCTTGTACCCCAGGTTCGGCCCCTCGTCGCGGCCGGTGTTCCACGCCCCCTCGTTGCTGTCCACCCGGTAGAACGCCCCGTGCGAGGTCTGCTCGAACCGCACGTCGTCGAACACGAAGAACTCGAGGGACGGGCCGAAGTTGGCACAGTCCGCGACCCCGGTCGCCTTCATGTGGTTGACCGCCTTGCGGGCCACGTTCCGGGGGTCCCGGGGGAAGTCCTCCTTCGTCAGCGGGTCCTGCACGTTGCAGATCATCGCCAGCGTCACGTCCCGGGCGAACGGGTCGATGAACAGGGTGTCCGGCTGTGGCAGCAGGAGCATGTCCGACTCGTTGATCGGCATCCACCCGCGGATGCTCGACCCGTCGAACCCGATGCCGTCCTCGAAGGTGTTCTCGTCGAGCACCTCGGCCGGGACGGTGAAGTGCTTCCAGGTGGACAGCAACGAGGGGGCGTGGAACACCGGCCGCGACGAGGGGCCGAACCTGGGGTACAAGGTGCCGCCCCG
>JANPKP010000259.1:0-8700 GCA_031426095.1 Gemmataceae bacterium
CGGCCCGGCGGCGCACGCCGCCGGCCCCGGTACAAGGCTCGGACGTTAGCGGTGGTAGATGGGCAGGACGCCCTTTTCGAGCTGGAAGATGGTCAGGTTCACGGCCGTCGAGAAGACCGGCCCGATGTACCCGCTCGTCCACCCGCCGTCGGCGTTCTGCTGGGTCTTGAGGTAGTCGAACATCGACTCCCGGTAGGCCGCCCAGGTCAGCCAGTTGGCCTTCGCCACGGCCGGGAAGAGCTGGCCGTACCGGTCGTCGCCGAGCGAGTACACGGTCTGGGCGAAGTAGTAGCTCTGATACTCGTCGTGGTTCACCCGCCCCTTGGCGTAGGGGATGCTCTCCTTGCAGTACTCGATCCAGCGGACCGGGTACGGTCGGTCGGTCCCCTTCGGGGCGGCCCCGCCGGCCGGGTTCATGGCCTTGATGGCCTTCGTGAGTTCGCCCGAGCTGACCGAGCAGGCCATCGCGGCGGCGGTCAGCGGCGGCCGCTCCTGCCCGGCCACGGCCGACCCGTTGTGCAGGCTGTAGATGATCCCGCCCTTCGGGGTGGTGCACTTCTCCAGGTACTTGACCGCGTTGTCGATGGTGAGCTTCTTCACCGGGATGCCGGCGTTGCGGGCGGCCCGGAGCCCCTGCAACTGTGTGATGGTGACGGACCCCTCGTCAAAGTTGTTCCCGTCGGCCGCCGACACGTACCCCCACCCGCCCTTGTCGGTCTGGGAGTTCGAGCAGAACTCGGCCGCCTTCTTGAGGACCACTTCGAGCTTCTTCCGGCGGTCGCCGTCCTCCTCCTCGCCGTACACACAGGCCAGGAACAGGAGGCCGAACCCGTGCCCGTACATGTACCGCTGCGACTCGGTCGGGTTCTCGACCTTCCCGAGTAGCCCGTTCGCCTGCTGCCGCTGGAGGAACCAGTTGGTCGCCTTCACGAGCTGGTCGCTGTACTTACCTTCCTTGAGGGTGCTGCCCTCCATCAGGAAGCACATCCCGGCCAGGGCCGTCATCGTGGTCGGGTACTGGCCGCCGTTGGCGTTCCAGCTCCCGTCGTTCCCCTGGTTCCGCTTGAGCCACTCCAGGCCCTTTTCCACCACCGCGTCGTACTCGGCCTTCTTCTTGGCGTCGTCGGCCCCGCGGGCGGGCGCGGCGACGAGCGAAAGGGCGGCGAGGGCCGCCGCGGGCAGGGACCGGCGGGTGAGCATGGGACCGTCTCCCGGGCGTGTGGGAACCAACAAACAGACGACCGGCGGGGCGGCGATTCACGCCCGGTCGGGTAAATTCGACCGCCGCGCCCGGGGAGGGGGGCGGCGGCGGGCGGGAGTGACTCGGGTCACGGGGCGGCCGCCGTCTTCGTCTCGTCCTCGCAGGTGATGACGAGCCGGTCGTTGTACCGCTGGAGTTCGATCTTCGCGGCCTTCGGGTCGATCACGATGGCGTGGAAGATCTGCCCGTTCTGCGGCAGCCCCTTGAAGAACCGAAGCTTTCCGCGGTCCTTCTCGACGATCACCACCTTGTACGTCGCCTGCCCGTTCTCCTCGATCAGTTGGGCGGCGGCGATCACCACCGGCAGTTCGGCGAAGTGCTCGGTCAGGAGCATCTGGTTCTCGAACTGGCGGTCGGCGAACCAGAGCCGCTTGCCGGTGGCACGGTCGAAGCAGTACATCGGGCCGTTCACCTTCACCGATTTGAGGACGGCGTTCTGCTGGAACCCACCGCGGCGTACGGCCGGCCCGCTCTCGCGGTCGAGGACGAGGAAGAACCGCTCGGCGTCGTGCAAGAGCACCGCCTCCGTGCAGCCCTTCATGTGCTCCTCCCGCTTGAACTCGTCGACCCGCCCGCCGCCGACCGGCTCGCCCGTGCGGCCGCTGAGGACCGTCAACTCGCCCGTGGTGAGGACGAACCCGACCCACTCCGGGTTCTGCGTCTTGACGGGGATCGCCCCGGCCCCGAACTCCTTCCGCCACACGTCCTTGCCGGTCACGGTGTCGTAGAGTCGGGCGACCCGCGGGGCTTCGCCGGTGCCCTCGGTGAACAGCACGTGGCGGCCGTACACGCGGTACGACTTGGCGGCCCCCAACTCTTTGGCGAAGTCCTTGAACCCCTCGACCGGGGCCCCGTCGACGGCCCGCAGGAGGCGGGTGGTGGACGGCCGGCGGTCGGTCCCCGCTTCCACGAGCAGCAGGTTGCGGCCGTCGCCGAACACCTGGGTGCGGGCCGGGACGCTCTTCCGCGCCCAGAGCCGCTTGCCCGTGAGCGGCTCGAAGGCGATCAACTCGTCCCGGGCCACGAGGCAGACGTACCCCGGCTGGAGGACGGCCGCCCGCCCGAGGGTGATGACGAACCCCTCGTCGAACTGGAGGACGGTCTCCCCGTCCGGCCCGACCCCGGGCTGCGGCGGGTTGCCGTTGACCACCGCCTCGCCGAGCAGGTTGTACTGCCACCGCTCCTTCCGCTCGGCCAGGTCGAGGCAGTAAACGAACTGCCCGAGGTGGACGAGCAGGAGGTGGCCGTTGGCCAGGACCGACCAGCGGAACGGCGCGCCGCCGTTGGGCATGTACCCGTTGTTCGGCAGCGGCCGCATGCCGGTGAACTTGCACCGCTCGGCCCCCGTCAGCCGGTCCTGCACCTTCAGGGTCCAGGTGCCGTTGCCCGAACTGGCCTGGTCCATCACGAGTCGGTAGCGGCGGTAGAACGGCAGCAGTTCCCCCTCGGGCTCGACGACGAACGTCTGCTGTTGGCCGTTGTTCGCCTGCTCCCGCTGCTCCACCTTCACCCGCCCCGGCCACTGGTAGCGGCCCGGCTCCAGGTACGGCAGGAGCCGCTTGTCGGTCAGGAGGTCGGTGAAGAAGTCGGCCCCGGTCTTGTCCCCGCGGACCTTGACGGCGGCGAACTCCTTGCCGAGCTGGGCGTACAGCCCGACCGCGTCTTCGAGCAGCTCGGACTTGATCATCAGCCGGGCCAGCGCCTCGGTCGCCCGAGCCCGGACGACGGGGTCGTCGGCCGTCGCCCGCAGCTGGGCGAGGTGGGTCTGGGCCTCCCGGCTCTCGGCCTCGGCGGGGGAGGCCAGCAACTCCTCGGCGAGCCGCAACTGGGCCTCGGCCCCGACCGGGAAGTACGGCCCGAACACGTCCACGAACTCGCGGAGCTTGGCCCGGTCGCCGCCCCCGCGGACGCCCTCCCACTCCTTCTTCACCCGCTCCTCCAGCGGCTTGCGGGCGGCCGGGTCGGTCGCCCTGCGGACCATCGCCTCGATCCGCCCCCGGGCCCACACGTCAGGCCGCATGAGAACGCCCGGCTCGTCGTGGACGGGGACGAGCTGCCGGCCGTCCTCCAGGCCGGCGAACGCGAGGTAGTGGTCGAACGCCTCGACGAGCCGCCCCTGGGACTCCCGGCCCTTGGCCACGAGGCTCAGGTACAGCCCCTCCCGGCGGACGTTCTCGTCCGCGACGCGCGCCCGGTCGGCGGCGTCGAGGTCGGGCTCGACGGTAAGCTTGCACAGCCCCTTGTACTCGCCCAGGTACGGCTCGGCGGCCGCGAAGTCGGCCTTCAGGAGTTCGGTGAACGCCTGATAGAGCTTGAGCTTCAACTCCCGCTCTACTTCGGGCGGGGGCCGGTTGAGGGCCGCCTTCTTGAGGTCGGCGATGGCGGCCGCCACCTTGCCGTCGTCCAGCAGCAGCGCCCCCCGGTCGGTCAGCCCCTTGGGGTCGTTCGGGTTGAGGGTCAGGAGGCGGTCCATCTCGGCCTTCTTGACCTCCAACTGCGGGAAGGCGGCCACCTCCCAGGCCGACTGGGCGAACATCCGGCCCTCGTGGAAGACGAGGTTGCCGGTCCCCAGCCGGGCCGCCTGCTCCGGGTCGGCGGTCGTCGTCGCGTCGCGCTTCTTGCGGGTCGTCTTGGACAGGAATTCGCCGGTTTCGACGTTCAAGGCCCACACCTCGGGGCCGCTCTCCCGCTGGTCGGGGTCGGGCCGGACGGGGAGGAAGTACGCACCCTTGGCGACCACCCCGTGCCCGGACGGCACCCGCCGCGTCTCCTTCACCCACGCCACCTTCGGCTCGGGCGGCGACCCGGTCCCCTGCGTCTGGTTCAGGTGGTAGGCCCGGACCTCGTCCTTGCCGACCACGATCAACTTGTCGTTCGCCACCCCGCCGACGTACAAGTCGGACTTCTTGCGGTCGGTCCGCCACAGGAGCTTGCCGGTCCGCAGGTCGAGGCAGTCGAGGTGGTCCGAGTCGTAGGCCGAGAATACGACCTTGCCGTTGACCACGATCGGGGCGGCCGCCCGCCACCGCTCGGCCGAGAGTTGGGGCGGCGGCGTCCCGTCCTCCATCACCCGGCCGCGGCCGAACCGGCCCCGCCCGCCGCCGGACCCGGGCTGGGCCTCGCCGGGGTCGGCGGCCCGGTACTTGTGCGCCCACAGGAGGCTGCGGGACATGGCGTCGACGGCGATCACCGCCCCCGAGTTGGTCGGGCAGATGACGATCCCCTCGCCGGCCGCCAGGAACGCCCCCTGGAAGCGCCGGACCGAATCGCCCGGGAGCGGGTTGTTCGGCTGCCCGAGCCGCTGGCTCCAGACGAGCGACGGGACCATCTCGTTCGCCCGGCCGGGGACGGGCACGAGGTTCCGCGGGTCGAGGCACAGCAACCGCATCCGCCCGTTCCGCTCGATCAGGACGTAGAGCCGGCCGTTCACCGGGAGCGGGGCCCCGAGGAAGAACACGTCCTGGCACAGCTGGTGGGCGCTGGTCGTCTTGTCCTCTTCTTCTTCCGAGAGGGGCGGCAGCGGGGGGGCGGCGGTCTTGCCCGCGGTCGGCCCGAGGGACCACGCCAGGGCCCCGTCGCGGTCCAGGCTCAGGGCCTTCAGGGTGCTGGCCCGGACGACCCGGTCCATGTCCGGGGTGGTGGCCCCCTGGTTCTGCCCGTTCGGGAACTCGCCGTTGTTCATGGCCGGGAACGGCGGGAGCCCGATGTCGTCCACGAAGTAGACGTTCTGCCCGTCGTGGGCCAGCGACCCGAGCAGGGGGTTCTCGAACAGGAGGCTCACCATGTTCGTGCCGAGGTACTGCGACCACCAGCCGAACACGGTGCTCTTTTCGTTGGACGTTGCGAGCTGGGCCACCCCCGCGTCGGCCGGGTGGAACCACCGGAGCCGGCCGGCCGGGACGAACGCGCCGTTGGCCACGTGGTCGCGGGAGGCGACCGCGTAGATTCCGTCGTACGACCGGAACACGAGGAGGTCGGGGAGCGTGACCGGGAAGAACCCCGGGAGGGCCGGCGGCCGCTGCTTCTGCTGGTCGAGCTTGCGGACGGCCTCGCCGAGGTTCTGGTGGACCCACTCGTTCCCGGCCTTGAGGTGGAGGTCGGGGTTCGTGTCCGCCGGGTCGACCGTCAGGTGCCGGTGGTGCATCATGTCGAACACGAACGACGGGTCGAGGAACGGGGCCCCGCCGTCGGCCACCCCGGTCCGCGACGCCGTCCCGTACCGCATGGCCCACTCGGCGGCAGTTGCCGTGGCCAGCACGGTCGGCACCGGGCGGTCGAGTTCCTTCTTGAGCCCGTCGGCCGAGAACGTCTTGCGGCCGACCGCCAGCCCGTTGCGGCCGACCTGCCGTTCGAGCTGGTCCCACACCTGGCGGGCCTTCTCGGCGTGCCGCGGGTCGCCGCTCCGCTGGAGGGCGAGGGCCGCCTTGAACATCGTCCGCGGCGTCAGGAACGGCTCCGACTCGGGCCGGGCCATGAGCCGCTCGAAGGCGTAGGCGGCTTCCAGATAGTTCCCGCGGTCGAGGTGGATCGTACCGAGCAGCACCGTGGCCTCGGCCCCGGCCCGGGTGTGGAAGAATCGCTGGGACACGTCGGAGAGGGTGGCCCGCTCGTACCCGGCGTCAATGCCTTCCTTCAACAAAGCTGCGGCCCCCTGGCCGTAGGTCTGCTGGTAGAACTGGAGCCCCTCCTTCTGGAAGGCCCCGATGATGCGGTTGGCCTCCGTCTTCACGCTGATGCGGTCGGCCGTGAGGGCCGCCCGCTTCTTCTCGTCCACCCGGAAGAAGGTGTCGCTCTTGGCGTCGAGGATGTTCTGCAGCACCGAGCAGACGATGTTCCAGGGGATGTCCTTGCGGTCGAGGTAGTCGCGGGCGGCCTTGAGCTGCTGCTTGGAGTCGCGGTCCTCGGGGAAGACGAAAACGCCGTCGTCGTCCGTGTCGGACTTGGCCTTGTCCTTCTTGGCCGGAACGGGGAGGCCGGGTTGACCGCTCACGTCCCCGCCGACGTGGCCGACGAGAGCCGCGAGGAGGGCGGCGAGCAACCCGGCCGGGGCGAACCGCGTGAGGGACCGACGCATGAGTGGTGTTCCGTTCCAAGCCAGGGCGGGCGGCCGCCGCGGTGCGCGGGGGGACCGTGGGATTGTGTCACCTCGCCAGAGCCCCCACAAGGAGAAATCCTCACCACCGGCAGGGGTTCGCGGGCGTCCGGCGTCACAACTGGCCCCGGCCGGGCGGGCGGGGGCTTCAAGGCCAAGACGACACGGCCCTCACAATCTAACCGTTCGGCTGGCCCGCGGCCGGCCGGCTGTTACACTTGGAAGGTGAACCCCCACCCCGAGCCGACCCCGATGCCCGACCCCCGCCCCGCCCCGCCGCCCGCCCGCGGGGAGGCCCGCCCCGTCCGCCGCCGCACCCGCACGTTCCGGCCGAACTACCTGTCGTTCGCCGGCACTTACCAGTGCAACCTGAGCTGCCCGCACTGCTGCGTCCCCATCGAGTGGACCGACCGGCTGCCGATCCCGACCGCCCTCCGCTTCCTCGAACAGGCCCGCGAGTACGGCATCGAAATTCTCGGCTTCACCGGCGGCGAGCCGTTCCTGTACCCCGACTTCCTCGTCGCCCTCACCCGGCGGGCGGGCGAACTCGGCTTCCGCTTCGACAAGATGATGACGAACGGCGTCTGGTTCCGCGACGGGCCGCACCTGGCCGCGGTGCTGACCGACCTCCGCGACGCCGGGTTCACCGGCAAGCTCGGGCTGAGCGTGGACAAGTTCCACGGCATGGACATCGACAAACTCGCGGCCTTCTGCCTGACCGCGCGCCGCGTCTTCGACCGCGACACGATCGTCTCCCTCAGCTACGCGAGCCGGGCACCGGACAAAGGGCTGGAACCGATCCACCGGCTGGCGAAGGCCCTCGACGGCGTGGTGGCGTGGTCGGCCCTGCTCGGGAAGCACCTGCTCGTGTGCGACGAACTGACGATGACGCTCAACTGGAACCACCTCGCCGCCGTGGAGCGGGCCGAGGGGCTGCCGGGCGACCCGTGGGACGGGGCGTGGTTCGAGGAGGATTACTGCGAAGGCCCGGGGCAAGCGCTGATCGTCAACCCCCGCGGCGAGGTGAAGCCGTGCTGCGGGTTCGCCTCCGACCTCGACCAGCTCACCGTCGGCAACGTCCACACCGACACCGTCGCCGAGGTGGTGGCGAAGGCCCGGGCGCACCCCTACGTCGGGAAGGTCTTCCGGGAGGGGCTGACGGCGATCCGCGACGAAATCCTGTCCCGCGACCCCGACGCCCTGCCCGGGATGACGAGCAACCACTGTTACTTCTGCTGGCACGTCCTGACTCGGGGCCTGGCCGGGGGCGTCGGCGGCGGCGGCGGCAAGGTCGGCAACTGGACCGGCGAACGCCCGAACTTCGCGGGCGAGGTCATCCAGCTCGGCGTCACGACACGGCAACCCGTTTAGCGCGGCGGCCCCCCGGCCGCATCGGAGCCACCCATGCCCATCGCCATCGACTGCTTCGGCCTGACCGACAAGGGCAAGGTCCGCGAGGTGAACGAGGACCAGTTCCTCGTCGCCGACCTCGACAAGACGATGCGGGTGGCCCAGACGAGCCTGCCGGACGGCGACCACGCCCGCCGCTTCGGGGTCCACCACGGCAAGCTCCTCCTCGTGGCCGACGGCATGGGCGGCCACGCCGGCGGCAAGCAGGCCAGCGGCGTCGCCGTGCAGACCGTGGTCCGTTACATCCTCAACACCATGCCCTGGTTCTTCCGCCTCGAAGAAGGGCGGGAGGAGGACCTGGAGGACGAGTTGAAGGCGGTGCTGGAGGAGTGCCAGAGGACCGTGAAGGCGGCCGGCGACGCCCCCTCGGGCCACAAGACCATGGGCACGACACTCACGCTCGCCTACCTCATCTGGCCGCGGCTCTACGTCGTCCACGCCGGCGACAGCCGCTGCTACGTCCGGCGGGACGGCAAGCTTCACCCGATCACCCGCGACCATACGGTCGCCCAGCGGATGGTCGACAAGGGCGTGATGTCGGCCGAGCGGGCCGAGAACTCGCGGTGGGGCCACGTCCTCTGGAACTGCGTCGGCGGCGGCACCGACGACGTGCGGGCGGACGTCTACAAGGCGACGTGCAAGCCCGGCGACGTGATCCTCCTCTGCTCGGACGGGTTGAGCAAGTACGTGGCGGACGACGAGATCGGCAAAGCCCTGGACGCGGCCGATAGCGCCGAGGCGGCCGCCCATACGCTCGTGGATGCGGCGAACGCGGCCGGCGGGTCGGACAACATTACCGTGGTGGTGGCGAGGACCCAGGAAGGGGTGACCGCGTAGCCGCGACGCGAATCGAATGTGGGTGGCACGGGCGGCCCGTCCGCACTTCCCAGGAGCCGACGCGAGGCGGGAATCTTGTGGCCCGGGCTTCCTAGCCCGG
>JANPKP010000260.1:0-3713 GCA_031426095.1 Gemmataceae bacterium
CGCCCGCCCGCCGACGGCGGCGAGCACGACGAGGAGGCCGGCCCCCGCCAGCCACAGCGGGCGGGCGGGGCCGGACGTGCGGGCGGGCGGCGGGGCGGAATCGCTCGTCATGGGACGGTCCGGGCGGGGGAGCGGGGGGGAACGCGGCCCGGGAGAGCGGGGCGGGGTTGGCCGGCCGGGCCGCCCCCTCCCTACTATCGAGACACGCCGCCGTTCGCGGCAAGGGGTTACCCCGCTCTCCCCCGCTTTTTACCGGCGGCCCATGCCCACGTTCAACGACGCCCGCCTCCGCCGAGCCAACGACCGGCCCCTCCACGCCGCCGGCCGGTACGTCCTCCTCTGGCCGCAGATGGTCCGCCGGCTGCACGCCAGCCACGCCCTCGACTACGCCCTGCACCTGGCCGGCCACCTGAAGAAGCCGCTGGTCGTGTACGAGGGGCTGAAGCTCGACTACCCGTGGGCGTCGGCCCGGCACCACGCCTTCATTCTGGCGGGAATGCGGGACAACGCCGCCGCCGCGAAGGCCCTCGGGCTCGCCTACTGGCCGTTCGTGGAGACGCCGGGCGACGCCGGCCGCGGGCTCGTCCGCAAGCTCGCCGCCGACGCCTGCGCCGTCGTGACCGACGACTACCCGGCCTACATCGTCCCCGGCCACAACCGGGCGCTGGCCGCCGTTCTTGAGGTGCCTCTGCACCTGATCGACGGCAACGGCGTCGTACCCCTGTCCCTGCTCGGCCCGGCGGTGGGGGCGGCGGCCCACCTGCGGCCGCGGATTCACAAGCTGTTCGCCGAAGCCTGGGAGAACCGGGCGGCCGCCGAGCCCGACGTGCCGAAGACGGCCAAGAGCACGCTCGCCCCGCCGTTCGAGCCGTGGGACGCGACGCAAGACCCCGCCGCCTTCGTGGCCGGCCTGCCGCTCGACCAAACGGTGCCGCCCGTCCCCGGCGTGGAGGGCGGCTCGGCCGCCGGGCGGGCGGCCCTGGCCGCCTTCGTGGCCGACAAGCTCCCCCGCTACGCCGCCGAGCGGAACGCCCCGGACGACCCGGTCCGCAACGCCGCCAGCCGGCTGAGCCCGTACCTCCACTACGGCCACATCGGCATTCAGGACGTCATCGAAGCGGCCCTCGCCCACACGGGGGAATGGACGCCGGCCGTCCTCAACCCCCGCGGCAAGAAGGACGACTTCTACAGCCGCGACCCGAACGTGAACGGCTTCCTCGACGAAGCCGTGACGTGGCGGGACGTGGGCCACCAGTGGCACTGGAACAAGAGGCAGGAGGCGGACGGCCGGCGGCAGAGCGAACAGCCGGTGACGTGGCAGGAACGGGGGACGGCGATCCCGCTGTTCAACTTCGAGACGTTCGACTTCTCCCCCGGCGGGGAGCGCACCCTCGACGTGGTCCTGCCCGCGTGGGCCAAAGCGACCCTGCACGCCCACGGCACCGACCCCCGGGAACGCACTTACACCCTGGAGGAGCTGGAAGCCGGGCGGACGCACGACGAGCTGTGGAACGCCGCCCAGCGGGAACTCGTGGCCACCGGCCGCATCCACAACTACCTGCGGATGCTCTGGGGCAAGAAGGTGTTGCAGTGGTCGGCCACCCCCGCCGACGCCCACGTCGCCCTCGAACACCTCAACAACAAGTACGCCCTCGACGGCCGCGACCCGAACTCCTACACGGGAATCCTCTGGTGCTTCGGCCTGTTCGACCGCCCGTGGTTCCCCGACCGCCCCGTGTTCGGCTCCGTCCGGTACATGACCTCCGAGTCGGCCGCCAAGAAGTTCAAGCTCGCCGGCTACTACGAGTACGTCCGCCGGCTGCCGACAATCGAGCGGGTCCGCGCGGGCGAAACGGCCGTGAAACCGGGCGGGCTGTTCTGAGCGTTACCGCTGTTGACCGCTTTCTCGCGTCGATGTCGTCGCATGTCGATGGGGCGAAGCGGGTTGCGATTACCCTGGTAAAGTTTGCGGGAGAGCCGGTGAAATCGCTCCGGATCGCTTGACTCCGGGCATTCGCTTTCGGGCCGAAACGCCCCGTTCCCCAGGCCGTCCCCGCTTCCGCTTGTCCGCCCGGCCGCCCATGTCGTATAACATGCTTTTGCAAACGTTCCGGGCATGGGTCGCGCCTTGTGACCGACCCGCCGGGCCGGACGCCCCCTTTCGTGAGACGATTCCCCATGCCCACCGCCACCGCCGCCAAGCCCGCCGCCGTCAAGCACGACATCGCCAAGCCGGAACTCGCCGACAAGGGCAAGAAGCGGATCCTCTGGGCCGACGGCGACATGCCCGTCCTCCAGCAAATCCGCGCCCGGTTCGAGAAGGAGAAGCCGCTGGCCGGGATGCGGATGTCGGCCTGCCTGCACGTCACCGCGGAAACGGCCGGGCTGGCCCGCACCCTCAAGGCCGGCGGGGCCGACCTCGTCCTCATCGCCTCCAACCCGCTCAGCACCCAGGACGACGTGGCCGCCAGCCTCGTCCGCGACTTCGGCATCAGCGTCTTCGCCATCCACGGCGAGGACGGCGACACCTACTACAAGCACGTCGCCGCCGCCCTCGAACACGAGCCGAACGTGACGATGGACGACGGGGCCGACCTCGTCTCGGCGATGGTCTTCGTCGCCCTCGACCGGCTCGACGACGTCCACCCCCAGGTCCGGGCGTGGGCCTCGAAGATCCCCGCCGGCGAGCGGGCCAACAAGTTCAGCAAGGTCGTCGGCAGCATGGAGGAGACGACCACCGGCGTCATCCGCCTGCGGGCGATGGAGAAGGACGGGGTCATCAAGTTCCCGGTCATCGCCGTCAACGACGCGGCCACCAAGCACCTGTTCGACAACCGCTACGGGACCGGCCAGAGCACCCTCGACGGCTGCATCCGGGCCACGAACATGCTCGTGGCCGGCAAGAAGATCGTCGTCAGCGGGTACGGCTACTGCGGCAAGGGCGTCGCCTCCCGGGCCCGCGGCCTCGGGGCCCAGGTGATCGTGACCGAGGTCAACTCGGTGAACGCCCTCGAAGCCGCGATGGACGGGTTCGCGGTGATGCCGATGGCCGAGGCGGCGAAGGTCGGCGACCTGTTCATCACGGTGACGGGGAACAAGCACATCGTCCGCCGGGAGCACTTCCTGGCCATGAAGGACGGGGCGATGGTGTGCAACAGCGGCCACTTCGACGTGGAACTCGACCTCGTCGCCCTGAAGGAAGAAACGGCCACGCTGGCCGAGGACGTGCGGTCGAACGTGGACAGCTACAAGCTGAAGAACGGCAAGACGGTCCACGTCCTGGGCGGCGGCCGGCTGGTGAACCTGGCGGCCGCCGAGGGCCACCCGGCGAGCGTCATGGACATGAGCTTCGCCACGCAGGCCCTCGCCACCGAGTTCTGCGTGAAGAACAAGGGCAAGCTGCCGAACAAGGTGATCGACGTGCCGGCCGAGATCGTGGAGCACATCGCCACCGCCAAGCTGGCTTCGATGGGCGTGACGATCGACGCGATGACGGCCGACCAGAAGTCGTACAGCACGTCGTGGGAACACGGGACGTGAGCCGGGGAGACCATTCTTCCAACCCCGAAGGGGTGTCCGTCAATAGCCAGGGGTGTGAACCCCTGGCGTGACCGACACCCGATCAGTTGAACCCCGAAGGGGTGGCAGTCACGCTCGGGATGCGTGACTGCCACCCCTTCGGGGTTCTCCATTCTCGCGTCGGGGGTCCCAGG
>JANPKP010000261.1:0-2596 GCA_031426095.1 Gemmataceae bacterium
AGAACCGGGTTACCCCCGCATTGTCCCGCGCCCCGCCGCCCGCGACCCGCTTTTACTTGATCCCTTCCGCCTCGACCGGCAGCACGGCGGTCACGCCGCCGTCGAGGTCGGTGCGGACGCGGAGGGTTTTGGCCACCGGGCCGACGCCCCGCGGCTCGAACTTCACCGTCAGCACGTTCACCGGCAGCGGCACCCCGGCCGGCGGCGGCTCGACCGTCACCCCGTCCCCGTCCCCCTCCACGGCCACGATCTTGAACGGCTTGCCCGCCCGCACGATCACCCGCTGCACGGTCGTCTGGCCGACCGCGACGGGGTCCAGACGGACGGTGCTCGGGGCCAGTTCGAGCGGGGCCTGGACGGTGCCGGTGACGGCGAGCTGGATTTCCGGGGCGTTCGGGTCGTTAGTCTTGAGGGTAACCGGCTCGTTGATGGTGCCGGCCGGGGCGTTCGGCTTCAGGGCCACGTCCACCCGGTACTTGGCCCCGCTGAAGAGGCGGCCGCGGCTCGTCTCCTGCACCCGCACGTCGAGCGGGGCGGCCGTCGGCACCACCCCCGTGATCGCCCACTTGTTCCCCTTCCCCTTGTACTCGACCTCCACCGCCTGGGCCGCCTTCGCCCCGAGGGCGACGGTGCCGAAGGCCACCGACCCGGGGGTCAGCACCACGTCGGCCAGGCTCGTCGCCTGTAACCGGACGACGGCGGTGGAGACGAACTTGGGGCCGAAGGTGACGTAAAAGGTCTGGGCGTTGTAGCCGACGAACTTGCCGCTGTTCATGGTGACGGTGAACTCGGCCGTCTGGTTCGGGGCGATGGCCTGGGCGATGGGGACGTAGTCGAGGCAGGTGCACGACTTCCGCACGTCCACCACCTGCATCGGCTCGTTGTAGACGTTCGTGATGGTGAACTTGTGGACGCAGAGGGTGCCGTGGGCGACGCTCCCGAAGTCGTGGAGGATGACCTGCGGCGGCACCTGCGTCGGGTTCGTGGCGATGTCGGGCAGGAAGAACTTGTTCGCCCACGGGACCGGGGCCGCCGAGGCGGCCGGGGCCGCGGGGGCGACCGGTACGACGGGGGCCTGGGCGCGGGCCGCGTGGCTCCCGGCCGCCGACCCGACGACTAACGCGACGATGAACCGCTTCATCCCGTGGCCTCCTCCGCGACCGAAGTCGACGTATGAAGCCCCGGCAATAGCGTGGGGTGCGGGCGGGGGGAAGGGCAAAACGGTCTCGGAACACGAGGTAAGGGAGGCGGGACGGAAGACCCGAACTCTTATCCCGTGTCCCTTACCTCGTGTCGAGTGTCTCCGCCCCCCTCACCGGGCGGCCGCCCACCGCTCCTTCATGAGCGTAATGCCCTTCTGGTACACCTCGTCCGGCGACGGGAACAGGTCCCGCCACACCTTCGTCGCGGCCGCGATGTCCGGGAGCGCCCGGCCGAACGCCTCGATCACGAGCCAGCCGTCGTACCCGGTCGCCTTGAGGGCGGGGAACGTCGCGTCCCAGTTCACCTGCCCGGTGCCGGGGGTGCCGCGGTCGTTCTCGCTGATGTGGACGTGCTTCAACACCGGGGCCACCGTGCGGATGGCGGCCGCCGGGTCCTTCTCCTCGATGTGGGCATGGAAGCTGTCGTACATCGTCCCGAAGTTCGGGTGGCCGACCATCTTCACCAGTTCGACGGCGGCGGCCGCGGTCGTCAGTAGGTAGCACTCGAAGCGGTTCAGGTACTCGATCCCGAGTTGAAGGTTGGCCTGCCGGGCGTACTCGGCGACCTGCCGCAGCACCTCGGCCGACCGCTTCTTCTCGTCGTCCGTCGGGCCGCTGCCGCTGAACACGCCGATGGCCGAGTGGTACGGGCCGACCATCGTCTCGGCCCCCAGGACGTGGTCGATCTCGATGGCCTTCTTGAGCCACGCCAGCCCGGCCGCCCGGGGGGCCGGGTCGGGGCTGATGATGTTCCGGTCCTCGGTCAGGATCGTGACCGTCGTGCACTTAAGGCCGAGGCGGTCGAGCTCGGCCCGGACCGGCTTGTAGTCGGCCGGCTCGCCGCCGAAGACGGGGATTTCCACCCCGTCGAACCCCGCCGCTTTGAGCTTCCCGAGTAGCGGGAAGTGCTCGGCCGTCACCTGGCCGGTCCAGAGGAGGAGGTTCATGCCGGTCTTCATCTCGGGCTCCGTCGCGGGGAGTGCGGGGCGGTCGGGTGGTTGGCGGCATTGTGTTGGCGGCGAGACCGCGCGACAAGGGCGGCCGGTTGCCGCGCACCGCCCGCGGGGTTACGATGCCGGGAGCCACCCACGCCCCCGCCCCGCCGGAAGGACGCCCCCTTGAACCGCCGCCGCCTCGGCCTGTTGGCCGCCGCCGCCCTCGCCGCCGTGGCCGTCGGCCGGGCAGGGGTGCCGTCGCCGGCCGACTTCCGCCCCGTGCCCGACCTCGTCCGCGACCTCGCGGCCGACGACTTCGACGTTCGGGAAAGGGCCGACGAGGCCCTCCGGCGGGCCGGCGACGACCCCGAGGTCGCGTACCGGGCCAAGCGCATCCTCGAAGAACTCGACTGGGGGCTGACCGGCGACCCGCCGCCGGCCGTCGCCGGGCTGGTCCGC
>JANPKP010000262.1:0-18688 GCA_031426095.1 Gemmataceae bacterium
GACCTATGTTGAAGGCGTGCGCCGCCCCCGGCCGCCCGCGCGACGCCCCCGGAGACCCCCCGGCATGCCGCCCCCGAACGCGTCCGACGCCCCGACCCAGCTCGGCAACTACGACCTCCTGTACAAGATCGCCGAGGGCGGCATGGGGGCCGTCTACAAGGGCCGCCACCGGTTCACCGGGGACATCGTCGCCGTCAAGGTGATCGCCGCCAACACGGCCAAAAACCCCGTCCTCCTCCAGCGGTTCGAGCGGGAGTTCCAGACGGCCAAGATGCTCGAGCACCCGAACGTCGTCCGCGGCATCGAGTACCAGGGGGCCGGCCCGCAGCCGTTCCTGGTCATGGAGTTCGTGGACGGCGAGTCGCTCGGCCAGCGGGTCGAGCGGGACGGCCCGGTCCCCGAGGCCGAGGCCGTCCGCCTCATCGCCCAGGTGTGCGACGGGCTCCAGAAGGCCCACAAGCAGGGCCTCGTCCACCGCGACGTGAAGCCGGACAACATCCTCCTCAACCGCGAGGGGCAGGCCAAGCTCACCGACCTCGGGCTGGTCAAGGAGCTCGACGACAACCTGAACCTGACCAAGACCGGCCGCGGCCTCGGCACCCCCCACTTCATGGCCCCCGAGCAGTTCCGCAACGCCAAGGGGGTGGACGTCCGGTGCGACATCTACTCCGTCGGGGCCACCCTGTACACGATGGTGACGGGCCAGGTGCCGTTCGGCACGGCCGGCCCGCTCGACTGCTGGATGAAGAAGATCCGCAACGAGTTCCCGGCCCCCAAGGCGGTCGCCCCGCACCTGTCCGACCGGATCGACTGGGCCATCCGCCGGGCCATGAGCGCCGACCCGGCCCAGCGGCCGGCGAGCTGCCGGGAGTTCGTGGAGGACCTGACCGGCGAGGGCCGCAAGAGCGGGGTGGCCGCCCACGCCGCCCAGGCCGCCAACCCGACCGACCTGTGGTACATGGTCTACAAGGACGAGGCCGGCCAGCCGCACACCGTCAAGGGGCAGGCCGACGGCATCCGCCGGGCCCTCCAGGACAACCTCCTGGGCGACGCCTCGAACATCCTCGTGAGCCGGTCGAAGGGCGGCCAGTTCGTCCCGCTGGCGAGCGTCCCCGAGTTCCGCGACCTGGTGGTCAACCCGGCCCCGGTGGCCAAGCCGCCGGGGCTCCTCGGCCGCTCCGGCGCGATGAAGCGGCCGTCGGACGAAGCCGTCGACTTCGCCGCCAACCCGCCCCCCGGCAGCGGCCCGTCCGGGGCGATGCAGGCCAGCAAGGGCGGCCGCCCGGTGGTGGTGCCGACGCCGTTCACGGCCGGCGGGGCCGACGCGAACGCCGAGACGGCCCCGTACGCCCGCCACACCCCGTCGGGGGCCGGCGGCACGTCGAGGCGGCACACCCCGATCCCGGCGACCCCGGCCGAGCCGTTCGACTGGACCCCGGTCCTGGCCGGCCTCGTCGCCGTCCTCACGGTGACCGTGGCGTACCTCCTCTTCTTCAAGTGAGCCCCCGGCGGCCCGGCCGACGCCCGGAACGCCGCCCGAGTGCCCCCGGATTCTCCCGCTTTTGACAAGTGCGTCCCGCCCGATCCGCCGGCCACGTCACGACATCCGATTCCCGCCCCCGCGCGACCCGGTAAAGCGGGAGCGTCCGCCGATTCCGCCCGGAATCGCGGCCCCGAGCTCGACCGCCGCGAGTCGCGGACCCCCGCCGGCCGTCGCACCCACGGCGGCGTCCGCAACACCGAACCGATCGTCCGCGTGACGCCGGTGGCCGGCACGCTGCTGGTGCTCACGCACAACGTCCTCCACCAGGGGGCGACGGTGACGGCGGGGACGAAGTACGTCCTCCGGTCGGACGTGATGTACAGGTGGGAGGCGTCGCCGGTCGGCGGGTGAAGACGGGCACGAGGCGGTCGCGGAGTTCACCGCGGAAGGCGGCGGGGGCGTCCCGGTTGACCCGGCCCCCGCTCAGATCGGGTTCTGCCAGATGGCGACCTTCTTGGCCATGAACTGCGACCACAGCTCGTCGGCGTCGATGTAGATTTCCCCCTGCTCGTCCTCGGACTCGCCGGGGTCGATGTACGGGTCGTTGATGAGGAACCAGCCGACCCCCTGGTACCGCTCGTACCCGGTGATGACGACCATGTGCATCTGCGGGGCGGCCGAGTTCCGCATCCCGGCCGGCGGGGTGTTGTACCCCCGGTACCCGTTCACCCACCCCGGCCACAGGATCGGGCTCAGGTCGAGCATCGACCTGACCTTGTCGATGTACAGGGTCTGGTTGCTCTTCTTGGTCGGCAGCTCGCGGACGTGCATCCCGAGCTTCTCGCACACCTTCATGAGGTTGGTGTCGCTCATCGAGAGCGGCAACATCCCCTCGTGGACGGACCCCTTCGTCGTGTCCCAGTGCATGTCGTAGTCGTCGTCGAAGAGTTTCTTGGCGATGGTCCGGTAGCCGGCCTCGTACAGGGCGTTCCCGGCCTTGTTGGGCGGGGAGAAGAACTGGTCGAACCGCCACCGCACGACCATGCGGAGGGAGGCGAACCAGCAGGTGTACGAGTTGTTCTGCTTGCGGTAGGGGACGGTGTGGTACTTGTTCACGGGTGGCTCCCGGGGAGAGGGGTCGTCTTTGGTACAAGGATTACGGCCGCCCGGGGGGCGTCATTGCAGCGACCGCGCGAGTTTGCGAGGAAGTGTGGGCCCGACGACGAGTTCATGTCGGGGCTGAAGAAGGCCCGCGGCCGGCCCGCCCCGGGTCGCCGCCGGGCAACCGAGTTCGTCCCCCCGGACCGCCCGCGGCTACAATCCCCGTGTCCGCCACTACGCTCCCGGGGGTCCGCTCATGGCCGCGAAGTTCCAGCTCGTCAGCGAGTACGGCCCGGCCGGCGACCAGCCGAAGGCCATCGCCCAGATCCTCGACGGGTACGACAAGGGGAAGGGCTTCCAGGTCGTCCTCGGGGCCACCGGCACGGGCAAGACGTTCACCGCCTCGAACGTCATCGCCGCCCTCGGCAAGCCGACCCTCGTGCTGGCCCACAACAAGACGCTCGCGGCCCAGCTCTACAAGGAGTTCAAGGCGTTCTTCCCCCACAACGCCGTCCACTACTTCGTCTCGTACTACGACTACTACCAGCCCGAAGCCTACATCCCCCAGCGGGACATCTACATCGAGAAGGATTCGAGCGTCAACGAGAACATCGACCGCCTCCGCCTCTCCGCCACGTCCGCCCTCGTGAGTCGTGAGGACGTCATCATCGTGGCGTCCGTTTCCTGTATCTACGGCCTCGGCTCGCCGTCCGACTACAAGCGCATGATGGTCTACGTCCCCAAAGGCGAGATCGTCGAGCGCGACAAGTTGTTGCTGAAGCTCGTGGACATCCAGTATCAACGCAACGACATCGCCTTCGAGCGGGGCAAGTTCCGCGTCCGCGGCGACACCATCGACGTGTGGCCCGCTTCCGAAGAGGTGGCGTACCGCATCGAGCTGTTCGGCGACGAGGTCGATTCGCTCTCCCTCATCCACCCCACCAGCGGCGAGACGATCAAGCCGCTCGACAGCCTGTACATCTACCCGGCCAAGCACTTCGTCACGCCCGAGGACCGGGTGCGGGAGGCGATCAAGGGGATCGAGCAGGAGCTGGCCGAGCGGCTGGAGCAGTTCAAGACCGAGGGCAAGCTGCTCGAAGCGGAGCGGCTCAAGGCCCGCACCCGGTACGACCTCGACATGCTCCGCGAGGTCGGCTACTGCTCGGGGGTCGAGAACTACGCCCGCTGGTTCAGCGGCCGCAAGCCGGGCGACCCGCCGTACTGCCTGCTCGACTTCTTCCCGGACGACATGTTCTTCGTGGTGGACGAGTCGCACGTCACCCTCCC
The DNA here is from genome assembly GCA_031426095.1 of Gemmataceae bacterium. GTDB lineage: Bacteria > Planctomycetota > Planctomycetia > Gemmatales > Gemmataceae > JANPKP01. Next base: position 3,872 of record JANPKP010000262.1, read on the forward strand.
GCAGGTCCGCGGCATGTACGCCGGCGACAAGAGCCGCAAGGAGACGCTCGTCGAGCACGGGTTCCGCCTGCCGAGCGCGATGGACAACCGGCCGCTCAAGTACGAGGAGTTCGACAAGCGGCTCAAGCAGTGCCTTTGCCTGTCGGCCACGCCGGGCGGCATCGAGCTGGAGAAGTGCGGCGGCGAGGTGGTCGAGCAGGTGATCCGGCCGACGGGGCTGGTGGACCCGGTCATCCACATCAAGCCGGCCCGCGGGCAGGTGAAGGACCTAGCCGAGGAGATCAAGATTCGCACCGCCCGCAAGGAGCGGACGCTCGTCACGGCGCTGACAAAGCGGATGTCGGAGGACCTGACGAACTTCTTCCGCGAGGCCGGGATGCGGTGCAAGTGGCTGCACTCGGAACTCGACGCCATCGAGCGGATCACGGTCCTGCGGGAACTCCGCGAGGGGGCGTTCGACGTGCTCGTGGGCGTGAACCTCCTCCGCGAGGGGCTGGACCTCCCCGAGGTGTCGCTCGTCGCCATCCTCGACGCCGACAAGGAGGGCTTCCTGCGGAGCGCCACGTCGCTCATCCAGACCATCGGCCGGGCGGCCCGGAACGTGAACGCCGAGGTCATCCTGTACGCCGACACCATGACCGAGTCGATGAACCAGGCCATCGGCGAGACGAACCGGCGGCGGGACATCCAGCTCGCGTACAACGCCGAACACGGGATCACCCCCAAGTCGGTGATCTCGGCCATCCGCAACTCGATCGAGGACGAGATCGAGGCCCGGCAGACGGCCGAGGCGGTGGCCACCGGGGACGGCAAGACGAAGCCGGGCATGGACCTGACGGTCGGGCTGGAGTACGTGCAGGAGCTGTACGCGGAGATGCTCTCGGCGGCGAAGGGGCTGGACTTCGAGCGGGCCCAGAAGCTCCGGGACGAGGTGGTGAAGCTGGAGGCCGACCTGCGGAAGGCCCACGGGGACGCGGTCCCGAGCGTGCTGGGCGGCAAGGTGGTGCCGGTGAGCCAGCCGATGGGGCCGCGGAAGCGGGGCCGCAAGGGGGCGGGCGACGCCGGCGGCGGGCCGAAGGCCGGCGGCGCGAAGCCCGGCGGCAAGGGGCGGGAGGGCCGCCCGCCGCGGCCGAGCGCGTCGGGGATGTGACGGCCGGCGGCCGTCAGTCCGACGCCACCACCTCGCCGCCGGCCCGGGTGGTGATCGCCCCGAGGGTGGTGAGGGCGGTCGATTCGGTCAGCGTCCGGACCGACCCGTCGGCGAACCCGAACACCGCGCAGCCGTCGTGGAACGAGTAGTAGAGGAACCCCCACTCGTTGCTGGCGTTGATCGTCATCGGCCCGGCGGGGGCGGCCGGCAGGTTGGCGTTCGTGCCGGCGTTGCACCAGAGCTTCCGCTGGCCGATCTCGTACGGGTTGTCGTTGGTCGCCCACGCCCCGCCCTGGGCCCGGGCGCACGCGGCCGACGCCTTGTTCGCCATTGCGGCCGTCATCGTCCGCCCCCGCCACACGTCCTCCCGCCCGGCGCACTCGGCGAACAGGACGGTGTTCGACGTGCCGTCGGTGACGTGGGCGAACTTCGTGTGCCCCTCGGACGCCTGCCGCATCACGCCGGCCCGCGCGTCCGGGTCGGTGCCCAGGGTCGGCTGGCCGAGGGCCGTCAGCTCGGCGTTGATCGTCGCCGCGACCCCCTCGGGCGGGAAGTAGTCGCTGCACGCCCCCTTCTTCCGCGGGGGGGCGTCGTTCTTGTCCTGGAAGCGGTTCGGGGTCGGGGTGGCCGGGCACTGGAGGCCCTTGATTTGGGTCATCACCACCCCCGTCTCGGCCACCGGGTCGCCCTGCTCCCACCAGTTCTTCGCCAGGTCGAACCCGACCGCCCCGCCGACGAGGTTGCCCTGTTCGAGGTAAGGGAAGGCGTCCAGGGCCCAGCTCCGGGCCCCGGCCACCCCGGCCACCGCCTGGGGCTCGGTCCGCTTCGAGTGCGGGAGCGTGCCGTTGGCGGTCTCGTAGTTGTGGAGGGCCAGGACGAGCTGCTTGAGGTTGTTCCCGCACTTGATCCGGGCGGCCGCGGCCCGCACCTTCTGGACGGCGGGGAGCAGCAGGCCGATCAGCACCGCGATGATGGCGATCACCACGAGCAGTTCGATGAGCGTGAAGCCGCGGCGGCGCATGGCGAGGCTCTCCGGGGTCGGTCGGCGGTGGCCCCACCCCCAAGGCAACCGGCGTGCCGCCGCGAATCCCCGGCGTTTCGCACGCCCCGGCGGCCGGCGGTGGACAGTCCCTGGACAGGGGTGGGCACCGGGTGGGCACCGGGTGGCCGCGCCGGGCCGCGTTGATTCGCCGGGGCGTGAGCCTAAGATGGGGGTGCCTCTCCCCCGCCGAACGGGTCTCCGAATGGTCCCCCGCAAGTACCTGTTCCCGAACGTCATCGAGCTCAACCTGCAGGCCGGCCGGCCGCTCGGGGTGAACCTCTACCTGATCGACGGCGGGACCGAGTTCGTCCTCATCGACATCGGCCAGGAGGAGACGCTCGACGAGGTCATCGAACTCGTCCGGGCGATGGACTTCCCCCTGTCCAAGTGCAAGCTCCTGATCGCCACCCACGCCGACGCCGACCACGTCCAGGCCCTCTCGAAGGCCCGCGACCGGCTCAAGGCCAAGACGGCCGCCCACCCGAGGGCCGCGGCCCTGTTGGAGGCCGGCGACCCGATCGAGACGTTCGCCCGCATCTCGGCCCAGGGGTTCGACATCCCCATGCCGCCGTGCAAGATCGACGTGAAGCTCAACGACGGGTCGGAGGTCAAGGTCGGCAAGCTCAAGCTCCAGGTCTGGAGCACGCCGGGGCACACGCCCGGGCAGTTGTGCTTCAAGCTCGGCGGCCTGCTGTTCAGCGGCGACAACATCTACAAGGACGGCTGCGTCGGGGCCATCGACGCCCACCACGGGTCGAACATCCCGGCGTACATCAAGTCGCTGGAGCGCATCCGGGACGACGACGCCGAGTACCTGCTGCCGAGCCACGGGCCGGTGTTCCGCCGCGACCCGGCGCTGTTGCAGGCCGCCATCGACCGGCTGACGAAGTACCAGTACATGGCCGACTTCGGGACGTGCGCGACGAGCTGGCCGCTCCAGGAGCAGTGGGAGCGGGACATCCTGGCGGGCAAGCTGCCGGAACTGTGAGGTTGGCGGCGATGATGGGACGCGGATCAGAGCCGGGATCGGACCCGGAGTTTGATGTCAGAATCCGTTGTCATCTCCGATCCTCTTCGTCCCGCGTCCCGATCCGCGTCCCATCGCCCCCATCAGCCAGGCAGACCAGGAGCACGAACGCCCACGCCGCCGGGACGAACAGGAACGGCTGGTTCCCCGCCCCCAGCCGCAGCACGAGCAGCACGAGCATCACCGCCGCCGCCAGCCGCCCCGCGACGTGCGGCGGCATCGGCACCCGCCGCCGCACGACCGCGGCCCACTCGGCGAGCGGCAGGAGGAACACGCCCGTGAGCGCCGCGTTGAAGGCGAACGGGTAGCCGAACATGCCGACCACGCCGGCGTAGAAGCCGAGCAGCCCCAGCCCGAGCGGCAGCCGCAGCCACCTCACGAACACCGCCAGCACCGCCGCCCCTTCGACGACCACAGTCACCCACTGCAGCACCACCACCGCCGTCCGGTGCTCGACCACGAACGCCCGGATCGGCGAGTCGGTCCGGCCCCAGAGGTGGACCCACAGTTGGAGCGACGTGCCGTTCATCCATTCCATGCCGCTGACGGCCAGCTTGGTGACGCCCGCGTAGGTGTGGAACACGCCCACGGCGAAGAGCCCGAGGAGGAACGCCCACCGCGGGTAGAGGGGCGTCGCCCAGAAGGTGCCGGCCCGCAGGGCGTCGCGGACTTCGCGGCGGTAGAAGTGGTACCAGAGGGCCTGCACCCAGAGGAGCTGGCTCGTCAGGTGGGTCGAGTGCGAGAGCTTGTCGGCCCGCTCGAAGTGGAGGGCCATGAACGCCGTGCAGGCGGCCGCCGCCCCCCACGCCGACCACGGGAGGAGCAACTGGCAGGCGCACAGGGCGGCCGCCGCGAGGAACAGCCCCTTGCACGCCGCGAACGGCAGCGGCGACGTGACCGCGGCCTCCGGCAGCCACGCCAGCACCGTGGCCGGCCCGGTCGGGTCGCCGGCCGCGACGGCGAACGTCCGCGGCAGCACGACCTGGAAGCCGCAGTACAGGAGGAGCCACGTGACGGCCTGCCCGAAGTGCGGCCGGCTGAGGCGGCACAGGTCCGCGAGTGCCATCACGGCCGCCCCCCTTCGACCCGGAAGGTTTCGGTGCGGGCCACCCCCACCCGGCCGCCGCCGGTGTCGCCGACGACCTCCTGCGTCACGTCCACGAACGGGAGGTCGGGCCGGCCCGCCAGCACGCCCTTCACATGCGCCGCGACGGCGTCCGGGGGCGGGGCCTCGCCGAAGCGGTCGAAGCTGAACTCGGGCGCCCGGCCGACGCCGAGGCCCGGCGGGTTGGCGTTGTACACGCGGTGCAGCTTGAAGTCGGCGGGCGGCAGTTCCTTCCCGCCCGGCCCGCGGACGTGGTACGTGCAGTACACCTGGGGCGAGCCGGAGAACATCGGCGCGAAGCTGAACGGGTAGAGTTCGTGGCACAAGGCCGGCACGGCCGCCAGCGCGACCGCGAACAGCCCGGCGGCGACGAGTTCGGCCGGCCGCACACGCGGCGGGGGCTCGGGGTGAGGTGTGGTCAAGGCGTCGCCCTCCGTGGCGGGGGTGTCACTCGAAGAACTGCCGCACGGCCACCCGGAACCCCGGCAGCACGTCCGGCAGCGTCAGCTCGCCGTCGGCGGGGATCATCTCCTCGTCGCGGTCGTCCCGGTAGACCGTTGCCGAACGAGTCTGCGGATTCACAACGACCACGGCCGTCACCCCGGCGTCGAGGTATTCGACCACCTTCTGAAGAATTCGCGCCCGGCGGTCGGACGGGGACTGCACCTCGAACACGAGTTCGGGCACGACGGCCAGGTATTCGTCCTCGGGCATCGGCCCGGCCGGCAGCCGCGCGAAGCTGTAGAAGCAGATGTCCGCCCCGCGGACCGTGTCGGGCCCGCGCTCGGTGACGACCCCGGAGTCGTTCGGCAGTACCCGGCCGAGGGCGGCCCCGTCCACGAAGTTCCCGACGAGCCGGTCGATCTTGCCGCACACGAAGCCGTGGAACGGGTAGGGCGGGTTCATGTGGATCACCACTCCGCGCACGAGTTCGGTGAGCCGCCCGTCGGCCGGGAGGGCGGCGTACTCCTCGGCCGTGAGCAGGCGGGGCGGGTCGGCGGTCGCGGTCGTCATCGGTCGGCCCTCGGGTTCCCCCTACGATACCGCCCGGCCCCCCGGACGGGCAACGCCCGTCGGCCTACAACACCCCCACACGCGCCGCACGCCGCACCAGGGACCACGCCATGAAAGTCGGCCTCGTCGGGTACTCCGGGTCGGGCAAGAGCACCGCGTTCGAGTGGCTCACCGGGGAGAAGCCGGACCCGTCCAAGGTCCAGCAGGGGCAGACCGCGATGGCCGACGTGCCGGACGAACGGCTGGCCCGGATCGCGGCCGCCCTCAAGCCCAAGAAGACGACGTACACCAAGCTCGCCGTCCTCGACACCCCCGGGCTGATGACCGACGAGCGGAAGGACAACGCCCGCCGCCTCGGCATCCTCCGCGAGGCCAACGGGGTGGTCGTCGTCCTCGACGGGTTCGCCCGCACCGACCTCGCCGCCCAGCTCGTCCGCTTCCGCGAGGAGCTGCTGTTCGCCGACCTGGAGATCGTCTCCAACCGCGTCACGAAGGTGCAGAGCACGCTCAAGAAGAAGGCCCGCCCGGCGAAGGAGGTGGAGGCCGACCAGGCCGAACTCGACCTGCTCACCCGCATCGTCACCACCCTCGAAAGCGGCAAGCCGGCGTCCACGCTCGGCCTCGACGGCGAGGAAGAGAAGCTCGTCCGCAGCTTCCAGCTGCTCACGCTCAAGCCGGAAGTCGTGCTGGTGAACCGCGGCGACGGCGGCTTCAACGACCCCCTCCCGGCCGACCTGCTCGCCCTCTCGCCGACGGCCCTGCAGGCCCCGGTGAAGCTCGAAATGGAACTCGTCGCCCTCGACGACGAGACCCGGCTGATGTTCATGGAGGAGCTGGGCATCAAGGGGTACGTGCGGGACGCGACGATCCGCACGATCTTCTACGGCGTGGGGCGGAACGTCTTCTTCACGGTCGGCGAGGACGAGTGCCGGACGTGGTCGATCCCGGCCGGGTGCGAGGCGGTCGAGGCGGCCGGGTGCATCCACAAGGACCTGAGCGAGAAGTTCGTCCGGGCGAACGTCATCGGGTACGACGACTTCATCGCCTGCGGCCTGTCCGAGAAGGAGGCCAAGACCCGCGGCCTCAACCGCACGGAAGGCAAGACGTACATCGTGAAGGACGCCGACGTGATGCACATCCTGGCGAGCAGCTGACCCGCCGGCCCGAAACCCCCGTTCTCGTGGCCCGGGCTTTCAGGCCGGGGTTTGTGACGCGCCCGGCCCGGGACGCCCGGGCCACGAGACCGACGCCTCCGTCGCGTCGTCGTCCGGGAACAACGTCTACGACCCGCCCCGCCCCGGACCCCGCGAGCGGACGGCCGGCACCCCACCCGGCGGCCCCTCCCGCCGGCCGCCGATATTCGTGCAAATCTCGCATCCTCCCCAGTTTTTCATTCCACCCCCCCCCTCGCTCGCTTACCGTTTAAAGGTGGCCCCCGGGCTCCCCAACCGGCCCGGGCGGTCCCCCTCGCCACGCACCAGGAGCCTCGCCCATGTCCCGCCGCCCCGTCCGGTCCGACCACTTCCGCCCGCTCGTCACGCAACTCGAAGGCCGCGAAACGCCGGCCGTCGGCTTCGCCCTGTCGAACAACGCCCTGATCGCCTTCGACACCTCGGCCCCGGCGCTGGCCAACCCGGCCGTCGCCATCACCACCGCGGGGGGCTTCATCAACGGCGAGAACTTCGTGGGCATCGACTTCCGCCCGCAGAACGGCCTGCTCTACGGGCTGACCGCCACCCCGTCCGGCGGAGGGTCGGCCGTCCGCCTGTACGCCATCAGCACCCAGACCGGTGTGGCCACCCCCCTGGCCGCCGCCCAGACGTTCACCAGCGACGCCCAGGGCACCCCGGTCCTCGTCCAGGGGACGAACTTCGGGTTCGACTTCAACCCGGCGGCCGACCGCATCCGGGTCGTGACCGACGCCGGCGTGAACTTCCGCATGAACCCGAACACCGGGCTCATCGTGGACGGGAACAACGACGGGACGGCCCCGAACCCCGCCAACGGGGTCAACCCGGACGGCCCGCTCACCCAGGGGGGCGACGCATCCCGGGCCGACGGCAGCGCGTACACGAACAACAACCCGAACGCCTTCTCCACCGTCCTCTACGCCCTCGACTCGGGGTCGAACCGGTTCTTCATCCAGAACCCGAACACCGGCACTCTGGTCGGCGGCGCCACGGGGCAGGGCACCGTCATCACCACCGACGGCACCACCCCCCTCGACTTCGACGGCGTGAACGGGTTCGACTACATCACGGCGACGACCGGCACGGCCCCCGGGCAGGCGTTCGCCATCCTGACCGTCGACGGCAGTACCAACCTGTACACCATCGACGTGGGGAACGGAGCGGCGACCGGGATTGCCACCCCCCTGGGGTCGTTCGGCACCACCGCGATCCAGGGGCTGGCCGTCCAGCCCGAGCAGCCGAACTCGCTCGACCCCGGCACCCCGCTCATCGTGCTGGACGCGGAGACTGGCGAAATCGTCCGGTTGACCAGCTCGCCCACGGGGGCTACCGCCGCCACCACCGCGGTCGCCCTCCAGAACGGCGAGACGCTCGTCGGCCTCGACTTCCGGCCGGCGACGGGGCAGCTCTACGGGTTGGGCATCAACGCCGACAACAACAACGGCACGCTCTACCTGATCGACCCCCAGGGGGCGAACGGGACGGCCACGGCGACGGCCGTCGGCACGGTCGGCGGGGTGGCGTTCACGACCAACGGCACGACGGCCGTCGACCTCCCGGACCCGGCGGAGGCCGGGTACGGGTTCGACTTCAACCCGACGGTCGACCGCATCCGGGTGACGACCAGCACCGGGCTGAACTTCCGCCTGGACCCGACCAACTCGCAGCCGGCCGGGGTGGCGGTGGACGGCAACAACGTGGGGGCGGCCACCCCGGCCGTTGCCGGGACCAACCCGGACGCCGGCATCAACACCGGGACGGGAACCGGGACGACCGGCCTGGACGCCGCGGCGTACACCAACAGCTACGCGGGCACGTCGGTCACCACCCTCTACGGGATCGACACGGCGACCGGCAGCCTGTACGTCCAGAACAACCCGAACGGCGGGGCCACACAACTCGTCGGGCCGCTCGGCATTCTCGGCACGATCGAGGCCGTCAACGGGTTCGACATCCCGGCCAACGTGCGGACGACGGCCACGAACGCCGCCGTCCCGTCCGGGTTCGGGTTCGCCGTCCTGACGGCCACGAACGACGGGGTGACCAACAACCTCCCCTACCGGATCGACCTCACGACCGGGGAGGCGACGGTCCTCGAGTCGTTCGGGCCGACGGGCCGCCGCCTGTCCGGGCTGACGGCCGCGGCCACCCCGGCCGGGGCGGTGCAGTTCACCGGCCTCACGGCGGTCGTGGCCGCCGAGGGCGGGCCGGCCGCGACGTTCACCCTCACCCGGTCCGGCGGGTCGTCCGGGCAGGTGAGCGTCACCGTCACCCCGTCCCCGAGTTCGACGGCGGTCGCCGGCAGCGACTACACCTTCACGACCCCCTTCGTCGTCACCTTCGCCGACGGCGCGACGACGGCCACGGTCACGATCCCGATCGTGGACGACGCCGTACCCGAGGGCGTCGAGGCGGTGGCGTTCAGCCTCACGGGCCCGACCAACGGGCTGGTCCTGGCGGCCCAGAACACGGCCACCCTGACGATCTCCGACAACGACGCCCCGCCCACCGGGGGGGCCGCCCCGGCCCGCCTGCGGGCGGTCGGGTCGGGCGGCGGGCAGGCCGGCGACTCGACCGTGGTGGTGTACAACGCCGACAACTCGGTCCGGTTCACCCTCGCCCCGTTCGCCGGGTTCAACGGCCCGGTCACGGTGGCCGTCGGCGACATCACCGGCGACATGGTGGACGACGTCGCCGTCGGGGCCGGGGCCGGCGGCGGCCCCCGGCTGCGGGTGTTCGACGGGGCGACGCAGACCACCCTGGCCGACTTCTACGTCTACGAGCCGCAGTTCGGCGGCGGCATCACGGTCGCCATCGGGGACGTGAACGGGGACGACCGGGGCGACGTGATCATCGGGGCCGGGTTCGGCGGCGGGCCGCGGGTGCGGGTGTTCAGCGGGGCCAACCTGGCCGTCGTCCTGGCCGACTTCTACGCCTTCGACCCGAACTTCGGCGGCGGCGTCACGGTCGCCGCCGGGGACGTAGCCGGGGACGGGCGGGCCGAGATCCTCGTCGGCACCGGGGTCGGCCGCTCGGGCCAGGTGCGGGCCTTCGGGCTCGACGACCTGAGGAACGCGCTCGTCGACCTGCCCGTCTTCGAGCCGGGCTTCACCGGCGGCGTGTTCGTGGGCTACGGCACCCGGGGCGGGTCGCCGGTCATCATCGCCGGGGCCGGCAAGGGCGGCGGGCCGCGGGTGTCGCTGTTCGACCCGGCCACCGGGGCCGAACTGGCGACCGACTACGTGTTCGACAAGAACGCGGACGGCAGCAGCAACTTCGCCGGCGGGGTCCGGGTCGGGTTCGGGTTCGGGAAGCTCCTGGTCGGGGCCGGGCCCGGCCGCCAGGGGCAGGACCGGCAGCTCGACATCGACCTGTTCGGCACCGCCAACCCGCCGATGTCGCAGGACGGGACGGCGTTCGGCCCGGACTTCATGGGCGGGGTGTTCGTCGGCGGGTCGGCCGACGGCCGGACGATGTCCTAGAACTGACCGGCACCCGGGTGAAGGCGTCCGCCCCACGACCCCCGGCCCCCGCCGGGGGTCGCGTCGTTGAGTCGGGTGGCACGGGCGGCTCGCCCGCCCGTGTGTCGGAGGGCCATCAGGGCGACGGTGACGGGCGGCGGGCGGTCACGTCGGGACGAAGAAGTCCCACGGGATGCCGCGGTCCTGCGTCTCGGCGAACAGCCACCGGGCGAACTTCCGGTGGCCCTTGATGACGTCCTCTCCGAACCCGAAGGTGTGCCCGTCGGCCCGGGTGACGAGGATTGTCGTCCCCTTCGCCAGCGGCGGGCCGCCGTCCTTCGGCGGGTAGCGGTTCGCGTCTACGTAGTCCTGCACCACCTTCTGGACATCCTCCCAGCGGAACACCTCCACCCGCCGGCGGCGGAGGTGGACGAACCCGCCCGGGCAAGCGAACACCCGGCCGGCGAAGTCCCGCCACGCACTCCGCAGCAGCAGGACCGCCAAGCCGAGCGAACAGGCCGCGCCGGCGGCGACGAGGACGAGTTCGACCGAACTCCGCTTCGTCGGGGGTCCGCCGAGGATTGCGAGGCCGAAGGCCCGCTCGACCAACACGGCGACGACGACGCCCAGGCCGGCGAGGGAGGCGAGTCCGAGCCCCCCCCAGACGATCAGCCAGGCGACGACGTTGCCGGTGGCCGGCCGGTACTCGTCGGTCGGCTCGCCGACGTGGGCGAAGGCGGCGGCGAGGTCCGGGTTGGCGGGCGGGTCCGGGTGCGTCACGGGCGGCCTCGGGCGGGCGGGTGGGGCGACCCGGTCATCTTCAAAACGAACGCCGGGCTGTCAAGCGATTCCGCCCGCCGCGGGCCGGAATTCCTCGACGCTCCCGCGTTACCGGAAAATCTGGGAGCGGTCTCCCGATCCCGTTGCCCCTTCGGGTGATCGGGCGACCCCAATCGCGTTTTTGCGGTAAAATCGGGTAGCGGGTTACTGGCGGCTCGTCCGACCGCCGGCCGGTTCCCGGTCACTTCGGCCGCCGATACAATCGGGCTATCGCTTCCGAACGCCAGCAGGAGCCGTCATGGCCGAGCCGTACAAGATCGTGGTCGGGCTGGAGGTCCACGTCCAGTTGCTCACCCGCACGAAGCTGTTTTGCGGGTGCAAGAACCAGTTCGGCCAGGCCCCGAACACGGCCACCTGCCCCGTCTGCCTCGGCCTCCCGGGGTCGCTCCCGGTCATGAACCGCAAGGCGTTCCAACTGGCACTCCGGGCCGCCCTGGCGCTCAACTGCCAGATCGCCGGGTTCACCAAGTGGGACCGCAAGAACTACTACTACCCGGACCTGCCGAAGAACTACCAGATCAGCCAGTACGACCTGCCGTTCAGCCACGACGGCTGGCTCGACATCAACGTCGCCAAAGACCCCAAAAAAGACTACGCGGCCAAGCGGATCGGCATCATCCGGGCCCACCTGGAGGAGGACGCCGGGAAGAACCTGCACGACGAGAGCGGCCGCGGCGGCGACACCCGGGTGGACCTCAACCGCACCGGCACCCCGCTGCTGGAGATCGTGTCGCACCCGGACATGAACAGCCCCGAGGAGGCGATGGCGTACCTCGACGAGGTGCGGCTGATGCTCAAGGAGATCGGCGTGTCCGACTGCGAGATGCAGGAGGGGAGCCTGCGGTGCGACGCGAACGTGAACGTCCACGTTCCCAAAGCGGACGAGCCGAAGGGGTACGCGGCGACGCCGCTGGTGGAGATCAAGAACCTGAACAGCTTCCGGTCCGTCGGCCGGGCCATCACCTACGAGGCCAAGCGGCAGTACGAGGAGTTCCAGAAGAACCCCACTTACTATCGCATCGACAACCCCAAGCTGTTGAAGACGACGGCCGGGTGGGACGACGCCCGCGGCCGCACCGAAGTCCAGCGGCACAAGGAGGAGGCGGCCGACTACCGCTACTTCCCGGAGCCGGACCTGGTGCCGGTGGTGGTGACGGCCGAGCAGATCGCGGCCGTGCGGGCGGAGACTGGCGAGCTGCCGTCGGCCCAGCGCTCCCGACTGGTGAGCCAGTACGGGTTAAGCCCCTACGACTCGCAGATGTTCACGGCGAAGGGGCGGGCGATGGTGGCGTACTTCGAGGCGGTGGCCGCGGCCGTGGGCGACGGCAAGGCGGCGGCCAACCGGCTCAGCGACCTGGTGTTCCCGGCCCTGACCGAGCGGCGGGAGGAGATCGGCGAGTTCCCGCTCGCCCCGGCCGCGTTTGCCGCGTTCGTGGGGAAGACGGCCGCCCTCCCGAAGCAGGCCCGCACCGATGTGTTCAAGATCGTGATCGAGCAGGGCCTGGGCGTGGACGAGGCGAAGGCCAAGGCCGGCATCAAGGAGGCCGACGAGGGGGCGCTGCGGGCGGCGGCGGCGGCGGCGATCGCGGCCAACCCGAAGGTCGTGGCCGACATCAAGGGCGGCAAGGAGCAGGCCAAGATGTCGCTCGTGGGGGCCGTGATGAAGGCCAACAAGGGGGCCCCGAACGACGTGGTCCGCCGCCTCGTGGACGAGGAACTGGCGAAGGTCTAACGGCGACCGGGAGGGCAATGCCATGTCGGCGGAACAGTTGGAACTCAGGCTGGCGGGCATCGAGCGGACGCTGGCCGACGTGCAGCAGAAGGTGAACACCCTCGCCGGCGGGCCGAGCCCGGCCTCGAAGTGGTGGGAGGCCGTCCCGCCGGCGTCGGACGAGGTCCGGCGGGAGTGGGACGCGATGGCCCCGTACCTGGCGTACATCCGTCAGACCGGGGAGAGCCCGCCGAAGGAGTGGAAGCCCGGCGACCCGATCCCCGAGCCGGACCACTGGGAATGAGGTACCTGCTCGACACCGACCACGCCAGCATCCTGGAGCGGCCCGGCGGCGCGGACTACCCGCCACTGGTCGCCAACCTGAACCTTCACGTCGCGGATGGGGTGGGCGTCTCGGTCGTCAGCCTGCACGAGCAGGTCATCGGGGCCCACGAGAAGATCAATCAGGCCCGCTCGCCCGACGAGCTGGTGAGGGGTTACGCCCTCCTCTTCGGGGCCATCGAGCTGTTCCGCCACTTCCCACTGGTCCCGTTCGACCCGGCCGCGGCCGCGGCGGTCGCCGACCTCAAAGCCCGGAAGGTCCGCGTCAAGGCGATGGACATGCGGATCGCCGCCGTCGCGCTGGCCCGAAGCCTCACGCTCGTGACCCGCAACGCCCGCGACTTCGTCAAAGTTCCCGGGCTACGCATCGAGGATTGGACCAAGTAGCGGCACCCCCGTGAAGCCGGCGTGAAGGTTCCGTGCCGGTTCGAGGTGGAATCCCGCCGGCGGTCCGTTTAGGCGGGTTGGGCGGGGCGAATCGTGCGGTTTATCGCGGTTCTCCCGCCCCGGGCCGCCGCACCGGCGACGCCCGTCGTGTATGCTCGATTGAACGTCGACTTCCCGCTCCACCGTTCGAGGGCCTTTTCGCGGGCCGCACGTGGCGGCCCGCTTCCCGCCAGGAGGGCCGGCCGGTTCCCACCCCCGCGGAGGCCGCCATGCTCGCCGACACGCTGGACGATCTGACCGCCGTCGCCGACCTCCCGCCCGACGACTACGAAGCACTCACCCGCTACCTCGACCGCTGCCGCCGGGTCCGCGTCGGGCCGGCCGCCGTCGTCTTCGAGAACCGCCGCACCCTCTGGTTCCGCGTCCAGGAGTTGGCCCGCGTCGCCCGCCTCGCCGGCACCGGCGGGGTCGAGCGCGGGCTGGAGTGGTACCGCTCCCTGCTCCCCGGCCGGGGGCGGCTGCTGGCGTCGGTCGCCGTCCGGACCGCCGGCCACGACCGCCGCTCGGCCCCGCCCCCGGCCGCGACGGCCGTCGAACTGGCGGTCGGCGGGCACGTCGTCGCCGGCGAGTTCCTCACCGACTCGGGGGGCGACCGCATCATCGGCCGCGTCCGCTGGGTCGCCTTCCGCTTCACGGCCGCCGACCGGGCCGTCATGGCCGACTTCGCCCGCCCGCTCACGCTGGCCGTCGAGGCCGGCGGCGACCGGCACGAATCGGCCCCGCTCGGCCCCGACGCCCGCGCCAGCCTGCTCGCCGACCTCGGCCCGCCCGACGGCGACTGAGCGTTACCGGATTCTCCCGCTTTTTTCGCTCGCGGTCGCCCGATCCGCCGGCCGGCGAGCGGGTTGCGATTCCCTTACCAAATTTTGCGGTAACGCGGGAGCGTCGGCCGATTCCGGCCGGAATGCCCGCCCCGACCTTGCACGTCCTCCGCTGCTACAATCCCCCTTCGGCCATTTCCCGCCCGTACCGCCCCCCCGGAGCGCCCCGCCATGGACCTCACCGGCACCCGCGTCGCCGTCCTCGTCGAGCAGAAGTACGAGGAGTTGGAAGTCTGGTACCCGGTCTACCGGCTGCGGGAGGCCGGGTGCGAGGTCGTCCTCGTCGGCCCCGAGGCGGGGAAGGTTTACCCCAGCAAGCTCGGCTACCCGGCGAAGGCCGACGCTTCCGCCAAGGACGTGACCGCGGCCGAGTTCGCCGGGGTCGTCATCCCCGGCGGGTTCGCCCCCGACTACGTCCGCCGCAGCGAGCCGATGCTCAAGCTCGTCCGCGACCTGTTCGCCGCGGGCAAGCCGGTGGCGGCCGTCTGCCACGGGCCGTGGGTGCTCTGCTCGACGCCGGCCCTCAAGGGCCGCACGGCGACCGGCTACCACTCGATCAAGGACGACATGGTCAACGCCGGGGCGACGTTCGTGGACCAGGAGGTCTGCGTCGACGGCAACGTGATCACCAGCCGCAAGCCGGACGACCTGCCGGCCTTCACCCGCG
>JANPKP010000263.1:0-3283 GCA_031426095.1 Gemmataceae bacterium
CCCGACCGGGGGGGAAAACATGTTGGTTCAGGTGTACGCCCAGGCGGTCCTGGGGACCGGGTTTTATCCGACCGACCCGAGTTGCGACGGGCGGCTGCGGGCCGGGTATCCGGGGGCCCGCGACCGGGGCCTGTGGAAGAATACATACGCCGCCACCAACCCCACTGAATACTGGGCCGAGGGCGTCCAGTCCTGGTTCGACGACAATGCCCCGGCGGACACCCTGCACAACGACGTCCGGACCCGGGCCCGGCTGAAGGAGTACGACCCCGGGCTAGCTGGGCTGTGCGCGGAAGTGTTCGGGGACGGCCTGTGGCGGTACCGGCGGCCGGCCGCCCGCGAACCGGCGGACCGGGCCCACCTGCCCGGGTACGACCCGAAGAGGCTCCCGCGGTTCCGCTGGCGGGCCGCCCCGCCGGGGGACCGGCCGCGGGTGAAGGTGCAGACCGCGGACGGCGACTTCGAGGTGGAACTCGACCCGAAGGCGGCCCCGGAGGCGCTGCGAACCTTTCTGGCGGTCGCCCTCGACGGCGGCTACCACGGCGGGCGGTTCGACCGAGCTCTGACCGGCAAAGCTCCCGGTGGTGCCTGGGTTGGGGCGGCCGTCAACCCGACGTAGCTGGAGGCGGGGGCGAAGGACCTTCCGGCGGAGGGGATTCCGGCCTCAGCCGCCCTGACAGTTGATGGCACGATCGCGCTAGTACGCGGCGGACGGGGGGCGTTCGCGGTCTGCGTCGGTGACCGTTGCGACCCCGCCGACGGTCTGGTCCCGTTCGGCCGGGTGGTCGCGGGGAAGGAGGTGGTCCGGCGGCTGGCGGCCCCGGCTGGGGGCGTGGCCCCAGACGCCCCGGTCGATATCCGTCGCGTCATCCGAACGGAATAACTCGGCTGCTCCGGCCGGCAACCTATCCGGGTGACTTTACCCTCGCTCCCGACCGCCCTGTTCTCTCCGGAACTTCCTATGTCTGAGCTGCTGACCGTGGGCGGGTAGACGAAGGCCGGCCCGTCCGGGACGATGGCGTTGCCACAGGACCCTCGCCCGGGCTGAACCGCCCACGCCATCCTCGCATCCCCTCCCCCCGTCGTGCCCTGGTTTTCACGCCTCACCTCCGCCTTCGACCCCCGATCCGCCCCGCCGCTCGCGTGGCTCCTGGTCGGGGTCGTCCTGGCCCGCGGCCGGCGGACGATGACGAGTTGGGTCCGGGTCGCCGGGCTGAGCGACGAGGACCGCACGTGCTACATCACCGTCGCGGCCGCCGGTGCGCGGACCGCCCGCATGGCCCACGAGGTCGTCGAGCCGCCAGCGGCGGGTGCCGCCCGCATCAAGTTCGCCCTGGATGACACCTCTGCCCCGCGGTAAGGGCGGCAGGTGCAAGGGGCGGGCTTCCACCGCAACCCGACCCCCGGCCCGGCCGGTGGGCCGTTCGAGTACGGGCACGTGTGGGTCGTACTCGGGCTGCTGGCGGCCCGCCCGGCATGGGGCGTCGTCGCCATCCAGTATCTGGTCCGGTTGTAGAGCCGGGTGTAGGATCCGGCCGGCATCCCCCCGGGCCAACGGCCGGCCATGCAGACGAAGTTGGAGATGGCCGTCGGGTTGATGCGGTGGGCGGTGACGTGGCTGGGATTCTTGGGGAAAGCGCCTGCTTGGCGGTCGAGGGGTCGTACGCCGAACCCGGTTCCTCAAGCCCACGCGATTCCTCGGAGAGGACGCTCGCCGGCCGACACGGGGAGGAAGCGAACCTGCGGATCGTCCCTCCTACCCGGCGGGGCGGACGCCCGGGCGGCCGGATGCGCGGCCAGAGCCTCGCGATGAGTCGGTGCGGGCGGCGGGCGGGACTCGGATCCCCGCGAGGCATCGTAACAATCCGATGTCAGAAACCCAAATTCGTGAAAAATTTGCCGGCGTTCGTTGTTTCGCCCTGATAAATTGCCTGAATTGCCCAGTTGTACTCCCGGGAAGGTTCTCTCGGATCCAGCCGCACGGCCTTTCGAGAGGGCTAAACCCGTCCCGACGACGAACTTCTCCCCCGAGGTTTTCGCGATGTGCACGTCCGTCCGATCGCGGTTGTTAGCCACTCAGTTCGGCGGTACTCGGTTCCGCACGATCGCCCCTCTCGTCGCAGGGCTTCTCCTCGCCGCGGCACCCGGCGCGAAAGCGGCGGACGTTACCTGGGGAGCCAACGGCAATTCGGAGTGGTATACCGCCACCAACTGGCTGAGCGGAACTCAGTTTCCCGGTCTCCAAGGGATCGCGACCTCGAACACCGACATCGCCACGTTCACCGTGATTTTATGGGAACGACCGCCGGCATCGACAAGGGTATCGCGAGTTTGAACCTCGGGGCCATCTCACTCGACTCTGCTCTGTTGAAACCCTCTACCCCGTGCCGGCCAGGAGCACGAGGTCGTGAGTCAGCACCCGGAGGCGACATTCCCGCTCCCGCGAGGCGTCAGACTTGCCCCCGAGGGCGCTGCCGAGCCGCCGCTTGTGGCGGCTGAAGGCGGACTCCACCTGCCACCGCTGGCCGAACACCCGCTTGGACCGGGTGCCCTCCGGCTTCGGGACGAACCGCCGGGCCATCTGCTGGCGGTATCGCCCACCCGGCGGGCCGTCGTGCCCGCGGGCGTTGATCGGGATGACGCTCGACCGGATGCCCCGGTCCTCCCGGGCGTAGGCGTGGTGGGCCTCGGAGTCGAACGCCGCGTCGGCCAGAACCCGGTCCCAGTCGACGGCCAGGGACGCCTGGAGCAGGACCGGGCGGAACTGCGGGGAGTCGTTGGACGGGCCGGTGGTCACGGTCGCCCCGGCCAGGAAGTGGCTCCGGGTGTCACACGCGACGGTGAGCTTGGTCCGGGTCCGCGAGGTGCCCTTCTGGCCGGACCGGTTGACGAAGTACTGCGAGGTGTGTCGGCTCTCCAGCCCGGTCCCGTCGATCGCCGCGGTCGGCTTCTTGCCGATCAGGCCGCGGTCCGTTGCGGACGTGGTGGCGCACACGAGGAGGACGACGAAGTCCCCTTTTTCAGCAGCCGCTGGGCCGCGTAGCAGAGGGTCGAGTAGTGCGGGGTGTCCCTCAGCCCCAGGTCATTGCGGATCTCGGCGAAGTCGGTCAAGAACTGGGCGACACCCCGGTAGTCGGTCCTCAGGAAGGTCTTGAGGGCCAGGACGGCGAACAACTGGTACTGGGCACGGCCAACGCGCGCGACTGGGGAAGTTGCGTGGACTTGCGCGCGGTGGGTCGCCGTTCTACCACTTGGGCAGTGGCGCCAGTTCCCCGTCTGAAGC
>JANPKP010000264.1:0-1589 GCA_031426095.1 Gemmataceae bacterium
CCGTCAGGGCGGGGGTGGTTCGACGCTCGCGGCCACCCCCGCCCTGACGGGACGGGCTTCGCCCGGCACTCGAGCGGCGCAACCGCCCGCGCGTTGCACAACTTCCGCCCCCGATTTCCCGCCGTTCGCGGCCCGGGCCGGCGTCCGCCCCTGTTCCCCTTGAACCCATTGGTTAGAATGCCGATCAAACCAATCGGCCGCCCGTGCCACCGCCGCGGCCGCAAGGGGAAGGGTGGATGACCGCGACGCCGATGACCGCCGAAGAGATCGCGACCGCCTCCCGGGACCTGGCCGACGCCAGCCCGCAGGAGGTCCTGCGCTGGGCCGTGGACGAGTTCCACCCCCGGCTCCTGATGGCGACCGCGTTCGGGGCCGAGGGGTGTTGCATCCTCCACATGCTCGGGGAGATCGAGCCGGGCGTCCACGTCATCAACCTCGACACCGGCTACCAGTTCCCCGAGACTCTGGAACTGCGGGAGCGGATCAAGGGCCGCTACGGCATCGAGGTCGAGTACGTCCGGCCCGAACTGAGCGTCCCCGAGTACGAGGCGGAGCACGGGGGGCCGCTGTACGAGCTGCGGTCGGACCAGTGCTGCCACGACCGCAAGGTGCTGCCGCTGCGGAAGGCGATGGACCGCATCCGGCCGCGGGCGTGGGTCTCGGCCATCCGCAAGGACCAGACCGAACACCGGGCCGCCGCCGGGGTCGTCCAGTGGGACCCGAAGTTCAAGGTGGTGAAGGTCAACCCGCTGCTGAACTGGACTAAGAAGGACGTCTGGGGCTTCATCCTGAAGCACGACGTGCCGTACAACCCGCTCCACGACAACGGCTTCCCGAGCATCGGCTGCTTCCCCTGCACCCGGGCCGTCGGGGCCGGGGAGGACGAGCGGGCCGGCCGGTGGTCCGGGAAGGTCAAGAAGGAGTGCGGGCTGCACGTGATCGAGGTGAAGGACGGGGGCGGGATCTGAAACCGTCGCAAGTCGTCACGTCGTCAAGTCGTCAGGTCCGGCCCGCCGCCGGCTCGGGACGTGACGACGTGACGACGTGACGACTTGAAGACTGGGAAGCCATGCTCTTTTCCGCCAAAGCCGAGTACGCCTGCGTGGCCATGCTGGAACTCGCCGCCCGGCACGGCGACCCGAAGCCGGTGCGGCTGGCCGAGATCGCCGAGCGGCACGGCATCCCGCAGCCGTTCCTGGTGCAAATCCTCCTGCACCTGAAGGGGGCCGGGCTGGTGGCCAGCACCCGCGGGGCGGCCGGCGGGTACGGCCTCGCCAAGCCGCCCGACCAGATCACCCTGTTCGACGTGGTCACGGTGATCGACAGCCAGGACCACGCCCCGCGGCAGAAAGACCCCCTCCAGCCGACGCTCCACGTCCAGAACATCCGCTCGGTGTGGGACGACATCCTCCGCACCCAGACGGACATCCTCAAGAAGACGACGCTGGCCGACATCATGGGCGTCATCGACCGCCCGGACCCGTCCACCCCCGGCACCCCCGGCCGCACCGACCCGACCGCCCTGGCCGGGGCGCTCCGCGGGGTGTGGCAGCAGCTCCAGGCGAACCGGCAGAAGATGCTGGAGGGCA
>JANPKP010000265.1:0-12528 GCA_031426095.1 Gemmataceae bacterium
GGCCGACCCTGACGCCGGGCAACCCCCTAGTAGATACCGCCGCCCGCCGGGTCGCAAGCCGATCACCCGTTTTTTTCCACACGGAGGTGGGGCTTTAAACCCCACTTGCGGCCGGTTGCCGCGCGATGAACTTCAGGCAGACAACGGTCATCAGCGCGTACTCTTTTACTCACCAAGCGGGGCAGCGGGTCCGCCGTTGCACAAGAAAAAGCACGGGACGCTCGTCACTTCTGTGGCAGGGTGGGGGGGTGCGGCCGTGTCGGGCGTCCAATCACCCGCCCGACACGAGTGTTACAATCGTCTCGCAAGGAAGGGGTTAACGCTGGCAAGGCCGGCCCATTCCGCGCCGGCTGCTTGCTGGGAACGATCCGAACCCCTATAACTCACGTAATGGTTTCATGATCCCGCCGGCCCCCGCGCAGCGGACGGGCCGGGTGGTACCACTGGCCGACCCAGGTCCGACGTGCCCTCTCGGCGACGATGTCACGGCTCGCCGGTGACACTCCGCCGCCCCCGCGAGGTTCCAAGCTGATGCCATCGCTCAAGCTGCGGCGGATCGACCTATCGGCCCCGAACGCAAAGCCCCAACTCGCCAAACTCCGCGACCAATTCAAGATCGACGGCGAAGTCGTGTCCGCGGCCGCCAAAAAGCTCACCCAGACGGTGTTCGGCGAGGCGCTCACCCCGACCAAGGCCGTGCAGCGGGTCTGTAACGACGTGAAGGAGAAGGGGCTTCCCGCCGTCCTCCAGTACACGGAAGCGTTCGACAAGGTGAAACTCAAGCCTGACGCCATCCGCGTGAAGCCGGCCGAGTTGGCCGAGGCCCACGCCGCAGCCAGCGATGAGTTGCTCGAGGTCATCCGCCAGATTCGCTACAACGTCATCTCTTTTCAGTCCGGCCTGTTACACCGCGACGCCGAGATGCGAGTCTCGGGCAAGCACGAACTGCACCTGCGTTACCGCCCCTTTAACCGCGTCGGCGTCTACTGCCCCGGCGGGTCGGCGGCCTACCCGTCCACGCTGCTCATGACCGTGTGCCCGGCGCAGGCGGCCGGGGTCGAAAACATCGCCGTGTGCATGCCCCCGAACGCGACCGGGGCTTACAACCAGACGATGCTCGCCACCTGCCACGAACTGGGCGTTACCGAGGTCTACCGCCTCGGCGGGGCCCAGGCAATCGCGGCCATGGCCTACGGGGTTCAGGGCCTGCCGGCCGTGGATATGATCGTCGGCCCCGGTAATCAGTACGTCGCCCTCGCCAAGAAATACGTCTTCGGCACCGTCGCGATCGACTGCATCGCCGGCCCGAGCGAGGTGGTGGTGGTGGCCGACGACTCGGCCCACCCGGACTACGTGGCGATGGACATGATCGCCCAGGCCGAGCACGCCCCCGGGGTTGCCGTTCTCGTGACGTGGTACGAGCCGTTGATCGAGGAAGTCGCCGCGGCCCTCGAAAAGAAGCTCGCCAAGCTCAGCCGCTCGGACCTCGCCCGCGACAGCCTGGAGCGGTTCGGGGCCCTCGTGCTAGCCCCGGACAAGGCTTCCGCCCTGGCCTGCGTCAACGAGTTCGCCCCCGAACACCTCCACGTCCAGACCCGCGACCCGGACCTGTTCGTGGAGGAAGTGGACAGCGCCGGGGCGGTCTTCCTCGGGCCGTTCACGCCGGTCGCGGTGGGCGACTACGCGGCCGGTCCGTCGCACGTCCTCCCCACCGGCGGCACGTCGCGGTTCAGCAGCGGGCTCAACGCCAACGACTTCCGCAAGCGGACGAGCATCCTCCGGTTCACCCGCAACGGCCTGCGGGAGATCGGCGAGGACGTCATCTTCCTTGCGAAGCAAGAGGGGCTGACGGCGCACGCGGCGAGCGTCGAGATGCGGGTCCAGGACAACGGCCCGGCCGCCCGGCCCAAGCCGAAGCCCGAGAAGGTCGCCCCGGTCGCCAAGAAGTAGCGGCCGGACCCGCCCGCGTTCCCCCGGCCCCGAAGCCCCCATGACCGGCATCCGTCCGTCCGTTCTTGCCATGCACGGGTACGTGCCCGGCGAGCAGCTCAACGACCCGACCATCGTCAAGCTGAACACGAACGAGAACCCCTACCCGCCCAGCCCGCGTGTGTTCGAGGCGGTCCGCGCCGCCCACACCGGCGACCGCCTCCGCAAGTACCCTTAACCGGCCGGCGACACGTTCCGCAAGGCGGCCGGCCGCGTCCTCGATGTCGACCCCGACGGCATCCTGATCGGCAACGGCTCGGACGACGTCCTCACGATCCTCACCCGCACCTTCGTGCCCGCCGGCGGGCGGATGGTGTCGCCGACGCCGAGTTACATCCTTTACCGCAGTCTCGCCGAAATACAGGGCGCGAAGTTCGAGACGGTCCGCTACACGGACGCCTGGACGCTCCCGAGCCCCTGGCCGACGCCGGGGGCGGACCTGACGTTCCTCGCCAACCCGAACTCGCCGTCCGGTACCGCCCTCACGCCCGACGAACTTTCGGCGTTTGTCCGCGATGTGAGCGGCCCGGTGGTTTTGGACGAGGCTTACGGCGACTTCTGCGACTGGAACGGACTGTCCCTCGCGGCCGAGCACCGTCACGTCGTGGTCACGCGGAGCTTCAGCAAGTCGTACTCTCTGGCCGGCATCCGCTTCGGGCTCGCCATCGCCCACCCGGCGACGGTCCGGGAGCTGAACAAGGTAAAGGACTCGTACAACTGCGACGTGCTAAGCCTCGCCGCCGCCACGGCCGCCATCGAAGACCAGGACCACCTCCGCGACGTGCGGGCGAAGATCGTCGCCACCCGCGGCCGGCTCGCGGCGGGGCTCGCGGCACTCGGTTTCGCGGTCACGCCGAGTACCGCCAACTTCGTCTGGTGCCGCCGCACGGACCGCCCGGTGAAGCCGCTTTACGAGGAGTTGAAGCGACGCAAGGTGCTGGTCCGCTACATGAATTACGACGGCTACGACGGCCTCCGCGTCACCGTCGGCACCGACGCCGAGATCGACCGGCTTCTTAACGAGCTGCGGTCCATGCTGTGACCCGACGACTCGAGACTCCATATGCCCCGCACAGCTCATCTGCACCGCAAGACGGCCGAGACGGACATCGAACTGAGCCTGTCGCTCGACGGCACCGGCGTCGTCCGAGCGGCGACGGGGGTCGGCTTCTTCGACCACATGCTCACCCACCTCGGCCGGCACGGGCTGTTCGACCTCACCGTCGCCGCCACCGGCGACCTCCACATCGACGCCCACCACACGGTCGAGGACGTGGGCCTCTGCTTCGGCAAGGCGCTGGCCGAGGCGGTCGGCACGAAGGCCGGCATCCGCCGCTACGGGGACGCCACCCTCCCGATGGACGACACGCTCGTGACGGCGGCCGTCGATCTCAGCGGCCGGCCGTTCTTGGTGTGGAAGGCCCCGATGCCGGCCGAGACGCTGGGCACCTTTTCCAGCCAACTGGCCGAGGAGTTCTGGCGGGCGGTGTCGTCGGCCGGGCTGCTGAACCTCCACGTCGTGGTCCACCACGGACACAACACGCACCACGTCATCGAGGCCGTCTTTAAGGCGTGCGCCCGGGCACTGCGGGCGGCCGTCGAGCCCGATCCGCGGGCGACCGGCGTGCCGTCCACAAAGGGCGTTTTGTGACCGCCGACTTTACCGCATTCTCCCGCTTTGTTCCGATCGCTTTTGACGTATCGTTCCACCCCGTATCGTGTTACGTTTCCCGCTCCCAGCCGATGCGGTAAAGTGGGGGAATCGCGCATTTCTGCCCCCCCAGCCGAGGTGGGGAACGACACGGCCGACGTCAGGCCGGGTCCGTACAACATCCGACCGTGGACCGGGCGTGCGTGTGGGCGGTTGTAGCGTCCGCGGGTGCGGGCCGGGCCGGTTCGTAAGCCGGGTTGCCTTTGCGGGCGGCCCCTTCTCCCCGTTACAGTCACGAGAACGGAGTCTGACGTGGCCAAGAGTAAGGCCCCCGCGGTATCGGTCGAGGATCGCGTCCGACAGGCCCTCAGAACCCTCGCCGAGTCCGAGGGAGAAATGCGGCTGAGTGGTCGCGGTGAGTCGCCGCCCCTGCTCGACGGCACCCCTACCGCGATCAAAACGGTTGTCGAAAAGCTCAAGAACGCCAGTCGCCCACTCGTCGTGATTCGGGCGGAAGGGCGGACGGAGTACGTCCGGCTGACGGCGGAAGGTTTCGCGGAGGTCTTTTCGGCCCTGTCGCCCGACCAGGTTGTGACCGTGGCGAAGCGAGTGGGCGGCGGCCTGCCAATCGACAAGCGAGTGGGGTTCTACGACGACGTGGTCCGCCGCGTCCCCGAGGCGGCGGTCGGCCTGTTGGAGGAGCAGCGGGCGGCCGTCGAGGCCGAGAAGGCGGACGCCGAAACTCGACTCGCGGCCGCCGCCAAGCGGCGGGAGGTCGAGGAGGCCACGCGGCAGGCGTTGCGGGAGTGGGAGCGTCTCCAGGACGAGCGGCGGCGGGTGCGGGTCGAGACGCTGCGGCGGGAGTTGGAGATCGAGGGCGAGAAGGTCGCAACGACCGGCCCGACGGTGCCCCCCACTGCCCCGACGCCGACGGAAGCTCGGCCGCCGGTCTCGCGGCTTCGGGCCGAGACGAAGGAAGACCTGACCTTCCGCCGGCAGATGGCCCGCCGGCTGGTGTCGTCGTGGCTCGAAGCCTGGGAGATGGGGAAGGACGAGGGCCGCCAGTTCGTTGAGACGGCCATCTGGAACACGGCCGGCTTCCGCATCGTGGGCGAGGTCGGGGACGAGGTGGAGTTCGACAGCGAGTTGCACGAAAGCCCGGAAGGGATGTCCACGGGTGCCGCGGCCAAGATCGTGCGGCCGGGGTGGGTCATGGACGAGGAGGACGGCGGCACTTACTTGGTACTTCCCGCGCTCGTGGGCCGGTGAGGTGACGAATGGGCGACCGGGTCTTCTGCATCGACTTCGGGAGCGCGTTCACGAAGGTCGCGCTCCGCCGCGACCCGGGGGCGGACGCGGAACTGCTCAAGAACCCCGTCCGGCGGGTGGACGAGGCCGATTTCAGCGTCCCGTCCGTGGCGGTCGTGGACCGGTCGGCCGGCGGTTTCGTGATCGAGTTCGGCGACAAGGCGGCGAACCGCAAGCCGGGCAACGGCATCTTCGTCCACCAGAACTGGAAGAAGGCGATCTTCGCCGACCCGCCCACCCCGGACGGGCCCACGAAGTCGCCGCTGGAAGCGTTGCTCGGCTCGGACGAGTTCAAGGAGTTGGCCGCCAGGTTCGGGGTGCCCGCGGCACAGGTCCAGCACGTCTCCCAACTGGTGTCCGCCGCGAGCGCCCTGTCCGGCGTGCCCGCCCGCCCGGTGCCGACGCCCGAAATGACTCAGCACAAAGTGGCCGCCTCCCTGGCCCCGCACTTCTTCAACTGGCTCAGGAAGTACGTCCTCGACGCCTGCTCGCGGTTGAAGGCGACCGGGCTCAACTTCGAGGCCATTCCGGTGCGGCTCGCCGTGCCGGCCTTCGCGGGCGGCCGGGGGTACGAGTCCCACCCGGGCTGTGCCATCCTGTTAAAAGCGTTGACCTCGGCCGGTTGGCCGGTCCACCCGGACCGCCCGGTCGTGACCGAACCGTACTCGAACGTCGTGGGGATTCTCACGAAAGCTACGAACGTCCTCCACAAAGGGCGTGTCCACATCGGCAACATGTTCTCGCGTGGCCCGCTCATCACCGTCTTGAAGGACGCGAAGCACCACACGGCGTATCGGGCGCTCGTGATCGACGTGGGGGCGTTCACGACCGACTTCGCGGCCCTCGACCTCAACCCCGGCGGCAAGGACGTGGACGACCCGGACGTCGCGTTCTCGTTGAAGCAACACTCCGTCGCCCTCGGGGTGGGCGAACTCGACGCGAAGGTGTTCGCCGCCCTGCCGAAGGAGAAGGGCGAGTGGCTCAAGAACGTGGCCCTGCCACTCGATCTGGTGGACTTCCAACACAAGGCTTACGGCGAAGGGAAGTCGCTCAAGAGGGTCGGCGTCGGCACCATCGGTGCCGGTGTAGAATCGACAATCGTCCGCGACTGCGTGGTCGCGTTCGGCGAGCAACTCGCGGCCGAGACGGTCAAGTTCTGCGACGGCCTGCCACCCTTCCCGATGCAGGAGTTGATCCTGACCGGTGGCGGGAGTAACATCCCCGCGGTCCGTGCTGCCATCCAAAAAGCCGCGCAACTCGGCGGCCGGCGGTTCGTCAAGATTCACGCCCCGGACGCGAAGAAGGACGGCGACTCGGTCGTCGTCCAACGGTTGGACGAGACGTTCACACGCGGCGGGTCGGCCCTCGGGGGGGCCAGCATCTACTTCGAGAAGTCCTTCTACTGATCGGCCGGCCGTGAACTTCCTGGCCCACCTGCACCTGTCCGACGGGACGCCCGAGTCGATGGTCGGCAACGTCGTCGCCGACTTCGTCAAGGGGCCGGACGTGGCCGCCCTGCCGGCGGCCGTGCAGAAGGGCGTCCACCTCCACCGGGCCGTCGACTCGTTCACCGACCGCCACCCGATGGTGCAGCGGAGCATCCGCCGGCTCGGGGGGAAGCTCGGGTGGTTCGCCGGCATCGTCATCGACATCTACTACGACCACATTTTGGCCCGCAACTGGGTCCGCTACTCGACCGAGCCGCTGAGGGCGTTCGCCGACCGCTGCAACCGCGTGCTGCTCGACTGGTCGGCGGCGGTGCCGGCGGAGGCGGGGATGTTCCTCCGGCGGTACGTGGCCGAGGACCGGCTGTTCATTTACGCCACCCCCGCCGGCATCGCCGACACGCTCGCGGCCGTGTCCCGGCGGATCGCCGACCGGATGCCCAAGCGGGACGTGCGGCTGCACGACGCCATGCCCGATTTGCTCGCCGCCGACACGGGGCTGGCGGCCGACTTCCACGCCTTTTACCCGGAGTTGGTCGCCTTCGCCACGCTGCGGAAGGCGGCCGCGGCAGGGTGAGTTCGACGCGGTTCTGCTACCATTTCCCCATCATGACCGACCGCGAATTTGCCCTCGACGTGGTGCGACGACTTCAGGGCACCGGGTTCCGGGCCCTCTGGGCGGGCGGGTGCGTCCGCGACGAACTCCTCGGCCGGGTGCCCGCCGACTACGACGTGGCCACCGACGCCACGCCCGAGCAGGTCCAACGCCTGTTCCGCCGCTCGGTCGGCGTCGGGGCGAACTTCGGCGTGATCGAGGTGATCGGCCCGCGGGACGACCGCGGCGAACACCACGCGGTGGAGGTGGCGACGTTCCGCTCCGACGGGGCCTACGTCGACGGCCGGCGGCCCGAGACGGTCCGGTTCTCGTCGCCCGAGGAGGACGCCCAGCGGCGGGACTTCACCGTCAATGGCATGTTCTTCGACCCCGTCGCCGGCGAATTGCACGACTTCGTCGGCGGGCGGGCCGACCTCGACGCAAAGGTGTTGCGGGCCATCGGCGACCCGGCGGCCCGCTTCGCCGAGGACAAGCTGCGGATGCTCCGGGCGGTCCGGATCGCGGCCCGCTTCGACCTCGCGGTCGATCCCGCCACCCTGGCCGCGGCACGCCGCTCGGCGGCCGACATCCGCGTCGTGAGCGCGGAGCGGATCGCCGAGGAGTTGCGGAAACTCCTCGCCCACCCCACCCGCGGCCGCGGCGTCCGCCTGATCCGCGATTTCGACCTGATCGAGCCGGTGTTGCCCGAGTTGGTGCCCACGTTCACGTTGCCCCAGGGGTTGCCGGCCGCTCCCACGGGCACACTGTGGGATCACCTGCTCCGCGTCGTCGATCTCCTCGAAGGGCCGGCGTGGCCCGCCGAGGAGGCGGTGTCGTTCCCACTGGCGTTCGCCGCCCTGCTGCACGACGTGGGCAAACCGTGGGTCTTCGCCCGGTCGGCCGAGCGGTACACCTTCCACGGGCACGAACACGTCGGCCGCGACATGGCCGCGAAGATCGCCGACCGGCTCAAGCTGTCGGCCGCCGAGAAGGGCCGGTTGGTGTGGCTCGTGGAGAAGCACCAGTACCTCGCCGACGCCCCGACGATGCGTACGAGTCGGCTCCAGCCGGTGTTGATTCACCCGGGCGTCGGCGAATTGCTGGCGCTGCACCGGGCCGACGCGCTCGCAAGTGGGCGGAGCTTGGAAGCGGTCGAGTTCTGCGAACGGCTCTTGCGGGAGACGCCGCCGGAGGTGCTGAACCCGCCGCCGCTGCTCACGGGCGAAGACCTGATTGCGATGGGGCTGACCCCCGGTCCCGAGTTCAAGCGCATCCTCGACGCCGTGCGTGAAGCGCAGCTCGAAGGACGGCTTCATACGAAAGCCGAGGCCGAGGCGTTCGTGCGGGCCAACTACTTCGGCGGCAGCCCGTAGAGTAGTTGGGCCGAGTACGGGGTGCCGTAGTCGCCGCGGATCGTGCGGTGGGCGTCGTGGATGTACGACAGGAAGCCGACCGACACGGCGAGTTGCACGGCGACCGAGACGGCGAGGGCGGCTTGCCCGCGGGTCCACCGCCCGAACGGCCGGCGGTCGGCGAGGGCGAGGGCGGCGAGCCAGACGTACATCGCCGGGAACGTCAGGATCATGTAGTGCCGGCAGATCGGCAGCCACGTCAGCGTGAAGATCGCCCCGAATGCGACCAGCACCGCCCCGATGAAGTGCCGCGTTCGCGCCTCGTCCGCCGTCGGGGTGAGTGTGGTTCGCCCGCGATTCCGCCAGGCACGAGCGAGGACGTGGACCGCGACCGCACCGAGGGCGGCGTGGGCGGCGGCCATGAGGTAGGTCGGCGTACCTTCGATCAGCGGGTGGCGGAGGAAGTCGGCGAAGTCGTGGCCGAGGCTGTGCGGGAGGCCGAACCCGAACGGCTCGGTGAGCCAGCGGGTGAAGAAGCTCAGCGTGAGCGGGTTCGTCCACTTGATGCGGCCCGACGACGCCACCGGCGAGCCCCCAAGGATCGCGAGCGCCCACGGGACGAGGAGCCAGCCGGTGGCCGCAGACCCGGCCGCCCACCATCCCCAACGAACCCGCCGGCGGTCGTGGAGGGCCGCCCAGCCGGCCAGCCCGGCGGCCAGGAACAGCCCGCCGGCGTGCATCATGCCGACCACCATCACGGCGGACCCCCACAGGAACGCCCCCCAGCGGCGGTCGCGGTGCCAGTAGCCGACGAGGACGGCGAGCAGGACCGCCGGGGTGATCGAGACGTTCCAAATCTTCCGCTGCATCACGACGGCGACCGGGTTGACCGCCGCGACCGCCGCCCCCCACAGCCACACGGCACGGGCCGGCGGGCGGACACACTCGCGGGCGAACACGACGAGCCCGGCCACCGCCAGCACGTTTAAGCCCTGGCAGAGGCGGGCGAGGTCGGTCGGGCTGTCGCTCGGCACCACCGCATCGAGCAGGAGGAAGACCCAAACCATCATGCCGTGCGTGGGGATTTTCTGACTCGACGGCAACCCGAAGGCCGGCCACGGTGCCCCGCCCCGCACGGAGCGGACGATTTCGTAAAAGGCCTGCTCGTCGGCCTTGTATTCGATGTCGTTGACCCAGGCGAGCCGCAACGCCGCGGCGGACAACACGATCGCAACGGCCACCGCCCAAAACGGAACGGCGAAACCGGGCCGCGGGACAGCCGGCCGGACGACGAGCGAGCGGAGGACGAGATGTATTCGACCCGGCCGGCCAGCGACCCCCGGGGGCAGAGTCTGAGAATTCACACTTGTCTCCGGCGAGGCGCTGCCTAAAAATAGAACTGACGGGATGCTGATTCATCGACACCAACTCACGGGGGGCGTTCATGACGCTGCTAAGTCGCAAGGCCGACTACGCCCTCCTCATCCTGTCGTACCTGCATAAGCGGTCCGGGGGCGGCAACGCAAGGGCGATCGCCGAGGCCTTCGGCCTCAGCCGGCCGTTCGTGGCCAACATCCTCAAGGAGTTGTGCCAGAAGGGGTTCGTGGCCAGCCACCGGGGGGTGAAAGGCGGGTACGCCCTCCAACGGCCGGCGGCGGCGGTCAGCCTCGCGGGACTGCTGGAGTCGCTCGAGGACGGCTTCCGCATCACCGTGTGCAGCACCGACGACCGGACTCACGAGCCGGCCTGCTCCCTGGAGTCGGTTTGCACCGTGAAGGGGCCGATGGCCGAGGTCCAACGGCGGCTCATGGGCGTACTGCGTGGGGTGACGCTGGCCGAGCTGTTCGAGCCGGGCTCGAGCCACGCCACCCTGCCCTCGCCGCTACTCTCGCTTTCGAAAAGTTGCTGTTCGACCGCCGACCCGCCTGCGGTTGAAGTGTCGGGCGTTTGAGGCCCGGGGTTCCTTTCAGGACGCCTGTGGCCCCCGTTCCGCTTCAGGAGTGCATCGCCTCATGGTCAAGCTGCCGATCTACATGGACAACAACTCGACCACCCGGACCGACCCCCGGGTGGTGGACGCCATGCTCCCGTACTTCACCGAGAAGTTCGGGAACGCGGCCAGCCGCAGCCACCCGTTCGGCTGGGAGGCCGAGGCCGCGGTCGAAGAGGCCCGCGACCAAATCGCCGATCTGATCGGGGCCAGCGGCAAGGAGATCATCTTCACGAGCGGGGCCACCGAGTCGGCCAACCTCGCCCTCAAGGGCGTGGCCGCGATGTACAAAAAGAAGGGCAACCACTTCATCAGCACGGCCGTCGAACACAAGTGCGTCCTCGACCCGCTCAAGCGGCTCGAACGCGAGGGGTGCCACGTCACGATCCTTCCGGTGGACAAGTTCGGGCAGGTCCACCCGGAACAGGTCCGTGAGGCGATGACGGACAAGACGGTGCTGGTGAGCGTCATCGCCGCCAACAACGAGATCGGCACGATCAACCCGGTCAAGGGCATCGGCGCGGTCTGCAAGGAGAAAGGCGTACTATTTCACGTCGACGCCGTGCAGTCGGTCGGCAAGGTGCCGGTCGACGTGGAGGAGATGGGCATCGACCTCCTGAGCCTCAGTGGGCACAAGGTTTACGGCCCGAAGGGCGTCGGGGCGTTGTACGTCCGTAAGAAGAACCCCCGCGTCCGGTTGGAGCCGATGCAGGACGGCGGCGGGCACGAGAGGGGGATGCGGTCGGGCACCCTGGCGGTCCCCTTCATCGTCGGCCTCGGGGCGGCCTGCGACATCGCCCGCCGGGAGATGCCGGAGGAGAGCAAGAAGACGTTCGCACTCCGCGAGCGGCTCCGCAAGGGGATCATGGACAAGCTGCCCGAGACGTACCTCAACGGCCACCCGACCGAGCGGCTGCCGGGGAACGCCAACATCAGCTTCGCCTACGTTGAGGGCGAGGGGCTGATGATGGGGATCAAGGACGTGGCCGTCTCGTCCGGGTCGGCCTGCACGAGCGCCAGCCTGGAGCCGAGCTACGTGCTCCGGGCGTTGGGCGTCGGCGACGAGCTGGCCCACAGTAGCATTCGCTTCGGCCTCGGCCGGTTCAACACCGAGGCGGAGGTCGATTACGTGGTCGATCTGGTCGTCCGAGAGGTCAGCCGGCTGCGGGAGATGTCGCCGCTGTTCGAAATGGTCCAGCAGGGGATCGACATCACGAAGATCGAGTGGGCGGCGCACTGACCCCGTCCGTTGACCGAACCGATTGCACTGCCAGCGCCCTCTGACTGATACGGGAGACGACCATGCCTTACAGTGACAAGATTCTCGAACACTACAACAACCCGCGGAACGTCGGCAGTTTCGACGCCAAGGACCCGGACGTGGGCACCGGGCTCGTCGGGGCCCCCGAGTGCGGCGACGTGATGAAGTTGCAAATCCGCGTCAACCCCTCCACCGGGCTGATCGAGGACGCCAAGTTCAAGACGTTCGGCTGCGGCTCGGCGATCGCATCGAGCAGCCTGGCCACCGAGTGGCTCAAGGGCAAGACGGTGGACGAGGCGATGGGCATCAAGAACACCCAGATCGTCGAGGAACTGGCCCTCCCGCCGGTCAAGGTCCACTGCTCGGTGCTGGCCGAGGACGCCATCAAGGCGGCCATCAAGAACTTCCATGACAAGCAGGACGTGGAGGCTCCGGCCGAAAGCCGCGAGCCGGTCGCCGTCGGCGGCTGACGCGGCCTTGCCCGGCGGTGTAAACTGACGGTGCCTCCCCGGTATCCCCCGGCACACGACCACCCAAACTCCCTTTCCACGAGGTGCGATATGGCGACGGCGACCGAACCGACGACTCTGGGCCGGATGACCGACACCGCCCCGGCCAAGGCCCCGATCACGGTGACCGAGCGGGCGGCCGAGGAGGTCAAGCGGGCGATGGGCGACGTGCAGGCCGGCGGGTCGGTCGATGCCGGCGGCAAGCTCTACCTCCGCGTCCGCGTCCAGGGGGGCGGCTGCAGCGGGTTCCAGAACAAGCTCGACCTCGACCCGAAGTACGACGAGAAGACCGACCACCTGCTCGACTTCCACGGCGTCCAGGTCGTCGTCGACAAGCGGTCGATGCTCTACCTCGACGGGGCCGTGATCGACTTCCACGACGACCTGAACAAGCGCGGGTTCACCGTCACCAACCCGACGGCCAAGAG
>JANPKP010000266.1:0-16484 GCA_031426095.1 Gemmataceae bacterium
CGGGCCGCGGGCGCGAGCGGGCCGGCGGGTGCCGCGGCGCGACGAGACCGGTGGCCCGGCCCGTCCTTTTGATTCGACCGTTCCCCGCCTTCATTCCGCCCCGGAGGGGCGACCATGAACCACCTCCTGACCATCTTCAAGATTCCGGAACTGCGTCGGAAGATCATCATCACCCTGATCTTCCTGGCCGTCTACCGGATCGGGTACTACGTCCCGCTGCCGATGGTCGACCAGGTCAAGCTCGGGGAGAAGATGGCGAACGCCCAGGGCGGGGCGCTCGGCCAGGTCCTCGGGTTCGTGTCGATGTTCTCCGGCGGGAACCTCAGCCAGGCGTGCATCTTCTCCCTCGGCATCATGCCGTACATCTCGGCCTCCATCATCATCCAGCTCCTTTCGAGCGGCGTCCTGCCGTCGCTCGAGCGGCTGCGGAAGGAGGGCGAGAGCGGGCGGAAGAAGCTCAACGAGATCACCCGCTGGCTGACGGTGCCGATCTGCGCCGTGCAGGCGTTGCTGGTGGCCAACCAGATCATGCGGCCGGAGACGGCCGACGGCGGGTTCGGGGGGGCGGCGGCCGGGTACGACGTCGGCGTCAACCTCTACTGGTTCGGGCTCACGGCCGTCGTCACCATGACGGCCGGGACGGTCTTCCTCATGTGGCTCGGCGAACAGATCGACGAGTACGGGATCGGCAACGGCATCTCGCTCATCATCATGGCCGGGATCGTGGCCCGCATCCCGGAGGCGACCGGCACCCTCCTGTTCGACAGCACCACCGGCAAGCTCAAGGAGTCGCTCTTCACCCTCGGCGGCGGGGGCGGGGACGTGAGCTTCGAAATCCTCTTAGTCCTGGCCTTCCTGTTCGTAGCCGTGGTGGTCGGCGTGATCGCCATGACGAAGGCCCAGCGGCGCATCCCGACGCAGAGCGCCAAGCACGTCCGCGGCCGGCGGGTGTACGGCGGCACCCGGCAGTTCCTCCCCATGAAGGTGAACGCCTCGGGCGTCATGCCGGTCATCTTCGCCAGCACGCTCCTGATCCTGCCGTACTTCCTGTTCAACGTCATCTACCAGGCGACCGAGGCGTCGTGGGCCGGGAGCCTGATGCAGGTGTTCCAGAACCACCGGTCGTGGGTGTACAACATCCTGTACGTGGTGATGATCTACGTCTTCTGCTACTTCTGGGTGGCCATCACCTTCAACCCGAAGGAGATCGCCGACAACCTGAAGGACTACGGGAGCTTCATCCCCGGGTACCGGCCGGGCAAGAACACGGCCCACTACCTGGAGCGGGTGCTGATGCGGATCACCTACGTCGGGGCGGCCTTCCTGGCGATCATCGCCATCATCCCGAACGTGATCTCCAGCGAACTCGGCGTCGACCCGCGGGTGGCGAGCTTCTACGGCGGCACCGGCCTGCTCATCGTCATCAGCGTGGCCCTGGACCTCGTGCAGAAGATCAACAGCCACCTCGTCATGCGGAACTACAAGGGGCTGACGGACGAGTAAGGGGCGGGCGTTCGGGCGGCATGTCGGACGGCGGGGACGGGCCGCGGGCGCTCCCCGCCCGCGGCCCGCTCCGTAGAATCGCCCTCACATCCCGGGGCCGTGCGGCCCCTCTCCCGATCCCCGTCGCCCCCCCCGGAGTCCCGGCCATGCCGACCAACGCCCCGCTCGACCGCAAGCTCCGCATGGGCCTCGTCGGCGGCGGGCAGGGGAGCTTCATCGGCCGCGTCCACGCCACCGCCGCCGTCCTCGACAACCGGGCCGTCCTCGTCGCCGGGGCGCTCTCGTCCGACCCCGCCCGTGCGAAGGCGTCGGCCCCCGACTACGACATCCCGGCCGACCGGGCGTACACGTCGTTCGCCGAGATGGCGAAGGCCGAAGCGGGCCGCAAGGACGGCGTCGACTTCATCAGCGTCACCACGCCCAACCACACGCACTTCGAGATCGCCAAGGCGTTCGCGGAGGCGGGCATCAACGTGGTCTGCGACAAGCCGATGACGTTCGACCTGGCCCAGGCGGAGGAGTTGCTGAAGGTCGTCGAGAAGGCGAAGGTGGTGTTCGCCGTCACGCACACCTACACGGGCTACCCGCTCGTCCGGCAGGCTCGGGAGATGGTCCTCAACGGCGAGTTGGGGGAGGTGAACGCCACCCGGGCGACGTACATCCAGGGGTGGCTCCGCGACCGCATCGAGACGAGCGACCAGAAGCAGGCGGCGTGGCGGACCGACCCGTCGAAGTCGGGGGCGGCCGGTTGCTTCGGCGACATCGGCACCCACGCCTACAACCTCGGCCGGTTCATCACCGGGCTGCAGCCGACCGAAATCTCGTGCCTCCTCAAGACGTTCGCCCCGGGGCGGAAGCTGGACGACTACGGGACGGCCGTGGTGCGGTGGGACAACGGCGGGCTGGGCACGGTGACGGCGTCGCAGATCAGTCACGGGCGGGAGAACGACTGCTCGATCGAGATCGACGGGACGAAGGGGTCGCTGGTGTGGCACCAGGAGAACCCGAACGAGTTGGTCTTGCGGAAGAACGGCGAACCGTACAAGGTTTACACCCGCAACGGCGGGCCGTACCTCGGGGCGGCGGCCGGCACGGCCACGCGGCTGCCGAGCGGGCACCCGGAGGGCTTCTTCGAGGCGTTCGCCAGCATCTACACGGCCGCCTACGACGCGATGGTGAAGCGGGCCGCCGGGCAGCCGTTCGAGCCGCGGGACACGGTTTACCCGAACATCTACGACGGCGTCGAGGGGATGCTGTTCATCAGCAAGTGCGTCGAGAGCAGCAAGGGGAACGGCCACTGGCTGCCGTTCCGCTACGAGAAGGCGCGGAAGTAGTCGAGCGGAGAGAATTCACCACAGAGTCACGGAGACCACCGAGGGAGGAAACACCGAGAAGTCCGAAACCCACGCCTGGTTCTTCTCGGTGTTCGGCTTTGCTCCGTGTTCTCCGTGACTCTGTGGTTATTTCCTAGCTTTCGGCCGCGAATGGAGTCGCGATGGGCACCGGCCGGCTGGGGTTCCTCGACTGCCTGCGCGGGGTGGCGGCCCTGTGGGTGGTGGCGTACCACGGGTGGACCCACTTCCACCCCGGCACCAGCACCCAACTCCACCCGGCGAGCCTGCCGGCCGACGCCTCGACGGCGTACCTGCTCGGCTTCGCCCTCGTGCAGTACGGGTACGTCGGCGTCAACCTCTTCTTCGTCGTCAGCGGCTTCTGCATCCACCTGCCGCAGGCCCGCAGGGGCGAAACGCGGGTGGCGGCGGGGCGGTTCCTCGGGCGGCGCTTCCACCGGCTTTACCCCACCTATCTGGCCAGCGTCGGCTTCGCGGCCGCGATGGTCGGCACGCCGTGGCTGCTGGCGAAGCTGGCCGGGAACCCCGAGCCGGGCGGGTGGGCGGACGCCTTCCGGCTCGCGGACGTGGCGGCGAACGCGGCGCTGTTGCAGCACCTCTGGCCCGACGCCCTGAGCCTCAACCCGGTCTTCTGGACGCTGCTCTACGAGGCGCAGTTCTACCTGCTCTACCCGGCCCTGTTGGCGGTCGTGCGGCGGGTCGGGTACGGGCCGACGCTGGCGGGGCTGGCGCTGCTCCAAGTGCTGCTCGCGTACCAGCCGCTGCCGGTGCGGAACGTCTTCCTCGACCGCTACGCCGAGTGGTTCCTGGGCGTGTACGCGGCCCAGATCCTCGGCGGCTGGAAGCGGACGCCGTCGCGGCTCGGGTGCGGGCTGGCGGCCGGCGGGGTCGCGGCCCTGTTCGTGGCGGCGACGTTCACGCCGCTGTTCTGGCCGTTGCACGACCTGCTCGCGGCGGTGGCGGCGTGCTTCGGCCTGCTGGCGTGCGCGGGCTTGAGCGGCGGCGGGGCGGCGGCCGGCGTCCTGGCGTGGCTCGGTGGTATCTCGTACAGCCTCTACCTGACGCACTACCGCTTCCTGACGACGGCGTGGGTGGTGCTGGAAGCGTTCCGCCGCCGCGGCTGGCTCGGCGACGCGGCGGCGGCCGTCGGCGAAGTCGCGGTGGTGACCGCCACGGTGCCGGCGGCGTGGCTCTTCTACCGCGTCTTCGAGCGGCCGTTCCTGCCGCGGCCGCCGTTACCGGATTCTACCGCAATTCGCGAGTGGAAAATCCCGCAAGCGGCGAGCAGGGAAGGGCTTCCGCGTTCCCGCTCGGGAACGAGCGGTAAAGTCTTCACAATTGCCAGTCGGAAGCCGTAAGGGATTTGACTGATTGGATTTTCGGGCGAACCGTGCTCAGCGGCCGGCCTCGCCAACTGCCCGGCCGCGAAGGCGAAAGTCCAGCCTACCGGTGACTCATTTTTTCTCGCCGAACGACCAACCTTACCCGCCGGCGGATCTTTGGTCGCCGCCGGGCCGCAGAACCCGCCGCAGCAGCTCCTCGACCTCGCGCACGTTGCCGATAGCCATGAACCCGTGGCGGGTCGTGGTCCGGTCGCCGTCGCTGTCACGCCCGACCGTTACGACCTCCTCGAAGACCAAATCGCCGGACCCGTCCGCGTACTCGGTGCGGTGTGTCTTGCCGAGCGCCTCCGAAGTGTACGACCGGACGCTGACGCTCCCGAACTGGCCCGCTTGCCAGAGAATCGCCCGCTGGTCGGTCAGGGCGTAACACGTCCGCCGGGCCTGCCGCACCAGCCAGTATGGGGAGCTCAGCATCCCGAGGCCGACGAGCACGAACGGGAGGCCGAACAGGGGGAAGCAGGCGAGGAACGCTTCGAACCCGCCGGGGCCGCCGTTGCCGGCGAACCCGCCGAAGAGGATGCCCGACGCCGCGGCCATCCAGAACACGGCGAAGGCGGTCCAGGGGATGCCGAAGAGGACGATCGGGATGGACCGGCGTGCGAACCGCCCGGGCCGCGGCTGCCCGACCCAGAGCGGCCGCTCGCCGCCACGCATCTCCGAGCGAACGCGGGCGTCCAGGTCGGCCGGAAGGCTGCTGCCGTCGAACATCTGGCCATCCATCGACACCCTGCCTTCGTTGACGAGCCGGTGTTTCGACCGACCGCCGGCCGGTCACCCCGAGGTTACCGGTGATGGTCCACGGCCCGGCCGACGGGCCGAGCGTAACCGCACGCCGGGCGGGTGTCAAAAGCCAAGGGGTTGACAGGCGTCCTGGCGGTCGAGCAGCGACCGGAGCCGGACCGCGACGGCGGCCGGGAGCCTGAACCGGGCCAGATCGGCCGGCGGGTCGATACTGAGAGTCGGCGGCGTGACGGGCCTCCGAGCGGGCTGGTGTGCTCGCAGGCCTCCGCGGTCGGACGCGGGGAAGACGCGGACGGAGAGGGTCAGGCCCCGATCGGGTTTGTGATTTAGCGTCCGCTCCGAACCGCGTCGTCCGCGTCCCGTCGCCCGACTCGGGTCACGCCGCCCCGGGGGTCTTCGGCTTGTTGCCCGGCGGCTTCGGGGTCGGCTTCGGCTTCTCCACCGCCGGCTTCTCGGGCTCGGAGCCGAACCAGCCCTTCTGGATGCCGTACACGACCCACCCGCCGATGCCGACGCCCCAGACGAGGATGCCGAGGATAATCAGCTTCCTGGTCTTCTTCTTGTCCTCGGCCGTCGTCACCCGGGGGGCCCGGGGGGCGGCCGCTGCGCCGCCGGTGAACGACCCGCCCCCCTCGGCCATCCACTCGTCCTCGCCCGGGGCCACCGGCGCGGCCGGGGCCGTCATGGCGACGTCGCCGTCGTCGCCGTGGTGCGGGACCGCCGTGGCGTGGTACGCGGCCGGGGCCGCCGCCGCCGGGACCACCAGCGCCACCGGCGGGGCGGCCGGGGCCGAACGGACGAACGGGGCGAGCCGGGCGTCCACCTCGGCGGCCGTCGCCGGGCGGGCGTGCGGGGCCTTCGCCAGCAGTTGCGTCACCAGCGCCACGAGCGGGGCCGGCAGGTCGGGCCGGACGGCCTCCAGGGGCGGCGGGTCGGCCGACCGCACCTTGGCGAGCACGTCGGCGGGCGACGACCCGGCGAACGGCGGGCGGCCGGTGAGCAGGTAAAAGAGGCTGGCCCCGAGCCCGTACAGGTCGCCGGCCGGGGTGTACGCGGCGGCGTCCACCCGCTCCGGCGGCAGGTAGGGGAGGGCGGCCGGGTCGGGGGCCGCCCCGTCCGGCGCGGCCTGTGCGGCCGGCGGGCGGACGGGGACGAGCCCGAGTTCGGCCACGCGGACGGTCGCCGTCGGGGCCGGGCGGAGCTTCGGCTTGCCGTCCGGGCCGGTCTTGTTCGACGCCGCGAGCGGGCCGACGACGAGGGTGGCCGGCCGCACGTCGCCGTGGACGAGCCCCCGCTCGTGGGCCGCCCGCAGCCCGGCCAGCGCCTGGCGGGCGTACTCGGCGGCCAGGAAGGCCGGCATCGGGCCGATGTCCTTCACCAGGGCGTCGAGGGTGGCGGCGTCGGCCGGGGCGTCGAGGGCGGCGTACAACTCGTCCCCGTGGAACCCGGCGTCGAGGAGCGGCACGAGGTTCGGGTGGGGCAGGGCGCTGGCCGCCCGGGCCCGCTGGAGGAAGGCGGCGGGGTCGTCGGCCGGGGCCAGCCAGTCGGCCCGCAGGCGGCGGAGGACGACGGGGGTGCGGAGCGCGGGGTGGGCCGCCCGGTAGGCGGTGCCGCCGGGGCACGGGCCGAGCTCGTCCCGGACCGGGTAGCCGGCGAAGTGGAGGTCGGCCCCCTTCCCGTCGCGGATCATGTCGGCCTGGAAGCGGGTGAGGACGCGGCGGCCTTCGAGGTACTCGCACAGGGCCCCGAGGTCGGCCTGGGGGGCGTCCGGCTGGGTGGCGAGCTGGTCGATCTGGTGGCTGTCGAGGGCGTGGCTGGCCCGGGCCTTGTCGAGGAACGTGGCGACGGAGTCGGAGGGCATGAGCCGTCTCGTGGTGGGCCGCGGGGGGACGGGGGATCGGGGGAAGCGGGGGTCATTGTAGCGGCCGGCGGCGGCCGGCGACAGGGCGAAGGCCGCCCGGGTGGACGTTCGCCGGGGCCGTCCGCATCCTACCTGCGTCCTGACGCCCGTCAATGCGTGGCCCCGGCCCCGGCCGGCCCACCCACTCCCAGGGGGAACTCCCGTGCAGCAGACGCTCATCCTGTTGAAGCCCGACGCCGTCCAGCGGCGGCTCGTCGGCGAGGTGACGGCCCGGTTCGAGCGGAAGGGCCTGCGGCTGGCCGGCCTCAAGCTCCTCCAAGTGAGCCGCGACCTGGCGGCGAAGCACTACGCCGTCCACAAGGAGCGGCCGTTCTACGAGTCGCTGCTCTCGTTCCTGACGAGCGGGCCGACGGTGGCGATGGTGTGGGAGGGCCGGGAGGCGGTGGCCGTGGGCCGCGGCCTGATCGGGGCGACGGACGGGGCGAAGGCGGCCCCCGGCACGATCCGCGGCGACCTGGCCCTGAGCGTGCAGAACAACCTCGTCCACGGGAGCGACAGCCCGGAGAACGCGGCCGCCGAGGTGGCCCTGTGGTTCGCCCCCGCCGAGCTGGTGGCGACCGCCGGTGCGGACGCCGCGTGGGTGGGGTAAGATGACGGGGCGGGTCCGACCCCGCCGCGACCCCGGAGGCCGAGCATGTCCACCACGCCGGCGAAGAAGAAATACACGGTCGAACAATTCGAGCGGTCCGGCCGCTCGAAGGGGTTCGAACTCCTCGACGGGGTGCGGGCGAGAAAGCCGATGGGGAACAAGGCGAGTTCGCTGACCGTCAACCTGACGATCCTGCTCGGCCCGTTCGTCAAGCAGCACAAGCTCGGGACCATGTGCGACGCGGAGGGCGGGTACGTCCTCTTCCCGGACCGGCCCGACCACGTCCGCAAGCCGGACTTGTCGTTCGTCCGCTCCGGCCGCCTCCCGAACGACGTATCGCCCGACGGCTTCGCCCGGTTGGTCCCGGACCTCGCGTTCGAGTCCGTGTCCCCGGGCGACCGTGCGGGCAAGCTTCAAGCCAAGGTGAACGAGTATCTGGCGGCCGGGGTGCCTCACATCTGGGTCGCCTACCCGGTGAGCCGGACCATCCACGTCTACCGCCCGGACGGAACGGTGCGACATCTGACGGAGGCCGACACGCTGACGGCCGACGACCTGTTCCCCGGCTGGACGTGCCCCGTGGCCGAGCTGTTCGCCGGGGTGTGAGGGAGGGCCGACGGTGGGCGCGATCCCTGCAACGTATCGCAACGGCGTGGTTGTCCTCGACGCCACGGCCACCTGGCCCGTGGGGACCGAATTGGTGGTCGAGGAGAAGCGGGGCCCGATCCGGATGCTGACCGACGACGAGCACGGCACCGACCCCGAGTCGGTCGCCCGCTGGCTCGCGTGGTACGACACCCTCCCCGCCGCGGCGGCCGGCGAGGACGAGGAGTCGCAGCGGGAATGGCGGGACGAGATGA
The DNA here is from genome assembly GCA_031426095.1 of Gemmataceae bacterium. Lineage (GTDB taxonomy): Bacteria > Planctomycetota > Planctomycetia > Gemmatales > Gemmataceae > JANPKP01. The sequence continues at coordinate 8,370 of JANPKP010000266.1, forward strand.
GGGCGTTCAACATCGAAGCCGTCCGCCGCCAAATGGCGGGGGACTCGCCGTGAGAGCGTGTCTGAAAACCGATCCCGGGGTTCCCACGGGCGGCCACCCCGCGGCGAGACTTACGTCAAATTCCGCGGCCCGAAGCGCCGCCGGGCGGATCGACGCAACCCCTTAAGATCGACCCCGCCCGGTAACGCCCGGTGTAGCTTCCCGGGAAGGTTTTGCGTTCGAAAACAGGGTCAACTTTACCGCATGTCTGCGGGGCGGTTTCCCCAAGCCTTTTCTGGCCGGGCTGTTGCGGCGTTTTCGAGCGCCCGCGCTGGGAGAATGCGGTAAAGCTCGGATCTCGGTCCAACTACACCGGATCGACGTAACTCCGCCACGTCGGACGGCCCGGCTCGGTTCCCAGACACACCCTGAGTGCGAACGAATCGCCGCTCCCGACCTACCCGCTCCTGTCGGGCGCCAACCCTGCCCCGGTCGGCCCTGGTGTCGACTGGCGGCCGATCGTCGACAAGCGGGCGATGAGTGGGTTGGTCGTCGCTTCCTGGCGCTGGTGCTGTTCGTCGTCACGGCTTTGCTCACGGGCGGACAAGTCCTCTGGTTCTTCCTGTTCTGGCGGCGTTGACCCGCCCGCACCCGACCTTGCCCCGCCCCGGCCCCCGCGGCACAATTCCGGCACGTCCCGACTGCCGTCCCGCGAGGGTTCCGCCCATGACGCCCGCCCGCCGTGCCGCCGAGCTCCGGACCCTGCTGCACCACCACAACCACAAGTACTACGTCGACGCCGCCCCCGAAATCTCCGACCGGGAGTTCGACCGGCTCCTCGCCGAACTCGCGGGGATTGAGGCGAAACACCCCGACCTCGTGACGCCCGACAGCCCCACCCGGCGGGTCGGCGGGGCCCCCGTGGACGAGTTCCGCACCGTCGCCCACCGGCTGCCGATGCTCTCGATCGACAACAGCTACGACCCGGACATGCTCCGCGAGTTCGACAAGTCCGCCCGCAAGGCCCTCGGCGGCGAGCCGATCACCTACGTCGTGGAACTGAAGATCGACGGCGTCGCCATCGGGTTGACCTACGAGGACGGCGTCCTCACCGTCGGGGCCACCCGCGGCGACGGCGAGCGGGGCGACGACGTGACCCACAACCTGCGGGCCATGCCGGGCGTGCCGCTGCGGTTGAGGGCGGACAAACCGCCGAAGCTGTTCGAGGTCCGCGGCGAGGTCTACATGACGCGGGCCGAGCTGATCCGCATCAACCGCGAGCGGGCCGAGCGGGGCGAACCCGCTTACGCCAACTGCCGCAACCTCACGGCCGGGTCGCTCAAGCTGCTCGACCCCAAGGAGTCGGCCCGCCGCAAGCTCCGGCTCTTCACCTACGCCCTCGGGGCCGTCGACGGCGTCGCCGTCGCGTCGCACCAGCAGTCGCTGAAGGTGATGAAGGACTTCGGCTTCCCGGTGAACCCCGAGACGACCGCGTGCCCGGACATCGACGCCGTGATCGCCCACGTCGCCACCTGGAACGACAAGCGGCACGAGCTGCCCTACGACACCGACGGCATGGTCATCAAGGTGGACTCGTTCGCCCAGCGCGAGCGGCTCGGGTACACGAGCAAGTTCCCCAAGTGGGCGCGGGCGTACAAGTTCGAGGCCGAGCAGGCGGTCACGCGGCTGGCCCGGATCGAGTGCCAGGTCGGCCGGACCGGCAAGCTCACCCCCGTCGCCCACTTCGACCCGCCGGTCAAGCTGGCCGGCACCACCGTGAGCAAGGCCAGCCTGCACAACGCCGACGAGATCGCCCGCAAGGACGTCCGCGTCGGCGACATGGTGGTGGTCGAGAAGGCCGGGGAGATCATCCCCCAGGTGGTCCGCGTCGAGACGGCGGCGCGGACCGGGGCCGAGACGGTGTACCAGTTCCCGGCCGCCTGCCCCGTGTGCGGGTCGCCGTCGGCGAAGGCGGCCGACAGCCCGTTCTACCTCTGCACGGCCCCCCGCGGCACCTGCGGCGGCCAGCTCAAGCGGCAGCTCCTCCAGTTCGCCCGCCGGACCGCGATGGACATCGAGGGGCTCGGCGAGGCCATCGCCGACGAGCTGATCGCGGCCGACCTGATCGAGTCGCTGCCCGACCTGTACCGGCTCACGAAGGACGACCTGCTCGCCGCCCGCCCGTCGAAGAAGAAGGAGGGGTCGAAGGGCAAGTCCGACGGCAAGTGGGCCGACAACCTGCTCGAAGGGATCGCCGCGAGCAAGGGCCGCGGGCTGACGCGGGTGCTCTCCGGCATGAGCGTGCCGATGGTGGCCGACAGCATGGCCGACGCCCTGGCCCAGCACTTCCTCACGATGGACGCCCTGATGGACGCCGCGGAGGAGGAACTGGCCCGGGTGGACGGGTTCGCCGAGGAGCGGGCGCGGGCCGTCCGCGCCTACTTCCGGAGCGAGCCGGTGCGGAACATGGTCGCCGACTTCAAGGAACTCGGACTGACGCTCACGGAGGAGAAGCGGGTGGTGCCGGAATCGACCGGCGAGGGCGGCTCGCTGGTGGGCAAGACGCTGGTGGTGACGGGCACGTTCGCCAGGTACGGGCGGGACGAGATCGAGGCGCTGATCGTGGCCCGGGGCGGGAAGGCGAGCGGGAGCGTGAGCAAGAAGACCGACTACGTGGTGGCCGGCGACAAGGCCGGCAGCAAGCTCGACAAGGCGAAAGCCCTCGGCGTCCCGGTGTTGACCGAGGCCGAGTTCGACGCGCTGATCGGCTGCGGGGAAGCCACGCACGCAGCCCCGTAAAGTGCGTCCGAGCTTTGCGGGGTCCACGTCCGGGACGCCTCCGCCGCTGACCTGGACCCCGCAAAGCCGAGACACGCCCTATAAAGCGCCGCCGGACCGGTGCCGCTCGTCACGCCCGCTCGTCGATCACGCGGCTCCACGACCGGCGGAGCATGCCGACCACCGTCCACCCGCTGAGCATCCCCAGGCCGTACGTCACGCCCACCAGGAGTGGGAAGGAGACTTCCCGCGTCTGGTCCGGCAGCCGCACGCTCACGTCGTGGTTGTTCAGGTAGACGAACACGCCCACCACCGCCGCGAACGCCAGCAGGAACAAGAAGTAAATCACCCGCATCGCCGTGCCTCCGGGGGGTACTTAGACCGGGCCGGGGGAAGACCTTCGGTCGTCCGCCCGGCCGCCGCTCACCACTCCCAGTGCAACCCGGGTGCCGTTGCCCCGGCGACGCCGTTGGCACAACGGTTGCCTCCGTCCCCACCGGCCCGACCGGCCGGCACTTACCGCCGGCCCCGACACCTACGGAGGACGGATCATGGCGACCAAGAAGAAGGCCCCCGAGAAGGCCGTCGATCTGCCGCCGCACGGCAGCCGCAACGCCGACCCGCTCACGGACTCGCCGGGGTCGCACCCGATCGAGACGGGCATCGGGGCCATCGTCGGGGGGGCGGCCAGCGGGCTGGCGGTCGGGTCCGTCGGCGGGCCGGTCGGGGCGGTGGTCGGGGCCATCGTCGGCGGGGCGGCGGCCGGCGGGCTGGCCGGCAAGGGGGTCGGCGAGCTGATCGACCCGACGACCGAGGACAACTGGATCCGGGACTACTACGCGGCCGAGAAGAACAAGCCGGCGGGGGCCACCGCCGACACCTACCGGCCGGCCGTCCGCTACGGGCTGGAGGGCCAGCGGGCCCACGCCGGCAGGTCGTTCGACGAGGCCGAGGCCGACCTCCGCGGCGGCTGGGAGCGGGAGCACGCCTCCACCACCGGCCTCGGCTGGGACCACGCCCGCGGGGCCGTCAAGCACGCCTTCGACCAGACGATCCGCCTCCACGAGGAGCGGCTGAACGTGAGCAAGGAGCGGGTGCAGACGGGCGAGGTGGGCGTCCGCAAGGAGGTCCACACCGAGCGCCGGCAGGTCACCGTCCCGGTCGAGCGCGAGGAAGTCGTGATCGAGCGGCGGAAGGTGGTGGGGCACGTCCCGGCGGGGGCCATCGACGCCCGGGCCGAGGAAATCCGCATCCCCGTCCGCGAGGAGAAAGTCCACGTCACCAAGGAGGCCGTCGTGACCGAGGAGGTGAGCGTCGGCAAGCGGAAGGTGACGGACCAGAAGACGGTGACCGGCGACGTGCGGCGGGAGGAGCTGAAGGTCGAGGAGACCGGCAACGTGAACGTGAAGGGCGGCAAGGGGAAGAAAAAGTCGTAAACGCCCGCCGCAACAGAAAACACCCAAGCCCCGGGACGGCCGTCCCGGGGCTTTTCCGTTCGTCGAGCCTCGTCGGAACAGGCCCCGATGTCACCCCACCCCTTCCGCCGGAGGGATCGAACGGCCAGATAAGCGGGCCTCAGCGCACCCCTCCAATACGCCCTGCCGGCCGGCGAAGTATAATGCGGGGCGTGTCCGGTCGTCCCACGAACGGGGGGGTCGCTCGTGTCGCAGTCGCTCGCGCGGTGGCAGCAGGTCGTCCTCGGGCTCGTCGTCCTCGCGGCCGTCGGGCTCGGCGGGGTCGGCGTCGCCCGCATCGCGGCCAAGCAGGGGCTGTGGGCCGACACGGTGGACCTCGCCGTCGGCTTCCCCGAGGTCCACGACGTGAGCCCCGGTGCCCCCGTCCGCATCCGCGGCGTGGACGCCGGGCAGGTCGTCGCCATCGACTACCCCGACGCCGACACGCCCGGGGCGGCGGTCACGCTCAAGCTCCGGCTCGACGCCAAGTTCGCCGACCGCCTGTACGCCGACGCCACGGTCCGGATTCACTCCACGGGGCTGCTCGGGGCGAAGGTCATCGCCATCAGCCCGGGCACCCCGGCTGCCGGCAAGCTCGCGTCGAACCACCTCACCGGCACCGTCCCGCCCGACCTCGCCGACGCGGCCGCCAAGCTCCGCGACACGGCGACGGAGGCCGAGCTGCTCCTGAAGGAGATTCGCGCCAGCAACGGCACCGTGTCCAAGCTCCTGAAGGACGACGACCTGTACCGCGACCTCAAGGGGGTGACGGCCGACGCCGCCGGGTTCCTGAAGCGGGCCGACCAGGCGGTCGCGGCGGTGGAGGCCGAGATTCCCGGAGTGCGGGCGTTCGTCCGCGATGGGCAGGCCACGCTCGGGTCGATCAAAGCCGGCACCGACGCCTTCCAGCGGATGCCGCTCATCCGCGGGTACGTCGAGAACGCGGTACCGATCCTCGTCCGCCCGGCGCAGAAGCGGGAGCGGATGGTGTACGCCGCGGCCGACCTGTTCGAGGCGAACACGGCCGTGCTCACCGACGGCGGGCGGACCCACCTTCAAGCGGTGGCCGGGTGGCTCAAGGGGGTGAAGAACGACAAGGCCGAGGTGGTGGCGGCCGCCCTGTGCGACCCGGCCGCCCGCGACCAGACGACGGACGGGGCGGCGGAGCTGACGCGGAAGCAGGCCGAGGCGGTGGTCGAGTTCCTGAAGAGCCAGGGGGTTCATAAACTGGGCTGGTGGACCCGGCGGACCATGACGCCTTTGGGGTTAGGTATGGGGCCGTCGCCGGTAGTAGAGGCGGGGCCGCTGCCGGCGTCGCGGGTGGAAGTGATTCTCTACTCGCCGCAGTGACGATGGAGAGCGGTCGGGTGGCACGGGCGGCTCGTGCCCGTGTCGGGAACGAACGCGAGATGAAAATCTTGTGGCCCGGGCATCCTTGCCCGGGCTGGTCCACGACCCCGGGCTTGGAAGCCCGGGCCACAAGACCGAGTCGTTCTCAGGGCCCACTCACGCGGGCGGACGAGCCGCCCGTGCCGCCCCCGGAACACCGCCCCCGGGGCCGAAGACCACGAACCCGCCGCCGGAGTCCCGTTTGCTTCCCCAAGAGCCGCCACCCCTGTCCGCCGCCGACCGGGGCCGGGTCGCGCTCCTGTACCACTTCTGCCGGCTGCAACTGCCCGCCGTCCGCGTCGCCGAGCCGAGCTTCCACACGCACCTCGGCCGGACGTTCGGCATCTACCTCCCGAAGCTGCCCGAGCCAGTGTCGTGGGCCACTTACATTGATGGGCTGTACGCCGTCGATTGGGCCGTGTGCGTCGGCTGCCTGGAAGGGCAGACGCCGGCGTGGGAACTCCTGTTCGCCGCCCGCACCGGCCGCAGCGACTGCCTCCTGGTGGACGCCCTGCGGGCGCGGGCGTCGCGGCTCTACCCGCGGGACGAGGAGCGGCAGGACACGGCGGTGAGCGAGTTCTGGACGAACCTGATCGTGTCCGAGAGCGACGAGGGGCTGCCGATCCTGGCCCGGTACGACGGCCAGCGGCCGCTCGCCCCGTGGCTCATCCGCGTCTTCCAGAACTGGCACCTGTCGAAGCTCCGCCAGCACCCGTCGGCCGTGTCGCTGCCGGACGACGACATCGCCCTGCCGTTCGACGCGGCCCCGAAGGAGGCCGCCGCGGCCGCCCGCTGGCACGAGTCGTTCGTCCAGGCCGCCCGCGACTGGCTCGGCGACATCGGCGACGACGAACGCCTCCTGCTCGGCCTCCGCTGGCGCTACCGCATGAGCCAGCGGGACGCGGCCCACGTCCTCGGGTTGCACGAGGGGAGCGTGAGCCGGCGGACGGATAAGCTCCGCGACAAGGCTCTGGAGGCGATCGGCAGCCGGCTCGTGGAAGAGGGCTGGACCGGCGACGACCTCGAAGGCTTCGTGCTGACCGAACTCGGCGCACTCCTGACCGACGACCCCCGCCTGAGCGCCGATCAACTCGCACGCCTGCTCGCCGCCAAGGGCAAGAAGCTGCCGGCGTGACGGGGTCGCGACGTAGGGAGAACGCACCGGATGACCGAAGCCAACCTCAGCGACGAAGTCGAGCGGCTCGTTCGGCCGTGCGTGCTGCTCGGACGTACCCCGGCCCCCGGCGGTGTCGCCGCGATATGGGGCGGTCCGGGCGTCGTCCCTTCACCCTCCACCCCGGCCCGACACTGGCTCAGCATAGACTGCCGGTTCCTGCCGGCCGGGCTTGGGCCGGCGTCCGGCGTGCTGAGCATCTACACTTTCCACGGCGGCCGCGAGCGAGGGGCCGCGGTGCACGACTCCCGGGCCGTACTCCCACCCGTGGCGGACGGAGCCTTGTACGCGCGTCCTGCCCGTTCGCTGCCACCGCCCGACACCCTGCCCGGCACCGAGACAGCGGATTATGTCCGGACCTGGCAGGCAGTGTGCCCGTTGTACACGGGTGAAGCGGCCGCTGTTTTGGGCGGGTGGCACTTTCCCTGGCCGGACGACGACTGGGAAGAATTACGTGAGCGGCCGCTGCTGGTGTGGACGCTGGAGGAGTCGGAGCCGTGGGTTGAAGTGTGGGGAGACGGACCGGGGTTCCAGATCATCCCGCGGATCACTTGAACCAGGGTGGAAGACAAAGCTCGTCGGTGTCGCACTCGCCTGAGTAACATCCGCTTGGCCCGCGGCGGGCGGCCGCGTATCGTGGGGCGAGCCGTGTCGCGTCGCCCGAACGGAGCCGTCCATGAACCCCGTGCTGCTCGCCGCCGCGTTCGCCCTCGCCGCCCCGGTCCCCCGAGACGCCGACAAGAAGGCCGACTACTTCCCCCTCCGCAAGGGGACCGCGTGCGCCTTCCGGGTCACGGACGGGCAGGCCACGCACGACCTCTCCATCGAGGTGACGGCCGCCGAGGCGAAGGGCGGGCGGACGGTCTCCACCCTCAAGTACAGCGGCGGCTCGGTCGAGGAGCTGGCGTTCGACGCGGCCGGCGTCTACCGCCCGGGGGCCGACGGCACGTTCGACAAGCCCGTGGTCGTCCTCCGCTACCCGCTCACGGCCGGGGCCACCTGGGAGTCGGCGTTGCCGCTGGGGTCCGACTCGGTGGCGGCGACGGCCACGGTCGAGGGGGTGGTGGAGGTCGAGGTGCCGGCCGGGAAGTACAAGGCGGTGTGCGTCCGGTTCGTCGGCCCGGCCGCCGACGGCGGCCCTGCCACGACCATCTCGGCGTGGTACGCCGACGGCGTCGGGGTGGTGAAGCAGGTCTTCGACCACGGCAACGGCAACACGAGCACGCTGGAGCTGATGAAGTTCACGCCGGGGAAGTGACCAACCCGCCCCCGCTTCTTCCAACCCCAACGGGGTGTCCGTTAATAGCCAGGGGTGTGAACCCCTGGTCGTCGACCCACCCC